>JBAXDG010000001.1:0-66896 GCA_037141075.1 Kiritimatiellales bacterium
CGAGTGTAAAGAATGAATGGATCGCCTCGTCGTTGAGTATGGGACATCCATCAACAGTTTCGAGAGGAGTCGGGGCGGTTGAAAAAGCGGAAGACGGATTGTTATGGGAGTTCAAAAACGAAATATCAAAATTCAAGGACTGACCCCTCAAAAGACAAAACTCACGGCGCTTGGGCACTCTTTGGGGGGAGGGATGGCCAGTACGGTGGCAGTTCAGTTTGGGGTTGATGCGGTTACTTTTAATGCCGCAGGTATGAACCCCGACTATGCCAAGAATTCAAATTTTAACGCCAACGATTATGTGAATGCATACTACGTAAAAGGTGAAATTCTTTCACATATACAAGATAGAACTCCCGGTGTGTTTAACGCAGCGGGAAATCGGCACGGTCTAAAGCCAGCCTCTGGGTATGGGATCATACCCGGTTCTATCCCTCAACGAACTCAGGCGCATGGGATGTCTTCAGTTTTGCGTGCTTTGGAAACAGCGGGGTATGCAGATACACAGAGAGAACGAGCGTACAATCAGTATATGAGTAGATAGTAAAGGTGCATTGGGGTTATCTGTGCTATTAAGGAGTTTTATGAAAAAGGCGATCATTGTGTTTTCCCTTATTGCTAGTTTTTCTGGGTGCTCCGGACAGAGCCAGCTTTCTGTAAGAGACATTTTCGCAAATGGACAAGTTCGGAAACTGGCCGATGCTGCAGCACAGGGAAATACCAATGCCGTTGATATTCTTCTTTCTAAAGGCGTCGATGTGAATTTTGTTGGGAAGGACGGGGTAACGCCACTGACGTGGGTCATGGTTAAAGGTAATAAAATCGGGTTTGAGCATTTACTCAAGTGTGGCGCCGACCCCAATGTCCGTTTAGGAGCTATGGACACATTGCTGTTTTTAGCCGTAAAGGTTGAGGATCCATTTTTTTTGGAGACCGCATTGAAATATGGAGGCGATCCGAACCAGCGAAAATTTTGGATGACAGAAGTAAATCCCAATGGGTCTATTGATAAAGACATTTCATTATTGTGGTACACAATAAGTACTGCTGTGTCCAAGTCGGATAAGGTGCGAATCCTTGTAAAACATGGAGCCGACGTTAAAGAGAGCGATGGTAGTCGTGATGTTGTTCGTGCTTGCGCCATGATAAACGACTATGAAAATGTTTACACATTTCTTGAGGCAGGTGCGCCGTATTCCACGAACAGAGAGCCTTATACATTGTTGGAGCGTCTTGAAAACAGGGCTGTCCATCCCGAAGACTCTGAATATGTCTGGCGCAACAAGGTTGTGGAGTTCTTGCGTGATCGCGGAATCAAAGTAACTCCAAAGGAATGGGAGCGCAAAGATCAGCCGACCATTATCAACATCCAAACCAAATGAATATTTCGCAGTAACGGGTTCTAATTATGAAAACTGTTTGTGTGTTTTTATCCGTCTTTTGTTTGGCTGCGATGCTTTTTGCCAAGTATATACCTACGCCTTCTATGGCGGTTGGTTTCGATATCAGACGGGACGTGCGTGAATGGGAACAGAAATTTATAGAAGGAGATGCCAAGGGGTTTATATGCGAGTTTGTACCTGCCGGGGACGCGATTGAGGCTTGGAACGAACTCGTTGCTCAGCAGATTATTTTTACTAAGCAGGCATTGCCGGAATACGTTGAGCGTTGGAAAGCTGGACTGCTCGGGGCCGATCCTGATATTCGACTTAAAGAGCAGGAGAACAAAGACGGTTCAATCACTGTTCATTATCATTCTGACAAGGCGAACGAAGCCGGTATCCGTCGGTTTATGAAAGCTTCTGACGGTATTTATATGCTTACCTATCAGGTTCGTCCGAAGTCGAAAAATGAGCCGGTTTATCAGCTCTGGTCTGATATTATCGAAAAAGCAACTCTTTCCCCGAATCCACACCGATGACAACCATGTGGAAAAGGTGTCAGTCCTATTATTTTCGCATTTTAGCTTGAGCGAGGTTGTCTGCGTGTCGTAGAACTTGCGCATGGGAAGAGCACCGAGGATTGAATTTGAGGGAGCGTTTTATCATGTGATGTGTCGTGGGAACCGGCAGGAGCCGGTTTTCCGTGATTCCCAAGATAACGAACGGTTTCTGGACACATTGAAAGAAGCGTGCAATCGCACCGGGTGGCAGGTGCATGCGTTCTGTTTGATGGGTAATCATTATCACCTGCTGGTGGAAACTCCGCACGCCGGTCTGGTGGACGGGATGCGCTGGTTGCAGGGAACCTATACCCGACGGTTTAATATCCGCCACAAGGTTTGGGGACACCTGTTTCAAAGCCGCTACAAAGCGCTGCTGGTGGATACGGAGGAGGATTACTTTCTGACGGTCAGCAACTACATCCATCTGAATCCGGCGAGGGCAAAGTGCTTTGATTTGGAAAATGGAAAGCTAACGGACTATCTCTGGAGCAGCTATGCGAGCTATTTACATCCGGCCAGAAGGCCGGACTGGCTGAAGGTTGCGCGTACGCTGGGTGCTCTTGGGCTTTTGGATGATACGTCGGGACGGGCGAAGTACCGCCGGTATATGCAGAAACGGGTTTTGGAGATTGCTGGCAGTGACCGGCCGCAGGAAGCCGATGAGCGCTGGAGTAAAATCCGCAGGGGCTGGTGTTTCGGGAGCGATCCATTCCGTGACCGGATGGTCGGGTCGCTTGATGGCGTGATGAAAGGGAAACGGCGAGACTCGTTTTGCGGAGAGGAAACCACCCAGCACGATACGCTCGACGCGCAACGGCTTTTCGACCGATCCCTCAAAAGGCTGAAGTTGAATACGGTCGGTCTGGAAAAGCTTAAAAAAAGCGATCCGCGCAAAAAAGCAATCGCATGGGTGATTCGGAAAAACACCCATGTCAGGAACGAATGGATCGCCCAGCAGGTTCAAATGGGATGCGTATCAAACATGTCGCAGTATGTACGGGAGGTCGAGACGGCCCAGGAGGGATGTCTGTGCGAGCTGAAAGAAATGCTAAAATAATAGGACTGACACTTTTTCCGGCGGCGTTGCTGGCGGACGACCAGTATAAAAACGGGCTGATCAATTTTTCCACGATGCTCGATTCCCAGCGCGCCCAATTGGCATTTGAAGCGCAACTCGTACAGAGCCAAAGCGCCATCACACAGAACCTGATTCAGCTCTATAAAGCCCTCGGCGGCGGCTGGCAACCGATGGAGTAATCCGTTTTTCAACCATTGGAAATCAGGCGTGATAATCCTGAATCGGGCGGACATCCCAGTCTTTGCCGTCAATCGCTTTAATAGCGCCGAGGGTGGCGCGGGCGCCGGACTCGGTGGTGACGATCGGGATGTTCCGCAGGATGCACTCGGAGCGGATTTTGATTTCGTCCATGCGTGAGACCGGTCCGCTGGGCGTGTTAATGACCATGGCGATCTTACCGTCCTGCATGAAGTCGATGATGTTCGGGTGTTGTCCGCTGGCGAGCTTGCAGGTTTCAATGACCTTCAGTCCGGCATCGCCCAACGCCTTGCCGGTACCTTCGGTGGCGGTCAGCGTGAAGCCAAGGCCAACGAGCGCTTTGCCGATTTCAACCATCCAGCCTTTATCGCGGTCCGTGGCGCTGAGGAATACGCACCCTTCGGTCGGGATCATCTGTCCGGCGGCGATCTGCGATTTCCAGTAGGCCATTTCGAACGTTTTATCGATGCCCATCACTTCGCCGGTGGATTTCATTTCCGGGCCGAGAATCGGGTCGACGCCCGCAAAACGGTTGAACGGGAAGACGGCTTCTTTGACAGCGAACCAGTCCAGCTTGGCATGCGTTCCGGAGAGTCCGAGCTGCTTGAGCGTTTTGCCGACGGCGATTTCGGTGGCGATTTTCGCCAGCGGCACGCCGGTGGCTTTCGAAACGTACGGCACGGTGCGCGAGGCGCGCGGGTTGACTTCGATGACGTAGATGTCATTGCCTTTGACAGCCATCTGCGCGTTCATCAGTCCTTTGACGTTCAGTTCGAGCGCCATGCGGGTGCAGGCCGCTTCGATTTCTTTGACGATTTTCGGATCGAGCGAGTAGGGCGGAATCGAGCAGGCGCTGTCGCCGGAATGAATGCCGGCAGCTTCGACGTGTTGCATGACGCCGCCGACATAAACCTCTTTGCCGTCGCAGACGAGGTCCACGTCGATCTCGATCGCGTTTTCGAGGAAGCGGTCGATCAGCACCGGATGGCCCGGGCTGGCGTTGAACGCGGCGTGGGTGAACGGCACGAATTCGGTTTCGTCGTAGGCGACCATCATCGCGCGTCCGCCGAGCACGAACGACGGGCGGATCATGACGGGGAAGCCGATGCGGTGCGCGATTTTCAGCGCGTCGTCCATCGTTTTGGCCGTGCCGCTTTCCGGCTGTTTGAGGTCGAGCTTGATGATCATCTGGCGGAAGAGTTCGCGGTCTTCGGCCATGGCGATGCTCTTCGGCGAAGTTCCAAGGATTGGAACGCCGGCGGCGAGCAGGCGGTCGGCAAGATTAAGCGGAGTCTGTCCGCCCATCTGAACGATCATGCCGATCGGCTTTTCCTGTTCGTAGATGTTCATCACATCTTCGAAGGTCAGCGGCTCGAAATAAAGTTTGTCGGAGGTGTCGTAGTCGGTCGAAACGGTTTCCGGGTTGGAGTTGACCATGATGGCTTCGTAGCCCATTTCGCGCAGCGCCATGACGGTATGCACGCAGGAATAGTCGAACTCAATGCCTTGACCGATGCGGTTAGGGCCGGAGCCGAGCACGATGATGCTCTTCTTGCCGGTATGCCGGATTTCGTTGAGGTCGCCGTAGCTGGAATAGAAGTAAGGAGTGGCGGCTTCGAACTCGCCAGCGCAGGTGTCCACCAGACGGTAAACCGGAAGGACGCCGGCTTTCTTGCGTTCCTCACGGAAGGCGAGCGGATCCTGTCCACGCAGTACGGCAATCTGAGCGTCGGAGAAACCGTTGAGTTTGACCTTGCGGAGCAGGTCGACGTCGAGCGGCATGTCTTTGGGCGCGTCGAGCAGTTCGCGCTCCATTTCTACGATCTGCAGAATGTTGTCGATGAACCACGGATCAATTTTCGTGATCTCGGCAATCTTCTGGACGGTGTAACCCTGCTTGAGCGCGACCTTGATAGCGATGCACCGCTCGGTCTTGGTGCGGGTCAGCCATTCGTCGAGCCGGTCGAGCGGCACTTTGGCTTCGGCTTTCAGGTCGAGACCGTCCACGCCGATTTCCAAGGATCGGAATGCTTTCTGGAGTGCTTCCTTAAAGTTACGGCCGATCGCCATCGTTTCGCCGACCGATTTCATACTGACGCCGAGGTGCGCGTCCGCCGACGGGAATTTTTCGAAAGCGAAGCGCGGCATTTTGACGACGCAGTAGTCGATGGACGGTTCGAAGCAGGACGGCGTCTTCTTGGTGATGTCGTTCGGCAGTTCGTCGAGCGTGTAACCAACGGCGAGCTTGGCGGCCAGTTTAGCGATCGGGAAGCCAGTGGCTTTGGAGGCCAGCGCCGAGGAGCGCGAAACGCGCGGATTCATTTCGATGATCGCCATGCGGCCGGTTTCGGGATGGATACAGAACTGAACGTTCGATCCACCGGTTTCAACGCCGACGGCGCGCATGACTTTGATGGAAGCGTCGCGCATCGTCTGATATTCGCGGTCGGTCAATGTCTGGGTCGGCGCGACGGTGATGCTGTCGCCGGTATGAATGCCCATCGGATCCATGTTTTCGATGGAGCAGATGATGACGACGTTATCCTTCTTGTCGCGCATGACCTCCATCTCGAACTCTTTCCAGCCATAGACCGATTCTTCGAGAAGCACTTCGCTGCTAAGGCTGGCTTCCAAACCGCGTCTGGCGATTTGTTTCAGCTCATCCATGTTGTTAGCAATGCCGCCGCCGGTGCCGCCGAGCGTAAAGCTAGGTCGCACGATGATCGGAAAGGGAAGTTCTTTTTCAGCGACGTGGATTGCTTCTTCCAGATTATGAACATGGAAGCTCTTGAGCGTTTCGATGCCCGCTTCCTTCATGACGGATTTGAAGATGTCGCGCTCTTCGCCGCGCATGATGGCGTCATAGTTGGCGCCGATCATCTCGACGTTGTACTTTTTCAGCACGCCGCTTCGATAAAGCTTCATGGCTGTGTTGAGCGCGGTTTGTCCGCCGAGCGTCGGTAGCAAGGCGTCGGGCTTTTCTTTGATGATGATCTTTTCGACGGTTTCCGGAGTGATCGGCTCGATGTAAGTCGCATCCGCCGTGGCCGGATCGGTCATGATCGTGGCCGGATTAGAGTTGATCAGCGTGACGCGGAAGCCTTCTTCACGGAGTGCTTTGCACGCCTGCGTTCCGGAGTAGTCGAATTCGCACGCCTGGCCGATAACAATCGGGCCGGAGCCGATGATCAGGATGTGGTGGATGTCAGTTCTTTTAGGCATAGGTACCTCTGAAATATGAAAGATGAAGTATGAAATATGAAAATAGTATTTATTGTCCCTTAGATTTTTTCACCCAAGACACCATGATGGAAATCAGCTCGTCGCATTCTTTCCACAACTCACCGATTTTACCGCTGTTTACATTGCAACCTTCAGTCAGCAGTTCGAGCCAGAGCTGTGTTTCGTCTGCTTCCTGAAGGCATTGTTCAAGTTTTGAAATAAATTCCGCCGTGCTTCGTGCCCGGTAAGCCTCTCTGAAATTGGCGGCAATTGATGTTCCTGAGCGGAGCATCTGTTTGCCGCAAACCTGTACCGAGGCCTCTTTTGAAAGGGCCGCGTATAAATGAATAATTTCTACAGCAAAAGCCTTTGTCCGTTTCCGGAAGTCATAGTTTTCGCTGTTTTCGTTCACATTCATACCGCTTTCATCTTTCATAGTTCATCATTCATCTTTCCGTCCCTACTCCCATTCGATGGTGGAAGGCGGTTTTGACGAAATATCGTAGACGACGCGGTTGACGCCTTTGACTTCGTTGATAATGCGGTTGGAAATGCTGTCGAGCACCTCGTAAGGCAGTTTGAACCAGTCGGCCGTCATGCCGTCGAGGCTTTGAACGGCGCGCACCGCGACGACGTTTTCGTAGGTGCGGTCGTCGCCCATGACACCGACGGTCTGGATCGGGAGCAGCACGGCGAAGTACTGCCAGACGTCGAGATGGTTTGGCATTTTCAGAATTTCTTCACGAACACGCAGGTCGGCTAGCTGGAGCAGATCGACGCGTTCCTGTGTGATATCGCCGAGGATGCGTACGGCGAGGCCGGGGCCGGGGAAGGGCTGGCGATCGACGACGTAACTCGGCAGGCCAAGCTCGCGGCCGACGGCGCGCACTTCATCTTTGAAGAGTTCGCGGAGCGGTTCAATCAGATCAAACTTCAGATCGGCGGGCAGTCCGCCGACATTGTGATGACTCTTGATGGTGGCCGACGGCCCGCCGATCGGCGAAACGCTTTCGATGACGTCGGGATAGAGCGTGCCTTGTGCAAGATATTTCACTTTACCGACTTCGCGCGCTTTTTCGGCGAAGACATCGATAAAGGTTTTGCCGATGATTTTACGTTTCTTCTCCGGATCGGTGACGCCGGCCAGCGCATCGAGGAAAATGTCCTGCGCATGCGCCGTATGCAGGTCGATGCCGAAGGCTTTGCCGAAAAGCTCTTCGACTTCTCGTGCTTCGTTATAGCGGAGCAGTCCGTTGTCGACGAAGACGCAGTGAAGCTGCGGGCCGATCGCTTTATGGAGCAGGGCGGCCACGACGGAAGAATCCACACCGCCGCTCAGTCCGAGCAGAACGTGATCGCTGCCGACCTTAGCGCGGATGGCACTAATGTTGTCTTCAATAAATTTGCTCATCTTCCAGTCGCCGGAGCAGCCGCAGACTTTATAGGCAAAATTGCCGAGCATCTGCGCGCCCTGCGGGGTATGGACGACTTCGGGATGAAACTGCACGCCGTAAATTTTCTTCGCGGTGTTCTGCATGGCGGCGAAAGGACAGTTGTCGGATTCGGCGACGGCTTCAAATCCGGCGGGAATCGCTTCGACTTTATCGCCGTGGCTCATCCAGACCTGAAGATTTTTATCCAGTCCTTGGAAAAGCGGGCATTCTTTGGTGACCTGCATCATCGCTTTGCCATATTCGCGTTTGGTGCCGCGGTGCACTTTGCCGCCGAGCGTCTGGGCGGTCATCTGCATGCCGTAGCAGATTCCAAGGATCGGAATGCCGAGTTCGAAAATCGCGGGATCGCACAGCGGCGAACCTTGATCGGTTACGCTGGCTGGGCCGCCGGAAAGAATAATGCCTTTCGGGGCACGCTTGGCGAGGTCGGCGGCTTTGGTGTCAAAGCGGATGATTTCGCAGTACACCTTCTGTTCGCGGATGCGGCGGGCGATCAGCTGCGTCACCTGCGAGCCGTAATCTAAAATAGCAATCCATTCACTGTGTTTCATGATTTCTTCCCTTTTTCCATCAGCGCAATGAACTCCTCAAAAAGATAGTAGGGGTCATGCGGTCCGGGGCAGGCTTCCGGATGGTACTGCACGCAGAACACCGGCAGTGTTTTATGACGCAGGCCGGCGACGGTGTTGTCGTTGAGATTGATGTGGCTGACTTCGGCGATTTTCGGATCGACGGTGGCCGGGTCAACGCAGAACCCGTGGTTGTGCGAAGCGATTTCCACTTTGCCGGTACGCAGATCCTGAATCGGCTGGTTGGCGCCGCGGTGGCCGAATTTCAGTTTATAGGTTGTTGCACCAAACGCCTGGCCGAGCATCTGGTGGCCGAAGCAGATTCCAAAGGTTGGAAGTTTGGATTCGATCAGCTCTTTGACGGTTGCGACAATCTGCGGAACGCCAGCCGGATCGCCGGGGCCGTTAGAGAGGAAGAGACCGTCGGGCTTGCAGGCCAGAATTTCTTTGGCCGAGGCGGTATTGGGAAACACGCGGCATTCGCAACCGAGCTGGTCGAAGATACGAAGCTGGTTGGTTTTGATGCCGCAGTCGATCACGGCAACGCGGAAGCGGGCGTTCTTTTTTCCACCTTCCGGATAAACATACGGTTTCTGTGCGCTGACTTCGGTGGAAAGGTCGCGTCCGACGAGCCCGGCGGAGTCCTTCGCCTTTTTGACGAGGCTCTTGCAGTCGAGATCTTCGGTCGAGATGACGCACTTCATGGCGCCTTTGTCACGGATATGGATGGTGACGGCGCGTGTGTCGATCTGATCCACGCCGACCACGCCGGCTTTTTCAAGGTATTCGGGCAGGCTCATGGTGGAGCGCCAGTTGCTGGCGATGCGGCTGCACTCGCTCACCACCAGCCCTTTGGCAAAAACGGCGCGCGATTCGACGTCTTCAGGATTCACGCCGTAGTTGCCGATGAGCGGGTAGGTCATGGTGACGATCTGTCCATTATAGGAAGGATCGGTCAGGATTTCCTGATAACCGGTCATCGAGGTGTTGAACACCAGTTCGCCGTAGAATTCGCCGGAGCCGGCGAAGGCCCGTCCGGTGAAACAGGTGCCGTCTTCGAGTGCAATGATTGCTTTTTTCATTTTATGTCCGCTGAAAAGTCCCGTTTTTTTTCCAAAATTCCGGCCATAATCACAATCCAACCCGTGGCTTGCAACCCTTTTCCTGCTCCGCAGGGGGGATATTTTTCGGGGGCTTGACTGCGCCCGCCCCGCCGCATACACTGCCCCCCTGTTTTTATAGAAAAATGTGCAATTAACCGGAGCAAATTGAATGAACAAAGCCAAAACTGAAACCACCCCGGCGACCGAAAAAACCAAGGCGCGGGAAGTCCTTTTCTTCGAACTCGAATATGTCGCCGTCAACGGACGCCAGCTGATGTTTGATGTGCTTAAACAGGTGATGAAGAGCAAAGATATCGAAGTAACCCCGGCGCTATTTGCCCGTTACGGACTCACCTCCCGGCCCGGCAAAGCCATTCAGGCGATGATTGAAGCTTCCGGACGCAACCTGACGACCGGCGACCAGCTCACGGAACAGGCTGAAAATCTGCTGGCCAAAGCCTTTGCGGATAAAGCCGTGCTGGTCAAAGAACTTCCGGCGCTCATCAAAGCGGCCAAGGAACGGAACATTCAGGCGGTGGCCCTTTCGGCCTGGCCGGAAGCCGTTGCCAAAGAGCTGATGAAGAAAACCGGACTGGATGAAATGGGCGTTGATCTGGTTGCGATGGACAGCGTGGATCCGATTTTCCCGCGCGCAGACCACTGGCTGCGTATCCTGAAACAGCGCGGACAGGAAGAGACTCCGGCGATCGCCATCGTCGCTTCCCGTGCCGCCTGTAAGGGCGCGCTGACGGCTGGCGCCACCTGCATCGCGTTGCCGGATGCCTACACCGCGTTCGAAGATTTCACCGGCGCCAAAGTGGTGCTTGATACGCTCGGCGACCTGTCGGCCAAGGAACTGTTTGATCTGGTCAGCCGCCGGTAACACGGACTCCCGGAGTCTGAAGAAAAGGCTGAACCGCGGTTCAGCCTTTTTGTTTTAAGGAGTGGGTATGAAAGAAACATCGGCGGAACGTCTGCTTGGAATTATGCGCAAACTGCGCGGTCCGGACGGCTGTCCGTGGGATCGCGAACAGACGCTCGACTCGCTCAAATCCAATCTCATCGAAGAAACCTACGAAGTCATCGACGCCATCGAAGGCGGCGACCGCGACGAACTGCGCGGCGAGCTGGGCGACCTGCTGCTTCAGGTGGTCTTTCAGGCGCAGATTTGCGATGAAGCCGGTGAATTTAATTTTGACGATGTCGTCAACGGAATCGCCGACAAACTTGTCCGGCGTCATCCGCACGTTTTTGGCGATGTTAAGGCCGACACCTCCGGCGAGGTGCTGCGCAACTGGGAGAAAATTAAAAAAACCGAGAAGGATGCGGAAACGCCGCGTTCGCTGGTGGAAGGCATCCCGCGGCATCTGCCTGCGCTGGCCAAGGCGAATCTGGTGCAGAAACGTGTCGCCCGCGCCGGCTTCGAGTGGGACGAAATCAGCGGGGTGGTGGACAAGCTCGATGAGGAACTGGCCGAAGTCAAAGAAGCCATGGCGCAGAAAGATGCTGCCGCCATCCGTGAAGAGCTGGGCGATCTGATGTTTTCGGTTGTGAACCTCAGCCGCTATCTCGGCCACGAGCCGGAGGAGCTGCTCAACGAAAACATCGCCAAATTTATGCGCCGTTTCCAATCTCTGGAAAACCGCCTGCACGCCGAAGGGCTTGAACTGGAAAACTGCTCCCTTGAAGAGCTTGAGGCGGTCTGGAAGGCGGTTAAAGTTGATGAGCGAAAAAAGACCTGAAAACAGGCTTTGTAATTAGAATTAGATTTGGCAGTATGCGCGGCATGAGCGACATAACTCCGCAAGAGCTTAAGAAGAGAATCCTGATTGTTGATGATCACGCGTTCGTCCGGCAGGGGTTGCGTGACTTCATCGAACGCGAGCCGGATCTTTGTGTTTGTGGCGAAACGTCCACTCGGGCGGAGGCGCTTCAGATTTGCGTAAAAACAAATCCGCATCTGGTCGTGATCGATCTGTCGCTGGGAGAAGATTCAGGGCTCGATCTGGTTAAAGACATTGCGGTGCAGTTTCCCGAAATAAGAATGCTGGTGCTCTCTATGCAGGACGAAATGCTCTATGCCGAGCGTGTTCTGCGGGCCGGAGCTTCCGGTTTTGTCAGTAAAAACACACCTCCGGGCAGTTTGATTGAAGCCATATCCTGCGTGCTTGGCGGCGGGGTTCATGCCAGTGAAGCCGTTAAGCAAAAAATTATGCAGACGGTGCGGCATCCCGAACCGGAAGGCGACCCGGTTCTCCGGCTCAGCGATCGCGAACTGGCCGTTTTCGAACAGATCGGCAAAGGAAAGAGCACCGCGGATATTGCCACGGCCATGCACGTGAGCATCAAAACGGTCGAAACCTATCGTGCGCGCATTAAGTCGAAGCTCGGTGTGCACGGCTCATCCGAACTGGTTCAGCGGTCCGTGCAATGGATTTTAGACAAAAATGGATGACCTCCATTTTGTTGAAATCCTGTAATACAAATCCCCTCAATAATTTCGGGCGATGCCCCGACGTGCGGTATTCCTGAAAAGCAGTAAACTTCCCTCTAATTCTAAAAGAAAATTCCAATTGGGAAGAGAACAATGAAAACCGTCTGGTTCTGGATATCAACTTTTACGATCGCACTGATAATTTTTGCCGGGTTGTGCTGGCTCGATACGCGTTCAGGCCCGACGCTTCACAGCGCCGCAGCGATCGGAAATGTTAAGCTCATCAAAAAACAACTGGCTGGCGGATCTGACATTAATGCGCTGGACAAAGAAGGCTTTACTCCGCTGATGCGCGCTGTGCTGACCGGACAGCTGGCTGGCATGGAACTGCTGCTGGCTTCGGGCGCGGATATCAACCGTGCGGGGCAGAATGGCAACACCGCGCTGCACTTCGCCGCGATGCAGAAAGATCCGTCCGCGGCCGAACGGCTGATCGCTGCCGGCGCTGATTTCCAACTGCGCAACAATGACAAAGCCGCGCCGCTTTGTCTTGCCGTACAGGCCAACAATCCGGTGGTTGGAAAGCTGGTTGCCGCCGGGGCTCTCACGGATGACCGCTCGTGCGCCGATGAAAATTGTCTTTTCTGCGCCGCCCGCGTCGGCAACATCACCATGCTTGAGATCCTGATCAAGCGCGGACAGGATTTGAACCTTCGTTCAAAAACAGGTGCCAGCGCGTTGCACTATGCCGTCACCCAGAAGCACGTGGAAGTCGTCCATCTGCTACTCGACCGGGGCGCGAACGTCAATCTTCAGGATCGGTACGGCTTAACACCGCTACTCTACGCGGTGCGCGGCAACCAGCTTGAGGTGGTCAAACTGCTGCTCAAGCATGGAGCGAATATGGAGCTTCCCGACAATCAGGAGCGCACCCCGTTGCTGATGACCGCGCAGCTTGGCTTTGTAGAAATCTTTGAACTACTGGTGCGCAGCGGCGCGAATATTGATGCCAAGCTTTCTTCAGGGGAAACGGCCATCGAACTGGCCGGCGCCAATCATCGCGACGGAATTGTGGCCTTTCTGGCCAATTATCGCCGTGAACTTGAGACCCGCCGCCTGAACTCTACTGTGCAGTTTTGACCTGTCGTTGCGGGCGAAATGCGTTTGACCTCGTATTTGAAACCCCGCACAATCCCCGCCCAATGATACAGGAAAACACCACCGTAGTTGAACATCACGTCTTTCAGGGCGACTATCGCCTGCTCAGACTTTCTTCTCCCGCCATTGGTCCGCTCGTGCGGCCGGGGCAGTTTGTCCATCTGCGTGTACCGCGCCTCGCCGACGCCGTTTTGCGGCGGCCTTTCAGCGTTTTTAAAGCCGATGCCGAAGGCCTTTCCATTCTCTACAAATCCGTTGGTAAAGGCACCGCCGCGATGTGCTCCGTGCGCGAAGGCGAAACCGTTAATCTGATCGGTCCGCTGGGCAACGGGTTCCCGCCGATTCACTCTGCGAGCACGATGACACCTGTACTTGTTGCAGGCGGCTACGGCAACGCCGCGCTTTATCTGCAGGCGGCCAAACTGCCGGTCAAGGGCGTTGCCTTCTTCGGCGGGCGAAGTGCGGGGGATGTTCTCTGTGTCGACGAATTCAAAGCGCTCGGCTGGGATGTGCGCATCACCACCGACGACGGCTCGCTCGGACAGAAGGGGCTCGTCACGGTTGCGCTCGACTCGTGGCTGGCGGAGCAAGATGCAGGGGGCAGGGAGCAGGGAGCAGGGGGACAACGTTTCCAAGGATTGGAAATTTTCGCCTGTGGTCCCAACGCCATGCTCAAAGCGGTCGGCGATCGCGCTGTTCAAAATGGAATAACCGCCTGGCTTTCCATGGATCGCAACATGGCCTGCGGCGTCGGTGCCTGCCTCGCCTGCGTCATCAAACGCAAAACCGCTGACGGCTGGGAATGGGTGCGATGCTGCAAGACCGGCCCGGTTTTTAAAGCGCGGGAGATTCTCTGGGATGAATAGGCAGGGAGCATGGGGCGTGGAGCTTGGAGAAAACATGGCACAATTTAGATTCCAAAACCTCGAAATATGGCAACGTGCCATTGAGATCGCCGATCAGCTCTTGAATGTTGCCGATGAGATGGATGTTCGTAAATTTTACCGGTTCTCCGATCAGTTGCGCGGGGCGGCTCTCAGCATTTCAAACAATATTTCAGAAGGTGCCGGAGCGGCTTCAAAGAAAGAATTTGCTCAGTTTTTAAATTTTGCCAAACGCTCCTGTTTTGAAAATGCCAACATGCTGATTCTTTTTGCAAAAAGAGGGCTGATCAGTACAGAGTTAAGAGACCGTCAACTCGCAGAACTCGAAGCGGAGAGTAAAATGATAGAGGCATTTAGAAAAAGCCTGTTGGGAGGGGTTTCGTGATGGTAATGGTATCTCATGACTCCACGCTCCCGGCTCCCGGCTCCCGGCCGAAGCAGCCAGACATGGCTGTTCGCATCGGCTCGCTGGAAATGAAGAATCCGGTAACGGTCGCCTCCGGCACGTTCGGCTACGGGCCGGAATACGCCGATCTGGTTGATCTCGACCGCCTCGGCGCGATTACCGTCAAAGGCATCAGCACCGAGCCGCATGTTGGCAATTCGATGCCGCGCACGTTCGAAACATTTGCCGGCATGCTCAATGCCATTGGCCTGCCCGGTCCCGGGGCGCATATGTTCATTAAGAAAAATATACCGTTCTTCGAAAAATATCGCGTGCCGCTCATCGTCAACATCTGGGGAAAAACCGTCGAAGACTACAGCCGCGTCGCGGAGATTTTCAACGATCAGCCGCGGATCAGCGCGCTCGAAGTGAATGTTTCCTGCCCGAACGTCAAAGAGGGCGGGGCGCTCTACGGAACCGATGTGAATCTGTTTCGCTCGGTCGTGGATGCAGTTCGCGCCAAGACGCAGAAGCCGCTGATCATTAAACTCGCGCCGAATGTGGCGGACATCAAACTGTTCGCCCGCGCCGCCGAAGAATGCGGTGCCGACGCCGTTTCCATCATGAATTCCTATCCGGCCATGGCGATCAATATTGAAACGCGCAAGCCGCAGTTGGCCAACCGCACCGGCGGACTCTCCGGCCCGGCCATCAAACCCATTGCCGTCAAACTGGTGTGGGAAGCCGCCAAGGCCGTTAAAATTCCAATCATTGGAATGGGCGGCATAACCAGTCCTGAGGACGCGCTGGAGTTCATCATCGCCGGCGCTTCGGCCGTCGCCGTCGGCACCGCCAACTTCACCGATCCTTCCACCGCGGTGCGCGTGATTGAAGGAATGGAGAACTGGATGGCGGCAAAAGGGATCGGTTCGGTTGCCGAGCTTAAAGGAACGGTGCAGGCATGACGCGCCGCTGGACGGTTGGCGCGCTGGCCGCGCTGCTCGCCCTTTCCGTGATCGGCTGGATTTTCTATATGCCGCCGTCGGCGTTGCAGACGCTTAAGCCGATTCCTTCCCATGCGCAGATTGTTTACCGCAGCGTGACACCCGATTTGTCGGTTTTGGAACAGTTCCACGTTTCCAATGGCTGGAAAACAGCGGGCCGTTTTTTCCAAACCTTGAAAAAAAGTCCGCTGACGCTGGCCACGGTTGCGCTGAGCGGGCGCGACCGGCGCGACAGCTGGGTTGCGGTCAGCGCCCTCGGCCCGCGCTCCGTGCTTTTGCGCTGGCAGTTGAATCTTTTTCCTCCCGAAGGAATTAAGCCGTCCCGTTCTTACGGCGCGTGGCCGGTCTGGGAGTACAGCGACCCGGCGCTTCCGGTGTGGGTGCGAGTCCGCTTCTCGATCACCGAAGGATTGCTGATCTGTTCGATTTCCGATGACAGTCATGATATCTACTACCTGCTTGATACGCTCGACGGGCGCCGCCCTTCGGCGGAACGAAAGGAAGGCCAATGAAAACAACCGCGCTGATTTTATTCACTTCTGCTGTTCTGCTGGCGGCAGGCTGCAAGACGACAGAAACTAAACCGGTTACATGGAACGAGCAGCAAGCTTACATGGCGAAGGTTAAAAACCCGCAACGGTTCGGTTACAGCATTTATCAGACGCCCTCCGGAATTGAATACCGCGGCGGCAGCCGTCTGCATCCCAATCAGGCGGCGGAGCTTTCGATGAAAGCCGAAGAACCGCTTCGGCCTGTGGTGATGCTGCGCGGAAAATTCGGGCTCGCATCGCCGCTGCTTTTGGATTTCACCGCTTCGTCCAGCTGGATGGAGTTTGATCTGGCGCAAACGTTTGGCTCACAACCGGTCGGTGAGGACAGCGCACAGCTGGTTAAGACGCCCGGCGAAGAGATTGCCGGCTGTCTCTCGGTGGTGCCGACGGTTCGTTTGGATCAGCTTTACATTGAGAATCCGCTTGTTTATGTGCGGTTGGCCAATGGCCCGCTTGGAACGGTGGCGCGTGGCATTGAAAAGCCCGAGCTCAAAGCCGTAATGGGCTGGGATCTGCTCAGAATGTTTGGGCGGATCCGTTTGGATTACCCTGAGAAGAGGATCGTGCTTGCGACCGTCGAAACGGCTTATGTGCCCAACCCGGCCTTCCTCGTCGCAAAGATTCCGCTCATGAACTATGCCGGAGCCTGCGTGGTGCGCGGCGCTGTTGACGGCAAGGCTGGACCGATCCTGATTGACCCGGCGGGCGACTTTGAAGTGGCGACGGACGGCGCGGCGGCCGTTTCTTCTGTTCAGCTGGGTGCCGGTTTGATTTTTTCCGCGCCTGCGGTTTCGAATTCGCCCGGCGGGACACGGATCGGCGCGCGCCTGTTACAGAGTTATATCGTGACGGTCTGCCCTCAGGCGGGAGTGATTTATTTTGAAAGGCCGGCCAGCGGCAAAAACAAATAGCCGGGGTTATTTGTTTTCTGCGAATTCGCTGAGCAGTTCATTAACCGCATCGCGCAAGTCGGACAGCTTGACCGGTTTTATAAACACGCGATGAGCGCCGAATTTTTTTGCCTGCGGGAGAAAGTTGGCCGGTTGGGTTTTCATGCCGCCGGAGATGGCGATGACCGGGATTCCCAGATGCTGTTTTCTGATGTTCATCAGCAGTTCCAGACCGTCCATTTCAGGCATCATAATATCCGTGATGATGAGGTCAGGTTTTTGCTGTTTCATCAGCTGTAATCCTTCCCGTCCGTTCGAAGCGAGCGCGACGGAGTGTCCTGCGCCCTCCAGAAACTGGCCGAAAAGAGACTGTACGGAGGTCTCATCATCCATCACTAGAATGTGTGCCATAATCGCAGCTCCTTCATTGGATCACTTCTGTCAGCGCACTATACACAGCGGTCAGCAGGCCGTCGACAGAAACCGGTTTTTTCAGGAAGTGATATCCCTTCGACTCGAGAAGAAGCCACCGATCATGCTGATTCTGATAACCGCTGCACAGCACCACCGGCAGGCCGGGACTTTCTTTCCGGAGCAGGTCTGCCAGTTCGATGCCATCCTTCCCGGGCATGACGATATCGCTGAAGAGCAGGTCGAAGTCGCCTTGCTGCTCTTTGAACAGTTCAAGGGCCTCTTCTGCGCTCGCGGCAACGACGGGTTTATAGCCTGCCGATTCCAGAATCTGAATGAACATATTGCGCATTCCCGCATCATCTTCGACCAGTAGAATCCGGTCGTTGCGTGTCCGGTCTGTTGGGTTGTCTGTCGCGGGAGCTTCATAGGCCGGCAGGTATATCTTCAGGGTGGTTCCCTGTCCTTCTTTGCTGTCCACATGAATCCAGCCCTTGTTCTGCTTGACGATGCCGTACACCACCGAAAGGCCCATGCCGGTTCCTTTGCCGACTGCTTTGGTTGTGAAAAACGGTTCAAACAAATGGTCTTTTACTTCACGGCTCATGCCGCAACCGGTGTCGGTGGCGGACAGGCAGACAAAAGAACCCGGTCGTGCTTCGGGCATTCCGGTGATGGCTTGCGGCGCGAAGGTGATGTTTTCTGTTGCGATCGTCAGGTGGCCGCCATCCGGCATGGCGTCGCGGGCGTTGACGGTCAGATTGATGATCAGTTGCGTGATCTGGCCGGGGTCGATATATATTTCATGCAAGGCTGGGTGCGTCACGAAGGTTAATGCCGTCTTATTCCCCAGCAGTTGTTGCAACATCGCTTCGATATCCCGAACCACCGTGTTGAGGCCAATCCGTTTCCTGTCCGCAGGTTGGTTGCGGCTGAAGGTCAGCAGTTGCCGGGTCATTTCCGCCGCGCGCCGGGCGGCTTTCTGGACCTCAAGGGCATTCTCGTGTTCCAGAGTGTCCTTTTTCAACTGGTTGATAAGGAGTTCGCTGAACCCGAGGATAGCCTGAAGAACATTGTTGAAGTCATGCGCGATGCCGCCGGTGAGCCGACCGATTGCGTCCATCTTCTGGCTCTGCCGGAATTTCTCCTCCTGAGCCAGCTCCTGAGTGATGTCCCGTTTCACAGCGACATAGCCGGTGATGGTTCCGGACGGATCCCGAACCGCAGAAATCACGGCCTCCTCCGTGTAGAGTTCGCCGCCTTTCCGTTTATTGACGAAACGACCTTCCCAGGTTTTTCCAGAGGTGATGGTTTTCCAAAGGTTGGAATAAAAGGCTGCATCGTGATTTTCGCTCTTGAGGATTCGCGGGTTTTTCCCCAACGCTTCTTCGCGCGAATAGCCCGTGATGGTTTCAAAGGCCGGGTTGACATACTGGATGATTCCGCCGGGACCTGTAATCATGACGGTTTCCGGAGACTGCTCAATGGCGGTGGAAAGGCGCAGCAGTTCGGCTTTGTTCTTTTTTTCTTCGGTGATATCTGTGGTGTAGCCCGCCAGCAACGTTCTGTCGCCCTGAACAATCGGAAACTTGATCGTGGTATAGCTGCGGCCATTCAACTCCTCATTTATTCTCAGCACCGCACCCTTGCTCACCACAGCCCAGTCGTCGGCCATGATCTTCAGGGCCAGTTCCGCCGGGAACAACTCGGCCATGGTCTTGCCCGCCATCTCTGAACCCGGGATGCCGATCATCTGGTGAAAATTATCGCTGGCTTGCAGCACGCGGCTTTCGGTGGGCGTTACTTCCTTGATATAGGTGTAAACGGGCGAGTGATGCATGAACAGCCTGAACAGCTCTGCGCTCTCCCGGAGCGCCTCCTGCATCCGTTTACTTTCGGTGATATCTTCGTAGGCCCCGATCACTCCAATGATTTCTCCCTGAATGTTTTTCAGCGGAATTTTGCTGGTCTTCAGCCAGTTGAGGGTTCCATCTGATCGGGTCTGAGGTTCTTCAATATCAAGTTTCGGTGCGCCCGACTCAATCACGTCACGATCGTCCGCGCGGAATGCTTCGGACTGTTCGTTCGTTGTGACCAGATCAAAATCGGTTTTTCCGACCACTTCTTCCGGGCTGGCAATTCCGACATCATGAGCAAACGGCAGGTTGCATCCGAGGTAGGTTGAGCTGCGGTCTTTCCAGAAAACACGAACCGGGATGCTATCAATAACGGTGCGCAGGAACTGTTGCGACTCTTCAAGCTTTTGCTGGGCAATTATGCGTTTGGTGATATCCCATGAAATCCCGAGTGTTCCTGCGAGATTCCCATTTTCGTCATAGCGGGGGGTTTTAGTGGTTTGATGCCAAACCGTCCCCGACAGCTCTTCGACCTGAACCGGCTGCCCGGTTTGCATCACCCGCTGTTCGTCCTCGAATTTTTTCCGGGCCAGAGCTTCCGGAAAGAGGTCGAAATCGGTTTTTCCGATCAAGGCTTCCTTTGCCATCCCGCGGTAGA
Source organism: Kiritimatiellales bacterium (assembly GCA_037141075.1). Taxonomy (GTDB): domain Bacteria; phylum Verrucomicrobiota; class Kiritimatiellia; order Kiritimatiellales; family Tichowtungiaceae; genus Tichowtungia. The sequence goes on from JBAXDG010000001.1 coordinate 19,801, forward strand.
TTGCTGTGCTCTGGTTCACGTAGACGAACCGCCCGTTGGTGTCTTTGAAATAAACATTGGCCGGCAGGGACTCCATAAAAGACAGGAAGAGGTTTTGTTCAAACCGGAGACGCTTTTCCGACTCCTTTCGATTGGTGATGTCATGGGCGGAAGTGCAGATATATTCCCTGTTCCCGTATCTTATATAGCTCGCATGAACTTCAACCGGAAGAAGCCGTCCGTCTTTGGTCTTATGGTGCATTTCAAGTTGCAGCGATTTCTTTTCCTGCAACTCCTGCCAGTGCGAAGGCCAGCGTTCCGCCGGCATATTCGGGTCAATATCGGGAACAGATAAGCGGAGAAGCTCTTCTTTGTCATAGCCCAGCGTGCGGCAGGCCGCCTCGTTGACATAGACAAACCGTCCTGTTGAGTTAACCCAAAAGGCAGGGTTCCCGGCGCGGTCGAGTGCAAATTGAGTCAGCTCCAGCCGCTCTTTGGCGAGCACCGCGTCTTCCATCAAATTCAATGCCGCCTGACGGGATTCTTTCAGGGCCTGGTTGGCGGACTTAATCTCAAGGGTGCGTTTTTTCACCTGTTGTTTCAGAAGGGCAATTAACAGGGCCGCGACGGCCGTCAGCAGAGTAATCACCGCGCCCACGATCAGGAGAATCTTTTTGACCTGCGGCCAGTAGGGTTCCCGATCCAGCACGCCCAGCCATTGGTTGTAAATCTGCTGGTATTCGCCGCTCTGTTTGAGTTGTGTCAGACCGTCATTGAGCAGATCAAGCAGCGCCGCGTCGCCCTTCCGGACCGCATAGCAGAATTCACTTTTCTGCAAGCGGGGGTCGACGGCGTACAGATTCTTGCGTTCGTTCTGGCGAATCCAGTAAAGCCCTGTCGAGAGACTGCCCAGTGCGAAATCAACCTGTCCCTTGTCCAGCAGCTCCATCGCGGCTTCAAATGATTCGGTAGTCGTCAGCGGTTCCAGCCCCTGCTGCAGCGCATACGTATTCAACACAGCACTCAGTTTCGGGAAGGAGATTCGGCGGCCTTTCAGATCTTCAGGGGTTTTGTAAGGCGGCGAATCGCGCCGGGCGAAGACCGCCCGGTACACAGTCGAGTGCGGAATCGAAAAATCAACCCAGGCTTCTTTCGCTGGGTTCGGGTATTGCATGCTGGTGATGTCAATTGCGCCTTTCTGCACTTGATCCCAGACGGTCTCCCACTGAGCGAGTTGGAAGGAGATGTTCAGCCCGGTTTTCCGGGCAACGGCACGGAGCAGCTCAACATTAAAACCGGTCGGCTGACCCGCTTCATCGAGAAACGAATGAGGGGGAGATGCAAAGTTGTCGCTGTAAACAAGCATCCGCTTATGGACGGAGTCGGCTTCGTTTGAGTAGAGCCATTTGCGTTCAAGCTGGCGGTAGGTCCCTTTGATCATGATGGCGGACAAACCTTTGTTCAGCGCAGACAGCAGTTTTCCGTTGCCCTTTTTTACCGCAAAGCAAAACTCCTGTTGAAACCCTTCGATGGGTTTGCCTGTTTCCCGGATGTTGGCAAGACCCATTTGTTTGAGCAGGGAGACGCCCATCAGTTTCTGGGCGATCACCGCATCGGCGCGGCCATCCGAGAGCATGCGAAAGGCCTCGTCAAAGTTCGTGGTGACCATGATGTTTTCAGACAGCCGGGCGCGCCGCACATATTCTTCCGCATTGTCGCTCTGCATGACGGCAATCCGCCGCCCCTGTAAGTCCACTAGACTCCTGATTTCCGTGTTATCGTCCCGTACAAAAAGCGCTCCGGGTACCGTCAGGTAGGGGATGGTGAAATCGAACTGCGCCCTCCGTTCCGGTGTGCGTCCAACCAGCGGCAGCACATCCAGCCGGCCTTCGGCCAGATCGGTTTTAATTTCTGACCAGGCTCCGTTTTGAAATGAGACTTCCATGCCGATTTCGGCCACAGCCGCCCGCAGGAGCTCCACCGAAAACCCGTCCGCTTTTCCGTCGGAATTGACAACCGAAAGCGGTGGATAATCCGGTTCCGCGGCGGAACGGACGGGGTCGGCAAAGCCTTGCGTCAGCAGGACACAAAGAAGCGATCCAGCAGCCAAAAGCCGTTTATTTTTCCTCAACATAGGGTTTGTTTTTTCCGAACAGTTTTTTCAGAAGCGGTTTTGAGCCGGAGCGGGGAAGGGTAGAGCCTTGATGCTCTGCATCGGTAACAACGTACGGAGCGGCCTGTCCCAGTTGCCGGCACAGCTGGTTGATTTCTTTTTTAAGTTCCACCATTCGCAGTTCGCGCCCGGTTGCCGCGCGGTTAAACCGTCCCAGTTCTTCGTTGTGGCTGCGCAGGGTTTCTTCGGCCTGCCGGCTTTGGGTTATATCATAATTGATGCCGGTCATCCGCACGGGCCTGCCGTTTTTATCGTGGAAGGCTTTACCGAAGGCTTTGATGTGCCGCACTTCACCGTCAGGCCGCACGATGCGAAATTCGATATCAAAATCTTTTTCGCCGCGTTCCGCCAGTTTAACGGCGTGTGTCGCGTGTTCCCGGTCTTCAGGGTGGATGAGTTCTTTCCAGGCTTCATGCGTACCGTCGAATTCCTCATGCGGAATGCCGTAAATCCGGGCCATTTGTTTATCCCAAAACAGCTGGTTATTGACGATATCGCGATCCCAGACGCCGATGTTGGCGGCCGAGGTGGCAATCTCATAACGCTCTTCGTTTTCGAGCACATGCCGATGGGTCAGCCGGATTCTGGAGATGAAATAGTTCAGGGCGAGGAAAAGCAGCGCCCCGGTGGAAAAGATAAAAAGCAGACCTCTGGATGTCGAGAGAATGCACCAGTGCTCCCCGGTCGTTTTCCCCAGCAGCTTGATCAGCAGGTCTGAAAAGTAAATCCAGCATTCTCCAATCAGCAGATAGAGCAATGTGATGCCGGACACAAACGGCATTTTCAGAAGTCGAGGGAAATGCTTCGGAATGGATTTTTCACCTAGGCTCATTGCGCTCCTCTCCGGTCGCCCGTGACGGTATCTAACTTGCCGGATGATAATCAAGAACACTTCTTCTCAGATCATGCGCTCCTTAGCACGCTTCGTCAGGGGAAAGGCTTGGCGAAGTGAGCCTTTGCACGCTATCTTTATTTCCACATTCCGTCAAATCAGGGGAGCTGTAATGAAAGTTTTAGTGGCCGGGGGCGCCGGATACATCGGCAGTGTCACAACCGAGATGCTTTGCGACGCGGGGCACGACGTGACCGTGTTTGACAACCTGGAACGCGGGCACCGCGCTGCGGTCGATCCGCGCGCCAAATTCATTCAGGGCGACCTGCGCAAGCCGGAAGCCATTGAAGCCGCGCTCAAGCAGACAAAGCCCGAAGCCGTCATCCACTTCGCCGCCTACATCGAAGTCGGCGAATCGATGGTCAATCCGCTTCCGTTCTTCGAAAACAACGTCGGCGGCTCACTCAACCTGATGAAGGCGATGGTTGCGGCGGATTGCAAAAAGCTGATTTTCTCATCCACCTGCGCCACCTATGGCACGCCCGAGCGGGTGCCGATGGACGAATCTCTGCCGCAGAAACCCGAAAGCGTTTATGGAGAATCCAAGCTGCTTTGCGAAAAAATCTTCTCATGGGCCCAGCAGATTCACGGTGTCGAGTGCGTCTTTCTGCGCTACTTCAACGCCTGCGGCGCCACCGCCAAATACGGCGAAGACCATGCGCCTGAATCACACCTCATCCCGCTTGTCCTGCAGGTGCCGCTCGGCAAGCGGCAGAAAATCTATATCTTTGGCGACGACTACGACACGCCCGACGGAACCTGTATCCGCGACTACATTCACATCCGCGACCTGGCCCAGGCCCACATTCTCGCACTCAAACCCGGCATCACCGGCGCGTTTAACCTTGGCAACGGCGACGGCTATTCCGTCAAGGAAGTCATTGATGTCGCCCGCGAAGTCACCGGCCACCCGATTCCAGCGGAACTCCAGCCGCGCCGCGCCGGCGACTGCACCCGCCTGATTTCCAACTCCGCCAAAGCCAAAACGGTTCTTGGCTGGAAACCGGAATACGCCGACCTGCGCTCCATCGTCCAAAGCGCATGGGCTTGGCACAAAGCCCATCCGGACGGATATGAAGACTGATATCGAACTGATTTCGATCGGCAGTGAGCTATTGAGCGGACGTACGCTCAACAGCCATGCGCAGACGCTGGGCGCGGCGCTCACCGCCATCGGTCTTCGCCTTTCGCGCGACACGACGATTCCCGACGAAATCGAAACCATTCAATTCGCTGTTCGCGAAGCGTTCGAGCGCACCGACATCGTCGTCGTTAGTGGCGGTCTCGGCCCGACCTCCGACGACATCACGCGCGATGCGCTCGCCGGACTCTTTGGGCGAAAAATCGTCATATCGTCCGCCGCGCTCGCCGCTCTGCATAAACGGTTCAACGAGCGCGGACGCATCATCAATCCCGCCGCCGAACGTCAGGCTCTTATTCTCGACGGAGCGGAAACACTCATCAACTCTGCCGGGGCCGCTCCCGGCGAACGGTTAGGCTTTCCGGGGAACAAAACCCTTTTTATTCTGCCCGGCCCGCCGAATGAATTTGCCGCCGTGCTCAACGACCACATTGTTCCGTGGCTCATCAAACAGTTTCCTGATGTTGTCCCGCTCGAACTGCGCGTACTTACCACGCAGGGCATCGGCGAATCCGATATCGTCACTCGACTTGAAGAGGCGGGGTTCCAACCCTTGGAAACTTCGATCGGGTTTTATCCAGGGCTTGGAAAAGTCGAAATCCGCCTGACCGCGCCGCGCGAACAGTTCGCCGCGCTCGAAGCCGTCGAGCGCACCCTGCGGGCAATCCTGCGCGACAAGCTCATTGGGAAATAAGCTTGGCGGCGCAAGGCAATCGGCTAAGCTGACTCGGGACAGGAAATAATCGGAGCAGTATCTTATGATAAGAAGCTGGAAAGAGATGCCGAAATATTTCAGAGGTCTGGTGGTCGCCCTGTTGCTGGTGGTGATTGTGCAGTATGTACTGATGACGGGTCTGGTTCGTCCGGTTGGCGGGGTTTTTCTGGCCTTGCAGATTTTTTGCTATCTGCTGCTGGCAGCGGCCTTGTTGCGCGGCTTCATCGAACGCTCTCGGCTGGCCTGGCTGGTCGCTCAGATCATGCTGACCGCTTTGTTTGATTTTTCTCTGCTTTTCGCCGCCATCAGCGCGGTGTTTTCTCTGAAAACCGACAGTCTCTGGATTATGGTTGGTTCCGCTGTGGCAACTACTGTCTTAAATGGACTGTTGATGGTCCTCTTATTCGTGATCCCGGTTCGCAACTACTTTCGCCCCTTGGACTGAAGATGAATAAGGGCGGTCGCTTTGCCGCACAAATGCCGCGTTCGCGGGCTTGATGCTGTGCCCCGATCTCTTTACTATCAAGCCCATGCAAGCGATCAGTCAGGCACTTCTTGATGAGGCGGTTTTGGCGGTGAAAAAAGCCTGGCCGCAGGCGAAACCGCGGCTCGGCATTATTCTCGGTTCCGGCTGGGGCGGGGCGGTCGCAGATTTCACCGTTAAGGCGGCTCTCCCTTACGACAAAGTTCCAAACCTTGGAAGAACCGGTGCGCCGGGCCATGCCGGAACGTTGCTTCATGCTGAACTTGGCGGAACGGAACTTTTTATTTTCCAGGGTCGGCGTCACGTCTATGAGGGCGAGGGCTGGGCGCCGGTCGTTCTGCCGGTCTGGCTGTTGAAACAGTTTGGCGCGCAGGCCGTGCTGCTCACCAATGCCTCCGGCGGCATCCGCGACGATCTGCGCCCCGGCACGCTGATGGCGATTGAAGACCACATCAATATGCTCGGTGGCAATCCGCTCGCCGGTTCGCACAATCCAGCGTTCGGCGACCGCTTTCCCGATCAGACCGCGGTTTATGATCACGACCTGCGTCAGGCGCTGATGGCGGCGGGCGCGGATGCTTCCGGCGTTTATCTCGCGACCGACGGGCCGACTTTTGAAACGCCGGCCGAGATTCGCGCCTTCCGCGCGCTCGGCGTCGATGCGGTTGGTATGTCCACTGTGCCGGAAGCGATTTTTGCCAACGCACTTGGGCTGCGGGTTGCCGGGCTTTCCTGCATCTGCAACTGGGCGGCTGGACTTGGAGATGACAAACTGTCAGCCGAAGATGTTTTATGTACAGCAAAAGAAGCCATGCCGCGCATGCGGTCAGTCATAAGGAGCTTTGTCGAAAAATGCGGATATTAAATCAACTGTTTGAAAACAACCGGAACTGGGCGCGGAGCATTGTTGAAAAGGATCCGGAGTTTTTTAAAAAGCTCTTGAACCAGCAGTCTCCGCAATATCTTTGGATCGGCTGCTCGGACAGCCGCGTGCCTGCCAACGAAATTATTGGCCTGCAACCGGGCGAAGTATTTGTCCATCGCAACATCGCCAACATGGTGGTTCATACCGACATGAACTGTTTGTCGGTGATTCAGTACGCCGTCGATTTCCTGAAGGTGAAACACATCATCGTTTGCGGACACTACGGCTGCGGAGGCGTGGAGGGCGCGATGGATAACCGTCCGCAAGGGCTGGTGGATAACTGGCTACGGCACATCCGCGACATCTACCAGAAACATGAACTGGTGCTCGACCGCATCGCCGACTTGAAACGCCGCAGTGATAAACTTTGCGAACTGAACGTCATCGAGCAGGTTTCCAACGTCTGCCATACCACCATTGTTCAGGAGGCCTGGAAGCGCGGGCAGGAACTGGCGGTGCATGGCTGGGTTTACGGACTCCAGAACGGACTGCTGCGCGACCTGCACGTCTGCGTCCGCAAGGCGGACGAGCTCTCGTCCATCTACCGCATGGCCGTTGACGAAGAGCTCGAAGAAAAAGAGTAAAGTCGGGTAGGGACGGCTCGCCGCGCCGCTTTCGGCGAAAACGCCCTACCTTTAAAGCCCCAGCACATTCTGCATGTTATAAAGGCCGGGCTTCTGCTGAACCACCCATGCGGCGGCGTTAAGCGCGCCGACGGCGAAGGTTTCGCGGCTGGTCGCCCGGTGCGAAAGTTCGATCATCTCGCCGGTTCCGGCCATCAGTACCGTGTGGTCGCCGACAATGTCGCCGCCGCGCACCGCATGAAATCCGATTTCCTCTTTAGTCCGCGCGCCGGACATACCGGTGCGTCCGTCCACCTGTGACTTTTTCAGATCGAGACCCGCGCCGTCGGCGGCGGCCTTGCCAAGCATCAGCGCCGTACCGCTCGGAGCGTCTTTTTTCTGGTTATGGTGACGTTCGATCACTTCAATATCATAGCCTTTGGCGTGCAGCGCCTTCGCCGCTTCTTTGACGAGGTTGCAGAGCAGGTTGATGCCGAGGCTCATATTGCCGGCCATCACCACCGGAACTTTTTTCGCGGCTTTATTCACTTCCGTCAGCTCGCCGTCGGAGAGACCGGTCGTGCCGATCACCCAGGCGGTTTTCCATCCGGCAATACGTTCGGCGTTTCCCGAGGTTCCGAAGTGCGAGGTGAAATCGATGATAACGTCCGCGCCCGGCGCAACGGCGGCGAGGTCGGTCGTTAGTTTGACGCCCGCTTCTTTAGTTCCGGCAGCCAGTCCGGCGTCTTTTCCAATGTCTGGAACGTCCCAAAGGTCAATCGCCCCCGCCAGTTCAAGTCCGGCGACTTTCTGTTCCTGAATGCAGCGGATCAGCGTTTTGCCCATGCGGCCTGCCGCGCCCTGAATAACAACTTTGATGCTCATAGTGTTTCTCCGTTGGCAGTTTTTACAGAAGGAAACGAAGGAATGAAAGTTGTTTTCCAAAAAGGCTGGCGGTCAGGGCGCGGAACCGGAAAGATGTGCGCCCGAATTTGACCCATATCCAATAACGAATAACAGGTGCTCCTTATGTCTTTTGAAAGCGGTTCCATCAGTTTCCGAATGTTTTATGTGCCCGGCAAAGTGCCGCCGGATATCCACGAAAAGTTTGCCGCCGACGTGCTTGGCTCGGTGGACTACCTGCTCGACGAAGAGCTTCACGGCTGGGTCGGCCCGCGCCATCTGCTCGACCGCGACATCAACGAAGGCTCGGCGTGGCCGTCCGGGTTCCTGCGCCTGACGCTGACGCAGGCCCAGCGCAAAATTCCCGCCTCGCTCCTGCGCGCCGAGTGCCGCATGGAAGAACTGGCCCGTATGCAGGCCGAGCATCGCGACTACGTCAACCGCGCCACCCGCAGCGAAATTAAAAAACAGGTAACAGAGCGACTGCTGCCAACCATGCCGCCGCAGCTCAAAGGGATCGACTTTTGCTGCGATCCTAAAGAAAAAATTCTCTACGCCTCCGCGCTTTCCGAAACACAGCTCGACGCTTTCCTGATCAACTTTGGCAAAACCACCGGCATCAAACTGATTCCGGTCGAACCGGTTTCCGCCGCATGGAGCGAGGCGCGCTGCCGCGCCGACCAGTGGTCGCCGTGGAGCTTCGCCGCTGAACAGTGGGCCGACTGCGCTCCTGGCCGCGAATTTTTGATGTGGCTCTGGTTTATGTCCGAAGCCAAAGGTGGCGAAGTGGAGCTGCCTGAAGGCGGAACCTTTGCTGTGCTGGTCGAAGGTCCGCTGCTGTTCGATCAGGAAGAACAGGGCGAGACTGCCATCCGCAAAGGCGAGCCGATGCTCAGCGCCGAAACACGCGCCGCGCTGCTTAGCGGTAAAAAGCTGCGCCGCGCAAAGCTCACGCTGGCGCGCGGCGAAGAGTGCTGGACCGTCACGCTCGACGCCGACTCATTCGTCTTCCGCGGCATCAAACTTCCGCCGACCGAAGCCATCGATGCCGAAGGCCGCTTTCAGGAACGGATGGAAATGATTGAAACATTCCGGCAGGCTTTCCTCGGCCTTTATTGCACCTTCGTCAAACTGCGCGACGACAAAGCCGCATGCAAAAAACTCGACGCCGAAATGAAAGCCTGGATGTCCGCCCGCCCGTCCCGCAAACTCGTTGAGTAGAGAGTTTGAAACGCAAACTTGCCGTCCCGGCGCACACCTATTTAAAAAACCGGATGGAGCAGGGATATGGCCAGACTTCACCGTTGCCGGCTTTGATGGCGCCGATGATCGGGAAGACGATTCCGAGTACGCCGAGTATAAACAGCAGGGGAAAGCCGATCAGGATAAAACAGAGCGGGATGATAATGAGCAGCAGGATGAATTCGGTGAAAATCCAGTTCATGACAATTCGGCCGTGCCGGTCGATGACAGCGGATTCATCTTTTTTGACCTGCCAGAGGACGAGAGGAACGATCAGTCCGGCCAGCGGAAGAACGTAGGCCATGAATTGGGAGAGATGGAGGAACAGCCCCCAGGTGTTTACGTCCAGCGCGGGACGCGGTTCAGTTGGTGCGGGTTTTGCCAGCAGGGATTCTTTGGCATCCTGATATTCCTGTTCGGAGATGGCGCCGGACTGTTTGAGGTCGTTTAATTTCTGAATCTCGTCGGCAAGGCTCATGATGTCTCCTTGAATAGTTGGCAGAACGGCCCGTTCTTAACACGTCGGCAGTCGCCGGGCAATAAAGAGATTTTCCAATGACTGGAAAGCCGTTAGGATGACGGCCTGATATGAAAGCTCTGCGAAACATTGCTATCGGTCTGATGTTATTTGCCCTGACTGTTTTCGTTGCGGTTGCGGTGGTGACGACGAATGTCCGCGCGATGGAGTTTGTTGTCCGTCAGGTTTTACAGCGCACCGCCAAAGAGGTGCAGGCCTTCAGTCTCGGTTCGCTGGTCTATTCGTTTCCGTCGAGCTGGACGCTCGGCGATGTGCGCGCCACGGTGCTGTCAAAGGGTAAGCCGGCGCTGATTTATGCCGGTCAGGTTGAGCTGAAGGATGTGTTTCATCTGCTGACGGATGGAAAACACGCTCAGGTGAATGTTTCCGGTGCTGAAGCGTCTTATGACCAGCTCAAGGTGCGCGGTGCTTCGTGCGCTGTGGATTTGAGCAGGGTGACGAACGGAATTTTCTATCGCGGGAATATTCTGCTGGCGGACGTTTTGCAGGAGCCGTTCAGTATATCGGATTTAAAAACGGATTTCGTCGGCAACGAGCAGTCGGTGGTGCTGAGTAATTTGTCGGCGGCGGTTTACGGCGGGCGGCTGTCCGGCACGGCGGTTTTCACGATCCCGGAGAGTTATGATGTCGATCTGGCTCTGCAAGAAGTCGATTCCGGCGAGCTGGAACGCGCCATGGGCGGGGTTTTTCGCGAACTGGGTGGTAAATTGTCCGGACAGTTGCATGTGGCTGGATCCGGCCAGCGCATAGACCTGTTCGACACTTCATGGAACATGCCGTCGGGCGGGGCGGTCAGTGCGGATCTTTTGTCGTCCATCACGCGCTACATTCCCGATTCGGTTCAAAAGAAGCGGATCGACTTTTTGATCCGTTCCGGCGGAAAGCTTGCGGTAGAATCTTTTTTGTTTACACTGAAGAACGATTCGCCGGAGCAGTTGAGCGGGGAGATCGGCATTAAGAGCCGCGAGGCGAATCTGGAACTGAATGTGACGCATGAGATACGGGTGGATGCGCGGATCGATTCGCTGTTGCAGGCCTGGCAGGCGGTGTTTAAGTGAAGGAGGAGATCGAATGAAATATCTTTTGTTGGCGGCTGTGCTGATGTGCTGCGCCGGATGCACGGTAAAGGCGGTGGGCGATCCCAACCGTCCGATTACGATTAATGCGCACGTGACCATTGATATTAAAGGGCTGGAGAAGACGGCTTCCGGCATTGAAGATTATGTCAGCAGTGGAAAATAAAGGAGCAACCTCATGAAAAAGCTGTTTATGGTTTGTGTATTGATTTGCGCGGCGGCGGCCACGGCTCCGGCGCAGGCGACGTATGACATTAAGGAAATGACCCCGGCGGTGAAGTCGGCTCTCGACGGCCGCAAGGCGCGTTTCGCCGAACTGAAGACGTTGAAAACGCAGGGCGTTGTTGGCGAGAACAATCGCGGCTACGTCCAGGCGCTGGTCGGCGATAAATCGGCGAAGGCACTGGTTGCCGCCGAGAACAAAGACCGCAAGCAGGTGTACGAAGCGATTGTTGAGCAGAACAAGCTCGGTTCAGGAGCGCTGGCGACGGTTGAGGCGGTCTTTGCGCGAGTTCAGCGTGATAAGGCGGAGCCCGGCGAAAAAGTTCAGGACGCTTCCGGAGGTTGGAACTAAGACCGCATCAGAAGGCCGCCGTTACGGCAACAGCTCGACGGCGACCTTGATGACGACCTTTTTGACGGGCTGTGGAGAGTCTCCGGCCATGAGGCAGGGCATGTGGGCGTCTTCCGGGAGAAAGACAACGAACTGGCCGGGGCTCAACGTGACCTTTGCACGGGTTTCCGGCGGAACCTGATAGAACTCAGCATCCTTTTCCGGATTGTAGGGCGTACTGACCGTCAGATCCTGCAGCTGGAAAACTTCGATGACCTCCTCGCCGCTCAGAAGCACTTGAATATCCACGTATTTGCGGTGCGTTTCCAGTTTGGCGGCGGCGCGGGATTTTGTTTCGTAACAGTCCACGCCGGCGAACAGATGGTCGCCCTGAATCAGCCGTTTTCCTGTTTCTGTTTCCGGTGTGAGCGTTTCTAAAAAATCAAATGCGGCTTTCCATGCCGGGCCGAGGGGATAGAGCGAATGGTTTTTTATGGAATCTACAATCATGATTATCCTTTGATGATCTGTTGCGGATGTATCGGGTGAACAAAGATGGCTTTCCCGTTGCGGACGGCGGGACAGTTCTGCTCGCACCCGCCGCAGCCGCGGCACGCTTCCTCGATTACGATCGGGCAGGCAATATCACCATTCATCTGCGTTTCAAATGCCTGATAAGGGCAGAACTCATCGCAGACCATGCAGTATTCATTGTCGGCCCATGCCAGACATTTATCCTTTTCGATTTTGGCCGTTCCGATCTTGACCTGCCGTTTAGTCTTTTCAGTCAGTTTTCGGATGGCACCGGTCGGGCAAACTTCCGTGCACCGGGTGCAGAACTCGTTGCAAACGCCTTTGTCGAAGAAAAGTTCGGGCATGAAGAGTTCGTTCAGGCCTCCGCCTGCTTTGACGCGGATGATTTTTGCGGGGCAGACGCTGACGCAGGCGTAACAGCGCGTGCAGGTTTCCGCGAACTGTTCTGTTGCCCCAGGCGGCAGGATCGACGGTTTGGCGGAACTTTTTCCGAGCTTCGGAAGGATTAGCGCGGCCGGAATGCCGATGCCGAGTCCGGCGATAAACTGCCGGCGGTCGCGGTTAAAAACCCGTTTGGTGTTTTTGACATTCACGAGGTCAAAACAGTAACCGAGCGGGCAGAGGTGTGTACACCATACCTGCGGCTGAAAAAAGCTGAGCAGCAGAAAGATCGGAACCAGCAATCCGGGAATCCACGCGGACCACGCACCAATCCGGCTGAAGGTGGAAAGAGGATCAAGAAAGAGCAGAGCGGGCAGGCCGAGCGCGGAGGCCGAAATGACGATCCAGAAAATCAGCGCGTTCAGGCGGATCGGCAGAATTTTCTTTTTGAGGCTGAGTTTCTGCGGCAGGGCGTAGATTGTGCCGAGAGGACAGAGCCACTGGCAGAAAAAGCGGCCTTTCCAGACCGCCAGCGACAGCACCGCCAGCGGAGGAATCGCCCAGAAAAGCCCAGCATACCATGAGCGCTGTGCAACAGACTCGGCCAGCAAGGCCAACGGACTCAGCGCCGGAACAATCCGATCCATCCAGACCGGAAGCGGCCCGCCGATGGCGAAAAACAAAGCGGCCGCCAGCAGGAGCAGGCGGATAATCCAGCGGACGGTTTTCATGGGAAATCCTTTTGTCATGAGTTTGGCGCGCAGTGTATCGGAGTTTTTCCGAGGGCTGAACAGGAAATAATTTTTCTTTTTCTAAAATAAACGGGTAGGCTTCCCCGTTATTTACCAGTTTGTTGCCAGGTCACTTAAAAGAGGCGGGGTGAATTATGTATCGAAGCCGAATCGTGGTTCTGTTGTTGGTTTGTTCTTTTTCCCATTCATTTGCCCAGGACGGGTCTGGACATCCGGCGTTGAGCGATGAAGAACGTGCAGCGCGGCGGGCGCAGTTTGCTCAAAGGTTGCTGCAGGAGGGCGGAGCAGGCGGCGCAAGCGGTCCCACCAGTGCCGCGGTACGCGATCAGGCGGTGACCACTCAGCGCCCAGCTGAAGGCGGGCAGCTTGAAACCACCCGTCAGGCGACCGCGACAGGCTCCGAAGTGACGGTAAACTGGGAGAACATCACGCTGAAGGACAGTATCGAAGTCCTCTGCCGCGACCTCGGGATGGAATTTATCATTTCCCCTTCGGTGAATGTCTCGCAAGAAGTGAGCGTACGGGCTGGCGATGTAACCCGCTGGACGACGCAGGACAAGCAGGAGCTTTTTGACGCGATTCTTGAAACCGCCGGTGTGCAGAAAGTTCAGCGCGGCCGGGTCTGGGTTTTTTCGCCCTCCGACATTCGTCCGGTGGTTGAGGCCTTCAAAGACAGTAAATACGGCGACGGTAAGCCGGTGATCGGCATGATCAAACTGAAGAGTATTGACGCATCGCAGGCCGAGCCGTTTTTGAATACGGTCGGCGGCAAGCCGCAGCGCGTTTTCGCCATGAAAGGCTCCCGTATGGTGCTGGTGCTTGGCACTCAGCAGTTCCTGACGCAGATGGAAGAACTCGTTAAACTGATCGATTTTCCGCCGGGCGTTTTGAGTCCTTACGCGCTCGAAAACGCCTCTTCCGACGACATGGTCAAAGAGCTGACGGCCATTTTTAACGGACGGACCGGCGGAGACGGGGAGTCGATCCGCTTTACATCCGTGGCGCGATTGAATGTAGTGGTTGCGCTCAATGTTTCCGAGGGAATGACCGATGAAGTAACCAAGTGGATCAAACTGCTGGACCGTTCCGATGTTGCCAATGAACGCGCCACCCGCGTTTACCGGTTACAGGTTATTGACGCGGAAACGATTGGCAAAACGCTGGCCTCACTTTACTCGACCCTTTACAAGCAGACGCAGTCCGACAAAGCGGCGGCGGCAAAGATGGCGGCGGCGGCCTCCAAGAGCGGCGCGAACGCGAAGAAGAGCAGCGACTCAGCTCCGGCAAAGGCGGGCGGTTCCGAGGCCGCTCCGAAAGCGAATGCCTCGAAAGCGGATGCTCCGGCGGCCAAGTCGGCGGACGCCTCGTCGCAATCCTCACCCAGTATGGAGGAGGAAGCGGTGATTCTGACGGATAAAGACACCAACACGTTGATTGTCAATGCAACGCCGGATCAGCACCGTGACATTGAGCGGACCATCAAAGAGCTGGATAAGCCGCGCCGTCAGGTGCTGATTGAAACCGTTCTGGTCGAAATGACGCTGAGTGAGGGTATGGATTTAGGTGTGGAATGGGCGGCGGCTAAAGGCATTTCTTCTGCCGGACTTCAGTCCGGGCTTAATAGCAGTATAACCCCCTTGAGCAGTATAAACCCCTTAACCCCCTTGACCCCTGCAAACCCCTTGTTTAGTACTTTTAACCCCTTGATAGACAGTACTCCGGTCAATAACGGCCTGTCCTATCTGCTCAAAACCAGCGCCGAAAAATGGGCGTTCATCCAGGCTGCTGAGAACGATAACCGTTTGCAGGTGCTGGCCTCGCCAACCGTGCTGACCCGCGATGGAATGGCCGCGACCGTTTCCTTCGGGAATGAAGTGCCGGTTCAGGCGCAGAGTCAGACGGACGCAGGGAAGTCGAATTTTTCCTATGACTACCATGATGCGAAAATGATCCTCACGGTTACGCCGACGATTGACGACAATAAAAACGTCACGCTGGCTCTCTCGCAGGTTCAGCGGCAGGTGAATACGGATACGACAAAGCCGCCAGGGGTAACCAGTAGCGCGCCAACTTTCACGACGCGCGAAATCAGCTCCAGCCTGCAGGTGGCGAGCGGACAGACCCTGATTCTCGGCGGGTTGATCGCACGTAACGATCAGGTCATCAAAACCGGCATTCCGCTGCTCTGCCGTATTCCATATATCGGATGGATTTTCGGACGAAACAAGACGATCAAAGTCGGCACTGAAATTCTGATGATTCTCACGCCGCACGTTGTGGACACCCGGGATGAAACCGATCTGTTGACCAAAGAGTTTCGCACGAAGATTATGGGGGCGATGTCGATGTCGGCGAAAGACACCCGCAAGCTTTATAATCTGGAAGAACCGAAAGTCTCGACGAACGCACTGGTGGATACAGCTTCTGCCGAAGTGAAAAAGGAAGACTAATATGGCGTACCGTCAGCTGGGCGATATTCTGGTGGCGCAGGGAGCCGTCGGACGCGACGATATTCAGGCGGCGTTGCGCACTCAGCATGCGGATGGCGGCAAAACCCGCCTCGGGGAACTGCTGATCGAAGCCGGGAAGATTACTCCGGCGAATCTGGCGGCGGCGCTGGCGGCGCAGTTCGACCTGCCGCTTTGCACCTGCGAAAAACCGGCGGAGCATCTGCTGATCGACGAAGGTCTGCCATTCGCCTTTCTGATCGAACACCGCATTCTGCTTCTGGCTGGCGAGAACGGTCAGGCCTGTTCGGTAATTACCGACGATCCGTCCGACTGGTCTGCGTTCGAAGCCATCCAGTTGCAGTTCGGAAAAGATTTGCCGTTGCAGGTGGTTTCGGCTGAACAGATGGGTGAGGCGCTGGATAGAATTCGCGGCTTCACCGACAACAATCTCAACACCTTGATGAAAGATGCGGAGGTTGTTGAGAAGGGTGACTGGAGCGACGAGGAAGAGCATTTGCGAGACCTCGCGCTGGAAGTCCCGATTGTCCGCATGGTGAACCTGATCATCACTCAAGCGGTGGATCGGCGAGCCTCCGACATTCATGTCGAAATCGGCGAGCACCGTCTGCGTATCCGTTACCGCGTGGATGGCGTTTTATACGAAGCGGAGCAGATTGATAAAAAGCACCATGCCGCCGTGGTTTCTCGATTGAAGCTGCTGGCCCGTCTGGATATCGCGGAGCATCGCGTTCCGCAGGACGGACGCATTAAAATGATGATTCAGGGTCACGACCTCGATATGCGCGTGGCGACCACTCCGACAATTTACGGTGAGTGCGTCGTGATTCGCCTGCTGAATCAGCAGC
Organism: Kiritimatiellales bacterium; assembly: GCA_037141075.1. Lineage (GTDB taxonomy): Bacteria > Verrucomicrobiota > Kiritimatiellia > Kiritimatiellales > Tichowtungiaceae > Tichowtungia. The sequence continues at coordinate 35,968 of JBAXDG010000001.1, forward strand.
AGGTCGAACTTTCCTTCGGCAGTCTGGGTATGCCGCTGCGCGAGCAGCAGGGTTTCAAGAAGATGATCGAAGATCCGCAGGGCTTTATTCTGGTGACCGGCCCGACCGGTAGCGGGAAAACCACAACGTTGCACACCGCCTTGACTCACCTGAACAGCGAAAAAGTCAAAATCATCACCATTGAAGACCCGGTGGAAATCCGTCTGCCGTCCATCAATCAGATTCAGATGAATCCGAAGATCGGAATGACCTTTGCCAACGGCTTGCGGTCGATCGTTCGTCAGGACCCCGACATCATCATGGTCGGTGAAATCCGCGACAGCGAAACGGCTGATGTGGCGATTCAGGCTTCGCTGACGGGTCACATGGTTTTAAGCACGCTGCATACCAACGATGCCGCCGGCAGTGTCGCGCGGCTGGCCGAAATGGGCGTGAAGAGCTACCTCATCGCCTCGGCGCTGAGCGGTGTGCTGGCGCAACGGCTTTGCCGCCGGATCTGTCCGCACTGTTCGGAAGCCTTTACCGTTGCCGGTTCGCATCTGGCCGATTTTCCTGAAGCGACAGCGGCGGAATACACCCTTCATCGCGGACGGGGCTGTGAGCACTGCGACGGCACCGGCTTCTACGGCCGGATGGGTCTGTATGAATTGCTGATTGCCGACGACGAAATGCGTTCGCTCATCCAGCGCACCGCCGAGGCCGGGCCGATTCGCGAGCTGGCCCGCGCCAAAGGCATGCGGCTCCTGCGTGAGTCCGGCTGGGACGCGGTGATGTCTGGCGCCAGCACGGTTGAAGAAGTGCGGCGCGTAACCCGGTGGGGTTGAGCCGAATTATGAAATGTGAAAGATGAACTATGAAATCGGTATTTATAACCTTGGTTAATTTATCCATTTTCATCCTTCATCTTTCATCTTTCATCTTTCTGCCAACGGAGTTGGCGAAATGATCCGTTTTTCATACAGAGCAATCACCGCTGATGGAACTCCCCACAACGGCTCGCTGGAGGCGCCCGGCAAAGCACAGGCGGCTCTGTCGCTTCAGAAAAGCGGATTAATTGTTCTCAGCCTGTCGGCCGCCGGCGAACAGGGCTCTTCCGGATCGGCATCCTTCGCGCTGACCGGCCGCGTCAACGCGCAGCATCTGGTGGACTTTGCCATCGAAACATCGGCGTTGCTTGATGCGAAGGTTCCTCTGGAACAGGTGCTCAAAACACAGACCGACCTCTGTACGCACAAACGGTTCAAAGAAATGCTCACCTCAATCTGGCAGGATGTGAATGGCGGGGCTTCTTTTGCCGACGCACTGGCGCGGCACCCGAAAACATTCGAACGCTTTTTTGTCAATATGGTGCGAGGCGGCGAGGCATCCGGCTCGCTGGAGCTGATCATGCGGCGTATTGCGGAGTTACTGGAACGCCGCATGAAACTGCGCACGAAAGTGGTTGGCGCGTTGATTTATCCGTCGCTGCTCGTGGTCATGGGCGTCGTGGTGATCAGTGTCATGATGATTTTTGTGGTTCCGAAAATGACGTCGCTGTTCGGGGATTCCGGGCGGTTGCTGCCGGCGTCCACGCGGGCGGTGATCGCGATGAGTAATTTTACCCGTTCCAGCTGGTGGCTTTTCCCGCTGGCGTGCGCCGGCCTGTTTTCCGTTTATAAAATGAAGACCCGCTCCGAAGAAGGGCAGGCCGCTTTCGGGCGCGCCATCTTGAAAATTCCACTGCTTGGAAACCTGATCGCGCAGGCGGAGACCAGCCGCTTCTGCCGTATGATGAGTTCGCTGCTCGACGGACAGGTTCCGATTCTTTCCGCTCTCTCGATCACCGGCGGCACGCTGGGCAACGCGGCGCTGCGTAAGCTGATGAAAGAAGTCTATTCCCGTGTGCAGGGCGGCCAGCCGATGGGGCCGCTTCTTCAGGCCAGTCCGGAATTTCCGGAGCTGGCTTCGCGCATGATCACCATGGGCGAGGAGTCCGGCGAATTGCAGACGATGCTCAACAAAGTGGCCGATCGCTACGAAGAAAAAGTGGCCGCCACCACCGAGCGGCTGGTCGGCGTGATCGAGCCGGTTTTTATTATCTTAATGGGGATCGTCGTCGGGTTCATTGTCATCAGCATGATGCAGGGCATTATGGCGATGAGTACGTCGGCGGGATAAGGGAACGGAAGAGTGGAAGGTTGGAAGAATGGTGATGGAATACACCCAAAGAAAAAATATTAACCGGGGATATCGGAAGCTGTGTGTTTGGCAGGATGCCATCGAATACTACGCTTTGACCTGCGGGATATTTATGAAGTTTCCTTACGAATTAAAGCGCATCGCCTCCAACCATATTGCATCGGTCGATTCCATTCATCGGAATATCGCCGAAGGATTTTGCCGCCGGTCGCTCAAGGAATATCTGGTGTTCTTGAACTATGCGCTGGCTTCTGCAGGAGAATCCGTTTCCGGGCTTCACGCTTATATGCATTCCGGCCAAATTGCGACCGGACAGTTCGAGGAGATGGATCAACTCGCCTACAAGATAGAGAACGGTTTGAAGAAGCTGATCGAAAGTCTGCAACTCAAACAACAGGACAAGGATTGGGACGACAGTTTTATTATCAAAGAGAGCAATGTTCAATATCTCACAGAACGGGAGAGGGCGGATGATTCTTCCATCCTTCCTCCCTTCCAAACTTCCAACCCAAAAGCAGAGGAAATGAACCATGAATAAACGAAACAAACGTAATAACTGCAACCGTAACGCCGGCTTTACACTGGTTGAACTGCTGGTGGTGCTGGTGATTCTAATGGTGATCGGAACAATTGCCGTGCAGAACTTCGGCGGTGAAGAAGACAAGGCCAAGGTGAAAGCCACGAAAGCGTCCTTTACGTCGCTCGAAAATGCGCTCGAACGCTTCAAGCTGGATGTCGGCCGTTATCCGACGGCGGAAGAAGGTTTGGCGGCGCTGTACGACGCGCCCGACGGAGTCGAAGGCTGGGCCGGTAAATATTTGACGAAGCGCCGGTCGCTGAAAGACGCATGGGAAAACGATTATGTTTATGTGATTCCCGGGCCGGACAACGAACCGTTTGAAATTAGGTCCTACGGCGCGGACAAGGTGGAAGGCGGCGAAAAATTCAACGCCGATCTCTCCAACCTTGACGAAAAGTAGGAAATTGGAAGGTTGGAAGAATGGAAGGTCGGAAGCCCAGTTTGGAGTGCGGCGGGAAACGAAGTGCCACGCCGCTTTTTCATCCGCAAAGAGCGGTGTCGTCCGTTGGTTGCCACCGCACTCCAAAGCGTTGCAATGCCGCGTTCACATTGATCGAATTGCTGGTGGTGCTGGCAATTATCTCGATCATGGTCGGCGTGGCAGTCGCCACGCTCTCCGGAGCCGGTACGCCGAAGCAGCAGCTGCGCCGCGAAGCCCGCGACTTAACCAAACTGCTTAAAGAGGCGCGGCAGGCCGCGATGGAGCGCAAACTGAAAGTGGATGTTTATGTCGAGCCGTCTGTTCGTGCGGTTTGCGCGGTTGAATCCGGGTATGCACGCAAGCTGCTGGCGGACAACGCGGAGTTCTTTACGGATGAAACCAGTCTGAAGGAACTGGTGCCGGAAACAAACCGGTTCTTCCGGGTGACAACCTTTCCGGAAGAGATCGCCGTGGAAGCCTTTGCGCTAAGTGATATTGAGCCGGAAAAAACCGGGGAGGAACCGCTGTTTGAATCGGTGCCGAAAGAAGTTCCAATGACTGGAACCGAAACCCCCGAAGTCAGCCGGGCGGTTTTCAGTTTTACACATCTGGGCGGCGCCTCCGGCGGTGGAGTCAGCGTGGTGCGCAACGGACTGCGCGTTGATATCGCCTGCGATCTGCTTACCGGACTGCCGGAAATTGTTCAGCGGAAGGCGGCGCAGTGAAACGCTTGCGGAAAATTTTGGAGTGCGGCGGGAAACGAAGTGCCACGCCGCTTTTATATTCGCGAAGAGCGGTGTCGCCTATCGGTTGCCACCGCACTCCAGAACGTTGCAGCGCGGGCTTCTCCCTGCTGGAGGTTCTGGTGGCGCTGGCGATTTTTGCGATTGCCGCCGGCGGGGTTCTCGTGGCGCTGGGACATCATTTAAAAAATGTGTCGTTTCTGCAGGACCACTCGCGGGCGGTGCGGATTGCTTCCCGAGAAATGAATGCAATGCGACGGATGCCTACTGCTCTGGAAGAAGTAGCGGAAGGTTCTGAAGATCGCTTTTCCTGGATGTCTTTGGCCAGCACCGAAGGACTTGAGGAGTGGCCGGGGCTGACCTCGTCGACGGGAACGCCCGTGCGGCTTTCGGTGACGGTTCAGTGGAGTGACAGTGCGGGCGGGCCGCCGGCGGGAAAGGTTCGGCTGGACGGCTTTGAGGTTTTTTAGGGCAGGAGAATGATGAGAAAAGTGGAACATTGGAAGAATCGAAGCAGGGATGTTGAATATTCAGCATCCCATCCTTCCATCCTTCCATCCTTCCACTCTTCCGCTTTCACGCTCATTGAGCTGCTGGTTGCGCTTGCGCTGCTGGGAATTCTCGGCGCTTCGCTGGCCGGAGTTTTGCGTAACTCAACGGACTCGGTGGATCAGGCTCAGGCGTCGGTGGATCACCTGACCCGCTTGCGCTCGCTGGATTTGGTTCTGGGCGGCGCTCTGCGTGATGCGGTCACACTGACGTTGTCAGACACCGAGCAGAAGATGCTGGCCGATCAGGTTTCTTTCGATGCGGCGGCCGGGACGATCCGGTTCCACGGCGAAGAGCAATCGCTCGGGTTCTGTCTGCAACGGCCGTTTTTGTCTGCCGAGCGCGACGGATATACGCACTGGATTTCGCTGGATATCCGGCAGGATGAAAAGACGGAACGCCGTTCACTTTGGCTCCGCGATGTTTCGTTTATTCCCGGTGTCGACAATCCGGTCGGCGACGACTGGGGCGGGCTGGATGGCGAAGTGGCCGAGCGTCTTCCGGTTCAGGAAGTTTGCCTGGTTCGCGATGCGGCGACGTTGAGTTTTCATTTCTGGGCCCTTCCGGAAGACGGCGTCAGCGATCCCGAGGAAATGGAGCCGGATGCTATTGCCGGGGACTATGCGCTGGATACTCCCGATTATATTGAGATGGAAATTAAAATGCCGAAGGGCTCGGCGGAAGTGCTGACGTTTGATTACAGCCTGAGGGAGAAGCTGCCGTTATGGGCACAGTAACCTCCAGAGATTCGAAGTCCGGATCGGCGCTCCTGATTGTATTGGGAGTGATGGCGATTCTTTCGCTGCTGGTGGCGGAGTTCGGTCGCGGACTGCGGGCGGATCTGCGCGCCTCCGGCGGTTTTTATGAAGAGGCTCAGAATGATCAATTGGCCCGCAGTGCGCTGGCCGCGGCGCAAATTGAGCTTTTGGCGGTGGGCGCTTCGATGTACGCCGACCCGACCGGGAATGTTTATTTTGTGACGAGTGACGAAACGGCCGAATCCGAGATCGCCGCTCTGGCGCAGTACCGGCTGGGTCAGCCGCTGGGGCGCGGATCGTTTTCATACCGCTTTGTGATGAAACCCTATGCATTGGATATTAATGAACTGAGCGCCGACGCATTGGGGCGGCTGTTTGAAGTGGCCTGCGGTCTTGAGGAAGGTGACGAACGCTTGGCGCTGGTGGATGCCATTCTTGACTGGACGGATTCCGATAATGTTGCGCGCGCTTACGGTGCCGAAGAGGATTTTTACAAGGCGCTTGTTCCGCCGCGTCATTGCCGCAATGCTCCGTTCGAAACGGTTGAAGAACTGTTCCTGGTTAACGGGATTACGCCGGATATGCTGTTCGGATATGGCCTTCCGGCACACATCGAGGATGGTATACTGATGGGCGGCGGGCTTTACCGTTTTCTGATTGGAGATAACTGCCCGGAGGCGCAGGCTTCCGTTCAGTATATTCTGCGGGGGATTTTCCCTTCGGATGATCAGGGCAAAAAGGATGTTGAAGTGGTTAGCGGGTTTCAAAAAGTAGCCGAGTTGCCGTCAGTGCTTTATCTCGTGGCCGAGGGCTTTGTCCCCTCGGCGGCGGGAGATAAAGAAGCTCCTGCTTTAGGAGCGGAAGAATCTGCTCCGGCCGATGCAGCTTCCCGGCATATCATTCTGGTAAAACTGGCTGTGTCTAAAAGCACCCAGAACGCGGGGTATACGATTGATGATTTTCAGGAAAATGCTGCTGGCGAACTGCTGGAGCAGGTGCTGGTGTATGGAGTCCCGGAGGAAACGAATGAACTTTAAAAATATGCCGGAAGTCAAGTGGATGGCCGGAAGATCGAGTCTGATTCTGATTTTCCGGGATACCGCGGTGGATGTCGTCTGGCTGGAGCAGAGTCTGCTCGGACCGGCAATCCGCCTGATGAAACGCTTTTCGCGTGACGAACAGATGCCGGAACTGCTGGCGCAGCAGATTCGTGCGGCGGAGAAAACGCCGGCACGCGTACTGGTCTGTCTGCCGCGGGCGATGGTGATGCAGCGGACTCTTTTCTATCCGGCGGCGGTTCAGAACGACCTCGCCCAGATGCTTCAGTTTGAGGTGTCGCGGCATGTGCCGCTGCCGGAAGCGGACCGGCGTGTTGCCTTTGCATCTATGCCGCTGCCCGACGGAAAACAGATCGGCGTGAATCTGCTGGCCGCCCGCGGCACTGAAATTTCAGCGTTTCTGGAGCCGTTGACCGCGGCCGGAATTCCCGTGGACGAGGTGGCTTCATTGAGTTCGCTGCTGGTTCCGGATGTGAACAGTGCGCCGACTTTGCTGGTTCTTACGGATGATACGCAGGTTGAGCTGGTTCTTTTTGCCAATGGACTCTTGTACGACAGTCTGCCGGTTGACCGGCAGTCCGCCGGGTTCTGTAAAGAAATGCTGGTGGACGCGGCTCGGCGTATGGCCGTCCGGCACCGCGAGCTGCTCGGCGCGGAAGGAATCGGGCGAATCATCTGCGCCGGTGCGGCGGAACTTCCGGAAGAGTTTCGGAACACTCTTGAAACGTCCTTCGGTCTGCATATCCATCCATTGGAAATTCCGGAAGCCCTGCGGCCGGCGGCTTTATCGTTTTCCGATGGACCGGTTTTGACCGAAGCGCTGTGCGCTGCGGCTGCCGAGCCGCCGCCCACACTGAATCTGATTGAGCGGCCCAGCCGTACGGTATCTTTCAGCCGGCGGACGCTGATCATCGCAGGGTTGTGTATTTTACTGACAGTGGAACTGCTCGCCGGATGGCTGATCCGAACGGTTTCTCCGGCCATAGCGCTGAAAGCCGTTGAACGCGAAACGGCGGATTTGAAGCGCAGCGCGGCTCCGATACAAACCGTGAAAAACCAGAACCGCGATCTGCGCAGCGAAATTCAACAGCTTGACGAGCTTGGGAAAACCCGTGTGAGTGTCATGAGCATGCTGAAAGTTCTATCAGACACCCTTCCGGAGGATACGTATTTGCAAGGGATCACCTATACGCGCGGGGATAATATTCAGCTCAAGGGACGTTCCAAAACGCCGGACCGTATTCCCCAACTGGTTCAGAGCATTCCTTTTGTCAAAACCATCGAAGAGTCGGATATCGGCAAAAAAGACGATCAGTATTTTAAATTCAACCTTTCGGCAGCCTTGAGGAGTACGCGCAATGAATAACTTTTTAACCAAACTGTCCCGGCGCGAACGGCTCTATGTGCTGCTCGCCGCCGCCGTTCTGATCGTCGGGGGAATTTTCTACCCCGTTTTCCGGGCGACCGAAAAATACCGTCAGGAAAAACTCGAGGAGCTGGATGCCGCCCAGTCGCTTCGCGCAAGTTATCAGGCGATGATTCTTTCCGCTGAACAGATCCGGTCGGAAAACAGCGAGCTGAAAAAAGTGCTGAGTCAGGCGGATGGACTGCTGTTCGATCGGACCGGCAATGACGTGATGATGGAGGCTTCGATCACTAAAATGCTCAATCAGATGGCTCCGGATCTTAATCTGGATATTTCCATGGCGCGTTCCTCGCTGCGTGGTGTGCCGGGACAGCTGAACTTCACCGTTCGCGGAACGGGGCGTTATCCTGAAATTCTGAACTTTTTTTATCAGCTCGAAACACACCGTCCGCTGATGATCGTGGATCAATTCAGCGTGGCGGTGCAGGGCAGCAAAAGCCCATCAGATCAAGGCAGTAAAAATCCGTCAAATCAAGGTAGCAAAAATTCATCCGATCAGAAGAAGAAGCCGTCCCCGCAGGCCAAGTCGCAGCGCACGGACGAACTGACAGAGCCCCGGATGAAACTGCAAATGAAGATTCACATCAACTGCCGGACGGCAGCGGAGGGCGGCAAATGAAAATTTCGACTCATCGCCTGATTATTCCCGGCCTCGTGGTTCTCTGCGGCCTTGCCGCAGTGGCGTTGATTCCGGCCGTGCATCTGTCCCGGACAGACGTCGGCACACGTAAAGAGAGTCCACGCGCGGTTCCGGCTCTCGGCCTGAACGCCCTGAACGAAGCTCCTCCCACCATGCCGGAGGTTGTCGAGAAGCATTTATTTGTCGCTCAGCGCAAAGCGACGGGTCAGAACGCATTTCCCGATCTGATTGTGAAGGGGGTTTTTCTCGGGACGGAAAACAGCGCGGTTTTTTCACTGAAATCCACACCGCAGGCGAATCTACGGGTTTGGGCCGGTCGGACGGACAGCGCTTTGGCGCAGGTCACCAATCCGCGCGATCCACGCCAGCCGATTGTCGCGTTTCTGCGTGAGTGGAGCATTAAGGAAATCAGCTCCAGCGGCGTGACGGTCGAGCATTCTATTACCGGCGAGAAACAAACGTATGCGGTGAACTATACGCCGGTGGCAAAGGTGAAGGATGATGCCTCCCGCGGTTATGGGCAGGGCATTATCCCGCAGGGCGGCGAGGTGGCGGCGGGAACCGGCGCACGAACCGCTACCGGGAATAATCCGATGGGGAGAGGTGGCCAATTTCCGTCCGATGCTCCGCCACCAGTGAACGTTCTGGCGAACCGCGTTTCCGAAATAATGCAACGGATGAGCCCCGATCAGCAGAAGAATTTTCTGAAGCAGATTGGACAGGATAGCTCCGGAGCAAATCAGAAGACCGACACCTCAGGGCAGTCCTCTTCGCAAAACAAATCTAAAACCACCACCAAGACGAAGTCAGCCAAATAAGTAGAAATGAACCGGATTGGTGCTTAGCACTCAATCCGGCGAATATTCATGTTGGCGACATCGGTTTCACCGATGTTCATGTCTTTGGCGATGGCGAGATATTTTACCACAGCGAACGGATCATCGTGGAAGAGTTGCGCGGCAACCACGTCGGCGGCGACCTGATCCTTGGATAGAATGATCTGTTGCGGATAAATCATATCCGGCGACGGGCCGTTTGGCCCCTTACTGGTCATGCAGCGTGTGGCATCTATGATCGTCCATGTTGGCTTCAGGAACAGGCAGAAGTCGGCAATGCACTGGGGAAGGTCGTTTTGGTGCCACCAGCGAGGATCTTTGACAACGCCCATCCAGTTTTTCATCGCCATAGTCAGTTTGGCACCACTGTGGTGTTTGGCGACCGGCATGTTAACGACGGCATCGGCCTCCAGCAGTTCGGAGCAGACGTCGACGGTCTTCAGGCTTTTGGCACCCTCGATCGTAATTGTTTTGAAGTTGGAATCGGCCGACTTGGTGGGAATCAGCTTCACTTTGTATTTGCTGAGTACCGGGCCGATCCCGTTACGTTCGGGCAGCTCATTTTTGCCTGCTGAGCTTGCAAACCGCTCCGGCAGTAAAATGTCTGTGAAGCCTTTATCTGCGGCGGCCTTCAAAAAACCTTCGACCACGTCGGGGTGGGTTGCGGCCGCTTCTTCGGGCGTCCGGTTAAACATAGCATTCGGCTTTATAGCTATTTTTTTGACGTTTCCCGCTAATCCGCCGTTGGCGAAGAGAGTTTCCATGCATTGTTTCATCAGCACCTGATTATCCGGACCTTTAAAAACCCAGACATCGACTTTCGGTTTGCTCTGTTGAGCGAGCAGGGTGGACGGGCTGGTAGCCAGCGCGGCGGAACTGAGGGCTCCGATTTTGACGAACTCACGGCGGGACACTTTCATCATAATAAACCTCCTTAAGAAGGCACCGACTATAATAGATTTTCCAATATTTGGAAGTCTCCCCTTACGGCAATTTTTTCGTGTATTTGAGCGGAGGGCTGGTTTATGCTCGCCGCCTCAATTTTCAGGACGTTTAGAATGAAATATATCAGTACCAGAGGGCGGATGGAGCCGGTGGGCTTTCTTGATGCCGTGATGACCGGGCTGGCGCCCGACGGCGGACTGCTTCTGCCCGAAAGTCTGCCGGACGTTTCCGGTAAACTGCTGGCGTGGAAGGATCTTTCCTATCAGGAGCTGGCGTTCGAGGTGATGAGCCTTTTTATTTCCGACATACCCGCTGAAGACCTCAAAGCGCTGATTGATAAGAGCTATTCCACTTTCCGGACTCCGGATGTCACACCGGTTATTCCGGTCAACGGTTTCCATGTATTGGAACTTTGGCACGGCCCGACGCTGGCCTTTAAAGATGTGGCGCTCCAATTTCTCGGCAACCTGTTTGAATACGTTCTCGAAAAGCGCGGCGGCGAGCTGAACATTCTCGGCGCAACCAGCGGCGACACCGGCTCGGCCGCCATCTACGGCGTGCACGGCAAAAAGAACATCCGCATTTTCATCATGCACCCGAAAGGGCGCACCAGCCCTGTTCAGGAAAAGCAGATGACCAGCGTGCTCGACGACAACGTCTTCAACCTCGCGGTCGAGGGCACGTTCGACGACTGCCAGCACCTGATGAAATCCATTTTCTCCGACGTGGCGTTCAAGACCGAACACTCGCTTGGCTCGGTCAACTCCGTCAACTGGGCGCGGGTGCTGGCCCAAATCGTTTACTACTTCTATGCGTTCTTCCGTGTTCAGGAAAACACCGATGCGGCGCAGGTGCAGTTTTCGGTGCCGACCGGCAACTTCGGCGACATCATGGCCGGATACATCGCCGCGCAGATGGGTCTGCCGGTCAAAAAACTGATTCTGGCCACCAACGAGAACAATATTCTCTCGCGCTTCTTTAACACCGGCGTCTACAGCATGGGCGAAGTCGTGCCGACAATCAGTCCCTCCATGGACATTCAGATCGCCAGCAACTTCGAGCGCTATCTCTATTACCGCGTCGGTCAAGACGCCGCCAAACTGTGCGAACTGATGGACAGTTTCGCCAAAAATAAATCGCTGACGGTTGACGGCACCGATGATCTTTTCGCCGCCGGTGAGGCCGACACGGCGCAGACGCTGGCGATGATTAAAAAATGTTATGAAACAGAAAGCTACATTCTCGATCCGCACACCGCCGTCGGCGTCGTTGTAGCGGAGCGTTTCCAAAGTTCGGAAGCTCCGACCATCTGTCTCGCCACGGCGCACCCGGCTAAATTTACGGACGCCATTCAGCAGGCGATCGGCACCGCCGCGCACCATCCGGCGCTCGACAAACTCGCGAACGCCGAAACCCGCTGCGATACCATCGCCAACGACGAATCCGCCGTGCGCGAGTATTTGATTCGGAAAATATCGAGCAAGTTATGACGGATGATGAAATTCGTAAAAGGTTTGAAGAATACAGAGATAACCTGTTGGACGAATGTCAGTATTTTGTTGCTTGTGTGCACATCAGCAAACGGTTTCGAGAGCAACAAATTAAGAACCCCAAGTTAGTGAACACAGCGCCCTGTTATTGGGCCGTAAGCATGAAGTCAGTTTTTGTCTCGATTGTTTTGTGGGGAGAAAAGCTTTTTGGAGACCATGCTAAATCTAAGTGGCCGCAGATGGATTTCTGGGAATTTATTGATTTTTTAAAGGAGAACAGACAAGCCTTGTTCTCGACACCTATTTATTGCGAAGAAGAATCATGGGGGGTTACCTCTGACGACATAGAAGCTCATCTCGAGAAACTTAAAAGCTTAGAGGGAATGAAGGTTATCAAGCACCTGAGAGACAAATATTACGCACACTTCGATGAGGGTTTTTTTCTGGACCGGAAAAAGCTTCGGGATGGCACAGACATTAACTTTGCCGCGCTGGAAAACATGGGCAATGTTGCTCAAGAGATCCTTTTGCACTATTCACTTGCCTACAATGGGGAAGGGTTCAGCGTTAAGGCCGCAAATGTAGATGATGTAACAGGACTTTTTGGATTGATTGAGCGATACTTCGACGAGCGAAAGAAATCGGTTAACATGATCCGAAAAGAAGGGAAGAAAGAGTGAGAAATAAATATTTGTTACTGACGGTCTGTTTATACTGCTTTGCAAATTTTTCTCTTGGAGATGATATCAACAATCTGTTGCAGTCTGCCAAACAAGGCGATGTCTCAGCCCAATACAATCTAGGTATCTGCTATAAAAATGGTGAAGGCGTTCCGCAGGATTATAAGGAAGCGATTAAATGGTTCCGTCTTGCTGCTGATCAAGGTTACGCCGAAGCTCAAGCCGTTCTGGGCATTTGCTACGGTTTAGGTAACGGTGTTCCTAGTGATGATAAAGAGGCGGAAAAATGGTATAGGCTCGCCGCAGAGCAGGGGAATACCGCAGCCCAATTTCTCCTTGGTGTCTATTATGCCAATGGCAAAGGTATTTCGCAGGATTACGAAGAGGCTGTTAAATGGTTTCGCCTTGCCGCTGAAAAAGGGGATGCCCCGGCCCAATACAGCCTGGGTCTTTGCTATGCCCGCGGCGAGGGTGTGCTGCAGGATTATAAAGAGGCGGCTAAGTGGTACCGTCTCGCGGCTGAACAGGGAGATGATAAAGCCCAAAGCAATCTCGGTCTTTGCTATGCCCGAGGCCAAGGTGTGCTTGAAGATTATGTTGAAGCGTACGCATGGTCGATAATTGCCGCAATGAATGGAAATGAGCCTGCGGCTAAAAACAAAGGGAAGTTGGTCAACACTTTAAACAAAACTCAAGTTGCCGCGGGGCAAGAGCGGGCAAAAGAACTGATAGCGAATATCGAGCGGAAAAAGCAACTTGCGAAATTGCCTGCCGGTCAGGTGCCTGCGGCAGACATTGCTCCTTCCGGATTTGGTAGCGGCTTACTGGTTAAAGGCGGATATGTTTTGACCTGCTGGCATGTGGTTGAGAACGCCAAAAAAATCTCTGTCAGTTGCCAAGGGAAAGATTTTTCTGCCCGTTTGATTCAAAAGGATACTGGCAACGACTTGGCCATTTTGCGTGTCGATGGTGCCGATGCCGGAGTCTCGCTGAGTTTTGCCGATAGCGTGAAGTTAGGTGCACAGGTCTTTACGATGGGGTTTCCTCATCCCGGTTTACAGGGTTCGGATGTCAAGTTTACAACCGGATCAATCAGCGGGCTGACCGGCCCTGGAAATACCCCCGTTTATTTTCAAATCAGCGCACCGTTGCAGTCCGGCAACTCGGGCGGGCCGCTTTTTGATGAATACGGCAATCTGGTCGGGATAGTCGCGGCCAAGCTGGACTCTCTGAAGATGTTGGCCGCTACCGGCGACCTTACCCAGAACGTGAACTATGCCATTAAGTCGGACTATCTCGTTCCGCTCCTGAAAACGGTGGATGGCATCAAGATACAGCCGTCCCAGACCAAGCCGGTCAATTTGCTCGGACTGGTTGAGGATTTGAAGAAGTCGGTTGTGATGATCAAGGTTTATTAACGATTTAAGACAATGACCGATACAGGCGCGGCCACCGTCCGCACCCACAGTAAGAACGAATTTCTGTAGCCGCGAACGGTGGGCACGGTAAAAACTAAAAGCATACGAATTGAGTATGAACAGTCCTCAAATGAGCAAAAGAGGTCAGGAGGCTTTGGAATGCCTTCGTCGTGCCGTGTATGACGAGATGGTGAAAAAGGCCAAGCTTGGGCAGGATGTGATTGTTGAGCGCGACGGGAAACCCTGCAAAATTTCCGCCGCAGAGGCTGTGCGACAAATTGAACAAAGCCGCGCCCGCGCCGCCGAAAGCACGGCGGCAAACGCTTCCTTGGTAAAAGAGCCCTGAATCCGGATTTTTTTGTGTGTTTTTGTGACTTTTCGTGGCTAAAGTCTCTCCCTCAGATTTAAATCCGCGTTCATTCGTGTCCATTCGCGGTTAAAGCAGGAGTTAGTTTAATGAGAATTCTTTCAGGAATACAGCCTTCGGGCAAACTGCATATCGGCAACTATTTCGGGATGATGAAGCCCGCGATTGAGTTGCAGGAGCAGGGCGAGGCGTTTCTTTTCATTGCCGACTACCACGCGCTGACGACGGTGAACGATGCCGCCGCGCTGCGCACGATGGTGAAGGATGTGGCGCTCGACTTTCTGGCCGCCGGACTCGATCCGGCCAAGACCGCATTTTACCGGCAGAGCGATGTGCCGGAAGTGCAGGAGCTGGCGTGGCTTCTTTCGGTGGTTACGCCGATGGGTCTGCTGGAGCGCTGTCATTCCTACAAAGACAAAATCGCCAAAGGCATCGCCGCCACGCACAGCCTGTTCGCTTATCCGGTGCTGATGGCCGCCGACATTCTCTCCGTGCAGTCCACCGTGGTGCCGGTCGGGCGCGACCAGAAACAGCACGTCGAAGTGACGCGCGACATCGCCATTAAATTTAACAATCAGTTCGGCGAGGTGTTCACGATTCCGGAACCGTCCATCCGCGACTCGGTTGCCGTGGTGCCGGGCATTGACGGACAGAAGATGTCCAAGTCCTACGACAACACACTGGAAATTTTCGGCGATCCCGGCGCATTGAAAAAACGGGTGATGCAGATTGTCACCGACAGCACGCCGCTGGAAGATCCGAAAAATCCCGACACCTGCAACGCGTTCGCGCTCTATAAGCTTTTCGCCACAGACGCCGAGACCGCCGATCTTGCCGCGCGCTACCGTGCGGGCGGATTCGGCTACGGCACCGCCAAAAAAGAACTGCTCGCTAAAATCAACGAACATTTTGCGCCGATGCGCGAAAAGCGCGCCGCGCTTGAAAAAGATCCCGACTTCGTGAACGACGTCTTGAAGAAGGGTGCTGAAAAAGCGCGCGCCGAAACCCGTAAAACTCTGCAAGCCGCCCGCAAGGCCGTTGGACTGGAATAAATGCATATGGCCGATCTGCTTCCGAACGAAGAATACAAAGTGAATCTCGAGGTCTTTGAAGGCCCGCTGGATCTGCTCCTTTACCTCATCAAAAAAGACGAGGTGGACATCTACGACATTCCGATCGGGCGGATCACCACCCAGTACATGGAATATCTCGATTTGATGAAAATCCTCAATCTCGAGATCGCCGGCGACTTTATCGTGATGGCCGCGACGCTGATGGTGATCAAGAGCCGCCTGCTGCTGCCCGATGAAGATCGCGGCCCGGTGGAAGAGGACGACGAGGACGATCCGCGCTGGGATCTGGTGCGCCAGCTGGTTGAGTACAAAAAGTTTAAGGATGCCGCCGGGTTTCTTGGTCAGCTCGAAGAGATTCAGGAAAATGTTTTTTCCCGCGAAGGCGAGCATGTTGAACTCGGTATGCGGCCTGATGTCGGTATGTCGGATGTCAGTATTTTCGACCTGATCAGCGCGCTGAATCAGGCTCTCGATCGCGCGCCGAAAGAGGAACTGAACGAGATTTTCGCCGAGCAGTTCACCGTCAGCGAAAAAGTGGATTATCTGCTGGAGGCCACGAAGAACGGCAAGCCGCTGACACTGGGCCGTCTATTCCGCGGCATGCGTTCACGGCAGGAAATCGTCTGCACGTTTCTCGCCGTGCTGGAGCTGATGAAGCTCAACCGCCTTGTCGCGCGGCAGGATAACCATTTTGATGAAATCGTTATTGAGCAGATCGAAGGCGGCGAACCCGAACCCGTTTTACAGAAGGATGAACAGTTATGAGCAGTATCGAAGTGCTTCCTGAACTCAAACAGATTATCGGCTCTCTGCTGTTTGCGGCCAAAAAGCCGCTGACCGCCAAGGAAGTCCGCAAGGTGCTGGCCGATGCCGGTGCCGGCTACGGCGGTCCCTACGTGCAGTTCGCCGAGATCAAAGAGGATGAGATCATCGCCGCGGTCGCGGAGTTGACCGAGGAACTGGCGCGGAGCAGTACCGGCCTGTGCATTGCCGAAGTGGCCCACGGCTACCGATTGCAGAACGAAATCAACTGCGGCCCGTGGGTGCGCACACTGCTCGACAAGGATCATAACGCCCGGCTCTCCAAGCCCGCGCTCGAAACGCTCGCCATTATCGCCTACCGCCAGCCGATTCTGCGCTCCGAGATCGAATCCGTCCGCGGCGTCGCGGTCGATCAGGTGCTTCGCAATCTGGTTGAGATGCAACTGGTTAAAGTGGTTGCCCGCAGTGACCTGCCGGGCCGCCCGTGGCTCTTCGGCACCACCCAGCGCTTTCTCGAACACTTCGGCCTGCGGGCGCTCGACGAGATGCCCGGCATGGAAGAACTCAAACGCATGGAAAAACCCGAGCGGACAAAAACTTTCCCTGCGATGGAAAAAGAGTTAGAACTGCGGGCGCAAGAGGCGCTAACGGAGGACGACGATGAGTCTGGAGAAACTGAGGAAACAGATTGACGGTCTTGATGCGGAACTGATCAAGCTCCTCAACGAGCGGATCAAGGTCGCGCTCGAAATCGGGAAGACTAAAAAAGAGCAGGGCGGCGAAATCTACGTGCCGTCGCGCGAGAAGGCCGTCTTTGACCGGATCGCCGCGCTTAACAACGGTCCGCTTCCTGAACAGTCGGCGCGCGCCATCTACCGCGAAATCATGTCGGCGGCTCTCGCTCTCGAAAGCAATCTGAAAATCGCCTATCTCGGCCCGCCCGCCACTTTCACCCATCAGGCCGCGCACGCTAAATTCGGCGCGAGCGTTGATTACCATCCCGTCGGCACCATCACTGAGGTGTTCAACGCGGTGGAGCACGGCACCGCCGATTACGGCGTCGTGCCGATCGAAAACTCCATCGAAGGCGCCGTGACGCACACCTTCGATCAGTTCACCAACACGCAACTTAAAATCTGTGCGGAAATCTACCTGCCGGTTTCGCTCTATCTGCTCGCCTCGGTGCCAAGAGAAAAAATCACGCGGGTCTGCAGTAAGCAGGAAGCCATCGGCCAGTGTCGCCGCTGGCTAAGCGAAAACCTTTCCGGCGTTGAGCTCGACGCGGTCAACAGCACCGCGCTGGCCGCCGAAATGGCCGCGAACGGGGACTGCGCCGCCATCGCCAGTCTACTGGCCGCCGAGCTGTACGGGCTGGATATTGTCGCGGAGAACATTCAGGACTCCAGCGGCAACACCACCCGCTTTCTTGTCATCGGCAAAAAATACGGCGAGCCGTCTGGCGAAGATAAGACATCCATCTACTTCGGCATCAAAGACGAAGTCGGCGCGCTGCACGACGCGCTCGACGCGCTCAAGACCAACAAAATCAACATGACCAAGATCGAGTCGCGCCCCAGCAAAAACAAAGCGTGGGAATACTACTTTTTCGTCGACTTCGAGGGCCATGCGGATGATCCGCACGTCAAAGACGCGCTCAAAGCGCTCGCGAAACACTGCGCCGTGCTCAACGTGCTCGGCTCATACCCCAAAGTGGAGGTCTGAGCGACCTGTGCAGTGCTGGTTCAGCCGGCCGGATAAGTTCAAAAGGAGATATTCGTGTCGTCCCATACTCATCAGTTCCGTGTCCGCTATAGTGAAACCGACCAGATGCAGACCTTCTACAACTCCCGTGCGTTGGAGTGGTTTGAGGTCGGCCGTACCGAACTGTCGCGCGCCATGGGTGTTTCCTATGCGGAATGGGAGCATCGCGGCATCGGGTTGCCGCTGATTGAAGCGCATGTTTATTTTACCGGCCGCGCCAAATACGATGATCTGCTGGAGATGACCACGAGCATTCATCGCGAAGGGCGCGCACGGATTCGTTTTGAAAACCGCATTGTGCAGGCTGATGGCTCCGGGGATGTGGCGCACGGCTTTACGGTGCATGCCATGTTCGGCACGGACGGACGTCCGGTCCGTGCGCCGGACTGGGTGGTTGAGCTTTTGAATAAGGAATAGAAATGGAACGACAGTTTTTGATGGGGAATGAAGCGGTTGCATTGGGTGCGCTGCATGCGGGTGCCGCCCGCGGAACCGGTTATCCGGGAACGCCGTCGAGCGAGATTCTCGATGTTTATAGCAAGCTTGGCGGCAAGGCTGAATGGTCGCCGAACGAAAAAGTCGCTGCCGAAGTGGCGCTGGGCGTTTCGTTCGCCGGCGTGCGCGCTTTCACGACCATGAAACACGTCGGACTGAACGTCGCCGCGGATGTGCTGTTTACCGCCGCCTACAGCGGAGTGGACGGCGCGCTGGTTTTCATTGTCGCCGACGATCCGGGGCTGGCTTCCAGTCAGAACGAGCAGGATACCCGCCGCTACGCGGTGGCCGCCGGCGTGCCGCTGGTTGAGCCGTCCGATTCGCAGGAAGCCTATGACTTCACCCGTCTGGCGTTTGAAATTTCCGAACGTTGGAAAATTCCAGTGATCGTAAAACTGACCACCCGCGTCTGCCATTCCGGAACGATTGTTGTTCCGCGCAAGCCGGATCATCATTTGCCGAAGGCGCACTTCGAGCGCAATATTCCGTATCATGTCATGGTGCCCGGACATGCCCGCCCGGCGCACCGCCGTCTGCGGCAGAAGCTGGCGGAGATTGCCGAGTGGAATGAAAAGGAAGGCCCGAATCAGAAAATCGAAGGCTCGAAAGATCTCGGCATTCTGGTTTCCGGTGTTGCGTATCAGCATGTGCGTGAAGCCGCGCCGGACGCGTCCGTTTTCAAAATCGGCATGAGCTATCCGCTGCCGATGCGGCGGATGCTCGATTTTGTTGCTTCGGTTGACCGCGCCGTGGTCATCGAAGAAAACGATCCGTATATGGCCGACGCGGTGCGCGCCGCAGGCGGCGCGATTGAAAGTGCGCCGGAAATGTATCGCTTCGGGGAGTTGGATGTAGGACGGGTGAAACGCATTCTGGCGCATGACGTCACTCCCGAAGCGGTTCCGCCGCGCGGGAAACCGCCGCAGCTTTGCGCCGGCTGTCCGCATACGGTCGTGTTTGAAATACTCAAGCGGCACAACTGCATCGTGGCGGGCGATATCGGCTGCTACACACTGGCCGCGCTCCAGCCGTTGGCGGCCATGGACACGCAGATCTGCATGGGCGCGAGTCTTGGTGTCGGCATCGGCCTGCGCCACGTTCTGCCGCGCGAAGAAGCCAAGCGGGTTGTCAGCGTTATCGGCGACAGCACGTTCGTTCACAGCGGACTCACCGGGCTGGCCGAGATGACCTATAACGTGCCGCCGACCGGCCATGTTCTGCTGATCCTCGACAACGCCACCACCGCGATGACCGGACAGCAGGAACATCCCGGCACCGGAAGGCTGCTGGATCATACGCCGGCTAATCAGCTCGATTACGAAGCAGTGGTTCGCGCCATGAATGTTCCGAATGTCGGAGTTTTCGACCCGATCCGCCAGCTCGGAGAGTTTGAAAAAGCGCTGGTCGAAGCTCTTGGAAAAGATGAACTGACGGTTCTGATTGTGCGCCGGCCCTGTATTCTGGCGGTGGCCCGCAAAGGTGTGAAACCCGCTTCAGCCGAAGGATAATTTGTATGAGTGATAAAGTGACCAGTATTAAAATCGCCGGTCTTGGCGGTATGGGTGTTCTGACCTCCACGCAGATTCTTGCCGAAGTTTTTTTCCGGCAGGGGCTTGATGTCAAAAAGGCGGAAGTGCACGGCATGAGTCAGCGCGGCGGTTCTATTTGCAGCGATGTACGCTTCGGAAAGAAAGTATTCAGTCCGATGATTCCCGCCGGAGAGATCGACTTTCTCGTCCTGTTTCAGGACGACCAGTTTCCGCTGTACGAAGCGGAGTGCTCTCCGGGAACCTCGATCCTAAAGTCGTCGGCAATTGATTTGGCAAAACTGGAAAACAAAAGAGCACTTAACATCGCCATGCTCGGCCTGCTGAGCCGTCATCTGAATGTTCCGGCCGATGCCTGGCTGAAAGTGATTCGTGGAAACCTGCCGGAGAAACTGCATAAAGTGAACGAAGCCGCTTTTGAACTTGGACGTCAGTCCGCATAGGAGAGCTCATGGAAACTGATATCCATCCCGAGTGTATGCCTGATTATCTGGACCCCCACGAACTGCGGGCGCTGCAGCTACAGCGGTTGAAAGCCACTGTTCAGCGCTGTTACAATAACGTGGCGCTTTTCCGTCAGCGCATGGATGAACGCGGCATGAAGCCCGCCGACATCCGCACGCTGGATGATGTACAAAAACTTCCATTTACTCAGAAAACCGATTTGCGTGATACGTATCCTTACGGACTGTTTGCCGTGCCGATGAAAGACGTCGTCCGCCTGCACGCCTCCAGCGGAACAACCGGCAAGCCGATTGTAGTCGGCTACACCCAGGACGATCTGGACGTCTGGAGCAGTGTCATGCTCCGTTCTTTTGTCGCCACCGGCATGCACGCCGGAGACGTCCTCCAGAACGCCTACGGCTACGGACTGTTCACCGGCGGCCTCGGCGCGCATTACGGCGCGGAGCGGCTCGGTGCAACCGTCATTCCGATTTCCGGCGGCAACACGGAACGCCAGATTCTGGTGATGAAGGATTTCGGCGTCACCGCCATCTGCTGTACGCCGAGCTATTTTATTCACCTGATCGAAAAAGTGAACGCGAGCGGTATTTCCTTCAGAGATCTTGGCGTAAAAATCGGCGTGTTCGGCGCGGAGCCGTGGACGGAAGCCATGCGCACCTACATTCAGCGCGAATCCGGCATTAAGGCTTTTGACATTTACGGACTGACGGAAATTATTGGCCCTGGTGTCGGCATCGAATGCTGTGAGCAGGCCGGTCTTCATATTTTTGAAGACCACTTCCTGATCGAAATTGTCGATCCGGAAACCGATGAAGTCCTGCCCGACGGTGCGGAAGGCGAGCTGATCATCACGACGCTCACCAAGCAGGCGTTTCCGATGATCCGCTACCGCACTCACGATATCACTTCGATCAATCCGGAGCGTTGCGCCTGCGGCCGCACCATCCGCCGCATCAACCGCATCCGCTCACGCAGCGACGACATGATGATCATTCGCGGCGTCAACGTCTTCCCGTCGCAGATCGAAGCCGCGCTGCTGTCGGTCGAGGAAACTGTGCCGCACTATCAGATTCTGCTCACCCGCAAGGGCGGGCTCGACCAGATCGAAGTGCAGGTTGAAGTCACGAAAGAAATGTTTGGCGACCGCATCAGCGAACTTGAGGCCACGCAAGCACGGATTGCTCAGGCGATCGACCATATAACCGGCCTGCGCGTTCCGGTCCGTCTTGTTGAGCCGCACACCATTGCGCGCAGCGAAGGGAAAGCCAAACGAGTCATCGATAATCGGAACCAATAGTTCGATATCGAAAATCCTAATCTCTAAACACTAAATCCTAAACCAATTTAACGTCAGGAACCCGATGAGCCAGCCATACGATCTGGAGGAGAGAACCTTGGAGTTTGCTAAGGCAGTCAGAGCGTTTGTGCGCAGGGTGATGAAAGATATTCCGAACATCGAAGACTGCAAGCAGGTTGTCCGTTCGTCCGGATCTGTGGCGGCTAACTACATTGAAGCCAATGAGTCGTTGAGCAAAAAAGATTTTTTGATGCGCGCAAAAATTTGCCGGAAGGAAGCCAAGGAATCGCGTCTTTGGTTGCGTCTGATTCTGGCAGAAGGCCTTGAGGAGGAGCGGATTCGACTGGAACAGGAAGCCAAAGAGCTTACTCATATTTTCGGTGCGATTGTCACGAAATCGGGAGACTGAATTTAAATATTAAATTTTGATCATTTGTCATTTGAATTTGTTTAGAATTTAGAAATTAGTGGTTAGATATTCGCGACTGAAAGGAGTGGAAAGATGAAACTGAAACAGCTCTCTGTTTTTCTCGAAAACCGTCCGGGACATCTCAGCCGTGTCTGCGAAGTGCTGGCGGAAGCCGGAATCAATATCGTCACCATGACGCTGGCCGACACACGCGAGTTCGGTATCCTGCGTCTGATCGTCCGCGAATGGCAGCGCGCCAAAGAAGTACTCGAAGCTGCCGGCTTTGCGGTGAATATCACCGACGTCATGGCGATTGAAGTTACCGACGAACCCGGCGGGCTGGAGAAGATCCTTAAGGTGGCGGAAGCTGGCGGGCTGAGTGTCGAATACATGTACGCCTTTGCCTGCAAGCAGAAGAAAAACGCCCTGATCGTCATCCGCTTCGACAACATCGAGCGCGCTTCCGCCGTACTGGAATCGGCCGGGATTGGAATTTTATCCGCCACAGAATTTTACGCTTAACCGCAGGAGAACAGTATGATTCCCAACAAATGGATTGAAACCGTGCCGGTGTATGAGCCGGGCAAACCGATTGAAGAAGTGGCGCGCGAACTCGGCTTCGACGACATCGCCGAAATCATCAAAGTCGCCTCGAACGAAAACGAGCTTGGCCCGTCGCCTAAAGCGATGAACGCCATGGCCGCCGCCGCGAAAGAGATGCACCGCTATCCCGACGGCGGGTGTTTTTATTTGAAGGACAAGCTGGCCGGACAGCTCGGTGTGAAGCCGCAGAATTTACTTTTCGGCAATGGCAGTAACGAGCTGATCGAATTTCTCGGCCACGTTTATCTTAGCCCCGGCACCAACCTGGTCATGAGCGAATGCGCCTTTGTCGTCTACCGCCTCGTCGCCATGCTCTTCAACGCGAAGGTGATTGCTGTGCCAATAAGAAAGTTCGCGCATGACCTCGATGCCATGCTGGCTGCCGTTACGCCCGAAACCCGCATGGTCATCATCTGCAACCCGAACAACCCGACCGGTACCATCGTCACGCCCGCGAAAATTAAAGCCTTCCTCAAAAAACTGCCCGCGAACGTGCTGGCCGTTTTTGACGAAGCCTATTTCGAACTCATGCCCGACGAACAAAAGCCCGATCTGATCAAAGAGATTCAGAAGGGCAGAGAAAACGTCATTGTTCTGCGCACCTTCTCCAAAGCGTACGGACTGGCCGGACTGCGCATCGGCTACGCCGTCGGACATGAAAAACTGATCGGACTGCTTAACCGTGTCCGCCAGCCATTCAACGTCAACTCCATGGCGCTGGCCGCAGCCTTCGCCGCACTCGACGACGACAAACATCTGGAGAAAACCCGTAAAACCGTTTTTCAGGGATTGGAACTTTTCGCCCGCGAGCTTCCGAAGATTGGAAACGGACTCGAAATGGTTCCGTCGTTCGCCAACTTCTTTTTGGTGAAAACCGGTAACGGCCGGAAAGTATTTGGCGAACTGCAGAAACGTAAAGTCATCGTCCGACCCATGGACGGCTACGGACTGCCCGAATGGATTCGCATCACCGTCGGAACTCCTGCCCAGAACCGCGCAGTCCTTAAAGCCCTCAAAGAGATTCTGTAAGAAGAATTTTTACCACCCAGCCTTGGCGGGCGTGGAAAAAAACTGGTAAGGACACGGGTGTTTCATGCGCCGGTGTTCGAGCTGAGTTGAATCTTAAATTAGGAGTTGGTTATGATGTCGTTTCGCAAGGTCCTGTTCTGCACGCTGATCTATACCGCTTCGCTGGCTTACACCGCCGAGAAGGCTTCAGTTGTTATTCCCGACAAAACCATCAAACTGTTCGACGGCAAGAGTCTGGACGGATGGACGGCCTTTGCCAAAGACGGTGCGAAGATGGAGCAGATTTGGTCTGTGCGGGACGGCGTGATGTACTGTGTAGGCACTCCGAAAGGTTATTTACGAACGGTTGCGCATTATGCGAATTATCTGCTGACGGTGGAATGGCGCTTCATCAAGGCCGGTAATACCGGCGTGATCGTTCACGCCAACGGCGAAGAAAAGGTCTGGCCGGACGGCGTCGAATGCCAAGGCGCCCACGAACGTCAGGGTGACTTCTATGTGCGGGGCGGTTTGGTTTGCGATCAGCCTTTCACCCAAGGAAAGACCGGAATCCCGGCGGCCGCGCCTGGCGTTGAAAACCCGGTCGGCGAATGGAACCAGTATCAGGTTCGTTGCGACGGCGGCACGATTACGGTCAGTGTTAATGGAAAAGAAATCAACCGCATTACCGGGTGTTCATCCACGTCCGGCTGGATTGGACTGCAGAGTGAAGGCGCTGAAATGGAAGTCCGCGAGGTGACACTGCAACCGCTACCGCAAAGCTGATGCGAGCCGCAGAAACGTAAAATCATCATCCGCCCGTTGGACGGCTACGGCCTGATACAGTTGCTCTGCGCGGAATATTCTATAATCAGCCTTTGAGATAAGAGAGGCGTTTGAGTTCGGGAAATTTTTCGATGGCCTGCGGCAGGGATGCCGTTTCCACAATTGGCGCTGACGGAGCAACACCCTCCCGGGAGGGTTGCGCTTCGTCGCAACCGGGTTCCAAACATCGAAAACCATCTGGACTATTTGATCCGGAATCCGGTTCCGGTAAAGAGGGCGATCAGTTGATCCGTCTGTTCGTTGCGGATTTCGATCTCGTAGATGGAGATTGTTTTCCGTCGGCTGGCTTCACGTATGTGAGCGATCAGGACGTCTCCGGGTTGTGCCGGAGAAATAAAAGCGATGTTTGTTTGAAGTCCGGTGGAAGTGCGGCCGTCCGTGTTTGAGGCAATCGCGAAGGCGTAGTCTGCCAGCGTGAAGATCACTCCGCCCTGAGCAACGCCCAGTCCGTTGAGATGTTTTTCGGCCACGGTCAGCCGGGCCGTCCAGTGTCCGTCTTTGCAGAGAACCCGTTCGATCCCGATGGTTTCGGCGAAGCGGTCGTTTTTCAGATGTTCTGCCAATTCATTCATACGGGGAATCTAACGCAGCTTTGCAGAAAAAGGAATTTCCAATCATTGAAACTCGTGGCGGATTTTATAACCGGCCGTGGAGATAGGCGAGGCGTTTGGGTTCGGGGAAACGCTCGATGGCGTAGCGGAGCATTGTGCGCGGCATTTGTTTGTAACGCGGAAGCAGGAATTCTTCTTCAACTTTCAAATCGCGTTTGCCGACTTCGCGGAGCATCCAGCCGACGGCTTTGTGCATCAGGTCTTCTTTGTCATTCAGCAGAATGTCGGCGATGGCGAGCGTGTCGTCGAACTGATTCCTGCGGATGAAATGAAAGGTGGCGATGATGGCGATGCGCCGTTCCCAGAGGCTTTTGGATTTCGCCAGTTTGTAAAGCGGTTGGCGGGTTCGTTTGAAGAGATGTGCGCCGACAATGTCCGCAGCAGAGCCGTCTACCAGATCCCAGTTGTTGATGCGGTGCGTGTTGGCGAGATGGGCGCGGTAAATGGCGGTCTGATTCTCTCTGCGTTTGTACTGAAGAACCATAATCAGCAGGGCCAGCATTCGCACTTCGTGGAGCGGAGACTGCAACAGTTCGATAATATCATCCAGCGTGATGTCGCAGTGTTCTTTGGCGAGCTGGTGCAGAACGGGAACGCGGATGCCGAGGAACAGATCGCCTTCGCCGTACTGTCCGGGGCCGGTTTTGAAAAACCGCATGGCGTGTTCGGCGGCGGGTTTATTTCCCATCGCCTTCAGCTGTTTTATGATCTTTTCTGCCACAGGCATAAACAATTTTTACCACAGAGTTCTCAGAGGCACAGAGAATTACAGCCACGCAAAAAGATAGGAAGCGATCTCGAATGTTAGAGGCATCTTCTTCCAGCCATTAGAAACCCTCTGTGTCTCCGTGGCCTCTGTGGTGAAAATCTAGATTCGTTCCGGCGTTTCGATACCGAGAAGAGCGAGGCCATTTTTCAGAATCGCGGCGGTGAGGGCGCAGAGGCGGATGCGGCTTTCGCGCGGGCCTTCATCGGCTTTGAGGAACGGGACGTTCTGGTAGAACGAGCTGTAGGTCTGCGAGAGATCGAAGAGATAGTCGGCCATAACGCTGGGTCGGTCGAGGCTGGCGGCGGAAACGACAGCCGCCGGGAAGCGGGTCAGTTTGAGCGCGAGGCGGCGTTCGATTTCTTCGGTGAGGACAATCGGATAGTCGTCGGGGTTTTTGTCGGGGAACTGCGCGGCATATTTATCACGGACACTGGCGATACGAGCGTAGGCATATTGCAAATACGGCGCGGAATTGCCGTCCATGGCGAGCGCTTTTTCCCAGGTGAATGTGACGAGGCTCTGCGGGTTTTGGCTGAGGTCGGTGTATTTGATGGCGCCGATGCCGACGGCGCGGGCGATTTCGCGCTGCTGCGCTTCGTCCATGCCGGGGCTGGAGGCTTTAACGACTTCGAGCGCGCGGGCTTCCGCTTCGTTGAGCAGGGCTTCGAGTTTGATTACGTTGCCTTCGCGGGTGGAGAAGGTGGCTTCGGGCAGGCGCATGAGGCCGAACCAGACGTGGGTCAGTTTGGTCGGCACACCGATTTTTTTGCAGATGTGGAAGAACTGTTTGAAGTGGAGCTGCTGACGTTCGTCGGTGACGTAGATGATTTCCGAAGGTTGGAATTCTTCGGTGCGCGAAATGACGGTGGCGATGTCAGTAGTGGTGTAGTTGTAACCGCCGTCGCTTTTGCGGACGATGGCGACGTTGAGTCCGTCGGCCTCGAGATCACAAACGAGTGCGCCGTCGCTTACACTGGCGAGGCCTTCTTTTTTCAGCCGCTCGACAGTTCCGGCGAGCTGGTCGTTATAAAAACTTTCGCCGCGGTAGAGATCGAAGGAAACGCCGAGCCGTTTATAGATGCGGTTGAATTCGCTGAGCGTGAGTTCAACAAACTTTTCCCAGAGCGCGCGGTTCTCCTTGTCGCCCTGCTGGAGTTTGACGAGTTCAGCCTTGGCGCGGTCGCGCCAGGGTTCGTCCGCTTTGGAGAGGTTGTAGCTTTTAACGTAGATGCGTTCGAGCTCTTCGACCGGCGCGGTTTTAAGCGCTTCGGCATCGGCGAACTCGCGGTAGCCGAGAATGATGAGACCGAACTGCGTGCCCCAGTCGCCGAGATGGTTGTCGGCGATGACGTTGTAGCCGAGAGCGCGGTAGAGGCGGTCGAGGGCGTTGCCGATGACGGTGGAGCGGATGTGACCGATATGCATCGGCTTGGCGACGTTGGGGCTGGAGTAATCGATGATGACCGTCTGATTTTTTCCGAGGTTTGGAAGACCGAGTTTTTTATCGGACTGCATGGCCGTGAGCTGGTCGGCCAGCGCGGCGGTTTTGAGATAGATGTTGATAAAGCCGGGGCCGGCGATTTCAATCTTCTCGACGAAGTCAGGAAGCTCAGCCTTTTCTTTGAACTGCTGGGCGACGGCGCGCGGATTGGTTTTCAGCTCCTTGGCGAGTTTCATCGCGGCTTCGCACTGGCAGTCTCCGAATTCTTCGTTTCGCGACGGAATGACGGCGAGCGGAACGGCACTTAAGTCTACGCCGGGGAAGCAGGCGGCGAAGGTCTCCGCGCACCATGCGGAGAGCTGTGTTTCCAGAGAGATAGGTTCTTTTTTCATTCTGTGTTTTCCGGGCTGAAGCAGGGCGGATAAGACCATATTTTAGAATTCAGTTAAAGCGCCTAATTAGGCTTGTATTTAGGGTGTAGAAAACTAGAGTTCCGACCGCCGCGAAAAAGAATGCGGATAGGAATTATTAAAAGGGGGATCAAATGGCTATTGAAAAGAAAACGACGAAGAAGACGGTGACGAAAGCGGTGGTTAAAAAAACCGCTGTTGCTAAACCAGCTGCTGTGAAACCTGCCGCGCCGAAGGCTGCGGCTAAGAAAGCTCCAGCCAAAGCGGCTGTTGCGAAAAAGACGGTTATTGCTCCGGAGCGTTTCTACGCGATGGTCAGCGAAGCGGCTTATTTCTCGGCTCAGAACGACGGTAATAAAAAAGGTGCTGCGGAATACTGGGTTGAAGCTGAAGCAGCTGTGCGCGCCAAGTTCAACGTGGTGTAAACGTTTATCGTTGAATCGAAAACCCCGCTCTGCAAAGGGCGGGGTTTTTGTTTGTCATTACCCAGAATCAGGGCATAAAAAATCCGGTTTTTGTCAGCCGAAGTGATGAGGTGGAGCGTGATCGCCGAGCACGCTTCCTCCTGTGGCGGACAAGTAAAACACGCCCGGCCCTTCGATTAACTCAGGGCAGGCGGTCGCGTTTCACCCGTTATCTTCAAAAGAAGACCGCTTCTGCGCTTGAACAATTTTCCGGGCCGTGTAGGCTCTCCCGCATGGCTGCAAAAACCGATAAAAAAGAAGGCGCCTCCAATCTCGAGGCAGTACTCGCTGACATCAAAAAACAGTACGGCGACGGCGCAATTGTGCGTCTCGGCGACGAAGCGGGTCCCCGTAAAATTCCATGTATTTCCACCGGCGCGCTGACGCTGGATATCGCGCTCGGCATCGGCGGCGTTCCGCGCGGCCGCGTGATCGAAATCTTCGGCCCGGAATCTTCCGGTAAAACCACGCTGGTTTCCCACATCATCGCTAATGTCCAGCGGGAAGGCGGCACGGCGGCTTTTATTGATACCGAACATGCGCTCGATCCGGGCTATGCGCAGAAGATCGGCGTGAACCTGAACGACCTGCTGGTTTCGCAACCCGACTCCGGCGAAGAAGCCCTCAACATCTGCGAGGCGCTGGTGAAGAGCAACTCAATCGACGTCGTGGTCGTGGACTCCGTCGCGGCGCTCGCGCCGCGCGCCGAGCTCG
Source organism: Kiritimatiellales bacterium (assembly GCA_037141075.1). GTDB lineage: Bacteria > Verrucomicrobiota > Kiritimatiellia > Kiritimatiellales > Tichowtungiaceae > Tichowtungia. The sequence goes on from JBAXDG010000001.1 coordinate 64,732, forward strand.
ACGGCGAAATGGGCCAGTCGCACGTTGGATTGCAGGCGCGTTTGATGTCTCAGGCTCTGCGCAAGCTGACGTCGGCGATTGCCCGCTCGAACTGCTGCTGTATTTTCACCAATCAGATCCGCGAAAAAGTCGGCGTGATGTTCGGCAGTCCTGAAACGACGCCCGGCGGCCGCGCGCTGAAGTTTTATTCTTCCGTGCGCCTCGACATCCGCCGTATCGGTCAGCTTAAAAACACCGACGGCTCGATCTATGGCAACCGGACCAAGGTTAAGGTGGTCAAAAACAAAGTGGCTCCGCCGTTCACCATGGCCGAGTTTGACATCCTTTACGCCGAAGGCATTTCATGGACCGGCTCGATTGTCGATGCCGGCACCGACTGTGGCATCATTGAAAAGAAAGGCTCGTGGCTTTCTTACAATGGCCAGCAGCTTGGGCAGGGCCGCGACGGCGCGCGCAAAGCGCTGATGGAAGACAAAAAGCTGGCGGACGAACTGGCCAAAAAGATCAAAGAAACCGCCAAAGCCAAAACAGACGGAAGCGAATAAGGCTGGAGTTTCCAATGTCTGGAAAAATTCTTTTTACGTGCTTTGCGGCCTTCTGTTTGATTTTTTCCGGGTGCAAGAAGGCGACGTTTGACGGCGCGAAGGCGATGGCCGAGACCGAAGCGCTGGTGAAGATTACTCCTCGTGATGCGGGCGGCGGCGGTGCGCGACGCGCTTCGGTCTTGCTGGAAAGCAAACTGAAGGCTCTCGGACTCAAGACAGCCATCGACACTTTTTCCGAAGAGACGCCGAGCGGGAAAATGCACTTCAACAATGTGCTGGGACGCATCCCGGGCAAGACGAGACGTCTAATTGTTCTTGCGTCGCACTTCGACACCAAGAGCGGTATTTCCAAAGATTTTCAAGGGGCGAACGATTCCGGATCCAGTTCCGGCGTTTTGCTGGAGCTGGCGCGGGTTCTTGTTGAGCGCGGCCCGTTTGAAACGGAATTTCTGATCGCGTTTCTGGACGGCGAGGAATGCCGCAAAGAGTACGGACCGCATGACGGCCTGCACGGCAGCCGGCATCTCGCAAAGCAGATTTATGATGCGGGCGGCGTGAAGCTGGTTGAGGCGGTGGTTGTGCTCGATATGATCGGCGACAAGGATCTGAATATTTCAATTCCGCGCAACAGTTCCCGCGAGCTGGTTAAGGAACTCTTTTTTGCAGCTCACGAACTGGGCGTCCGCCCGCAGTTTGCCCTCGGTTCCGGCTCGATTCTGGATGACCATGTGCCTTTCGGGCTGGCAGGCATGCCAGTGATTGATTTGATTGATTTCAACTACGGCTCCGCGCCGGGCCTTAACGACTACTGGCACACCACCAACGACACGCTGGATAAGCTATCCGTGAAAAGCCTGCAAACCGTCGGCGATGTTACGTTGCGGATGATCGAAAACCTTCAGTAAGGGCGAAATCAATCTCACCTCTACTGCGGCGGGAGCACGCCTTCCTTAACGAGCTGGGCATCCATCGCCGACGTGAGCGGCATTGGTAGTGGCGGAAGTCCATTGCGAATGGCGTCCATCTGCACATTTTCCAGATGCTTTTGGAGTGCGTCGCCGGTCAGCGTCGGTTGCGACGGCGGCTCGGCCGGCTGCGGTTTCTCTTCGACTTTTTTCAGTAAGGCCTGTCGCCGCTCGGCATAGGAGGATTTGCGGGATGATTGTTCGGTTCTGGAGATCGTTTCACCGCTTCCGGCTTCCAGTTTGAAAAGGGCCACTTCATTATCTTTGCGCACCATGGCTTCGGATGTCTTTACGTCCGCCTCGACCACTTCAAGTCCGTCCTGCGGTTCACCGATGCGGAGGATGTAACTTTTCTTTGAGGATGTATCGATAATCCCGGCCCGCGTAGTACCGTCCGGCCCCTCAAAAAGCATGGAGAGGCGGAGGTTGCGGGCAAAAGACTGGGAGGCTGGGACTTGTACGATATCCGCTTCCGGCGGTTCCTGCCCGAAGGGTTGTTTGTCGAGAATGAGCTGGTAACGTTTAAAACCGTCGTCGTCCGTCACGCACAGCGCGATGGCGGGAATCAGGAACAGGATGGCGAGACGACTCTTCATGGCTGGAGATTATCCTCCTTGTTTAATTTTCGTCAAGCGATAGGCTTTATTTGTAACGC
>JBAXDG010000002.1:0-59267 GCA_037141075.1 Kiritimatiellales bacterium
GAGCGCTTGGTTTGGGACCAAGAAGTCGCAGGTTCGAATCCTGTTTCCCCGACCATATCTTCTTAAAGCGAACTCCGACCGGGTTCGCTTTTTTAATTTTACGCCCTTTTAGCCCCAATTTTAGGGGTTGTCGCGACTCCCCATCCTGCCGGAGACCCGACAATACCGCACCAGCATCTGCATTTACAGCAAATATTCTCCGTTCGCTCTCCGTTCTCTGCCCCGTTCGGCCCCTGCTTTTCCCGAATGGTGACCATTCTTTACAGCAATGAGAACTTTAACTGCACGAACGGTTTCTGTTCGTCCCCTGTGCATCTGGAATGGACACCGTTCTTAATGGCAATGCGAACCTCACGACATCAACTTCGGGGCAAATGGTTTTTTTTGTGTTGGACGGTGATTCTATTCAGACAGAGTGAGTTTTTTGCCGGAATCGAGCCACTGTTGGAGGATGATTTTGCAGTACTTGCTCTTGCTGATGTGCATCGAGTCAGCCCGCTTTTCGAGATCCTCTGCCATCTTCTTTGACATATTGATCCCGATGGTCTTCGTGCCTTTTCCGATTGGATTCGTAGCCATATGCGCCTCCCTTTTCGTTGAACTTGAAAGGCTACACCTCCGCCCGGCCCGCATCAAGGCGCTATCCGCCGCACCGCCATGGTGTTTCCAATGATTGGAAAAATCTGCCGCTACGCTTCCAACCATTGGAAGAATCCGGTAGAAACTTTCCAATATTTGGATAGATACTCAAACTTTAAGGTATCCGTCAGGACATTGATGAGTTTCATATGCAAATCGATGTGGCGCGTGGGAAATGACGCCCCTCATCAGAAAAGTAAAGGAGTCGGACGATGAATTTTAGAATGCGCCAAAGCCCGGAGGCCCACGTCTCCGCCCTCAAAGCCGAAAGCGACCAGCTCGTTTACAAACTCTATAAACTCACCGAATCAGAAATAGCCATCGTGGAGGGTCGAATATGAAAGACGAAGAACGTATCGAACATCTTGAGCACATTATCCGTGGTCATGTGAATGTGCAGGAAACCATCCGTGCATTTGATACTAAAAGTAGCATCCTCTTCACGTTTGCCAGCGCGGTTATAGCCGGGACATGGCAAATTCTATCAAAACTGACTGAAATCACCGCGCCGGTGGATTTTAAATGGGAGTGCATCCAGCGTCTGGGAATTTTAGCTGCGCTAGGTTCAGCATGTTTTTGTGGGATGGCATTAATTCAATGTCTTTTGACTTTTTTAGCTCGTGGATATCCGGACGGGAGCAAATTACCCACAACGGTTTTGTTTCCGTATATTCCGAGAAATGGCCAAGGCCATAAAGACTACCTCGCTGAAAAAATTGCTAACAAAATGAACAAAGATGACATCCATGCCGAATACTTATGTCAGCTCAATACCTTGGGGGAAATTGTCGCTAAAAAAATTGCGCATAACCAAAAGGCTATGCGCATGCTTATTTTTCAGATTTTAAGCGTCAGCATTCTTGTGATTATCTACTTTTGCATGGTGCTTGCAGGGTAGCTGATCTGTTCAACAGCGGCCTTATTTCGATATAGCTTTTGGTACTTTTGAACCCCCTTGTCATAATGCGGCCAAGAGTCCCATCCGCGCGGCCAGTTCTCCATGTCCAATTGGTGAGCATATAGATGAGCATCCATTAGCCATTGAATACAATCAACCATCCATTGAGCTGAAATCTCTATAAAGCACAGCATCGGCAATTTAGTGTTCAGCTCATTGACAGCGTCGGCCCAATGATTGGCAAGCACATAACACAATGTCCCGTCATCGCTTATGTGCCAGTCGACGCCTTCTTTCATCCATTTTTCACGGCATCTTACCTGTGGGCAGTGAGTTTCCCAAGTGCTGGAAATAGTAATGGATATTTTTCGGGGAATAGAGTCCCTGAGAATTATGCCGCCTTCAATAACCCACTCATGAGGGCTTGATTTTACGATACAGCCGGATTCTAACAAGGACTGAACTTGCCAACAAAAGTACTCGAATTTATTGCATTTTTTTGACGGAATCATCGTGCGTGGGGCCTCTTGATAAGGGTTGCGCTAACCCCTGCCGACGTATAGACGCCCGAATTTTTTTCCTTATGTGCCTTTTCGGCGTCTGCACGCAATTCATCCATCGTTACGCGGGCTCGGTAGAATATCTTATATGCCGTCATTGGGCTGAATTTTTTCTGGAGGTCTGCATTAAGGCAGGTGAGATCAGTCTTGTGCACCACAATATCTTCTTTTTTTGGTCCCGCAGTAAATGCGTCCAATGAACGACCGACACTCCATCCAGCTGCGATCAGAAAATCGCGGTGGTTTAAACTGATTTTAGCAACCAGTGTCTTGCCATTATTGCCGGTGTCACCATCTTTTGAATCAGTTCCTCCTGCAACCACTACAGCCCACTTGGCATCACCGAAGTGTTTGTCCCAATCGGCATTGGCCTTCGCTTGGTCATGCCATCTCGCCCCCAGCTTGACCGGCAAATATGTTTGAGCGGCCTCGTAAGTTTCCTGTGTTGGCGAAATCAGCAGGTTTGAACAGTCACCGGCCCAAGGCAGTTTGGTTATCGTTGAAAACGACCTGGAAGCTTCAATGTATTCATTTGCGAACTCCAGTAGTTCTGAAAAACGGGTGACTAATTGGAAGATGCCAGCAGGTCCCGCTTTAAATGCGGTCTCAATTGCAGACGTAAAGCCGTCGAGATCAGCCCTCATGAAAAATCCTTGTATAACCGCCGGATGATTCACATCAGCGGATCCAGTATCGTATCCGACAGCTTCGTTGGCAGAGAACCGCATAATTGTTGGTTTATATGCCCGAATCGATTCATTGGCGGACTCCAGCAACTGTTGTCGCCGATCACTGAAATTAAACTGGCGAGCAGCCAAAGCCTCCGCTTGTTTCGGGATTCTTTCGAGAGGGACGTCATCCCATGCTTTACGTCCGTCCACATTCAATCCCAACAGTTCTAAATGTTCCCTGCGCATACGCAGATTGCGGGAAGGAATGTTAACAGATTGATCTGGGTTTCTGCCGAGATGTTTGGCCGGAGCATTTGCCGCCGGGCTGAGAGAAACCATTGACTGATTGGAGCCATTCCCTTCAAGAACAAATATCGTCTGACCATGATCGCAAGCCATTACGAAGGGGTCATCGGACACCGACTCCTTGACGTTATCATGAAGTTCTTTTGCAAAAACAATCACTTGCGCGACCGTTTGTTTTTCACACAAGCAGGGCATAAAGAAGTGGATAATTTCACCTTGAACTTCGAGGATTTTGGCGGAATACGGAGCTGCAGTGGCTTCCGCAATTTGTGCGAACTTGTTTATGGTTTGCAAATATTCAACGGCATTTTTGGGATCTTCAGCCGCAGAAAGATCTAGCGGCGGACGTAGCTCTGCATATATGTGAAAACCCGTATCCTGTGAATATGCGAGCGGAGTTAGACCGTCATAACCCGGCTTAAGTGATTTTGTATTGGCAAAGTTCAGCAGACTGTCAAACGATTCAGCCCGCTCCATTAATTTATACTTCTTTGGCATCTTATTTCCCTCCCGCCACATAGTGGCATTATCCGAGATATATTTAGAACTTTTACCCCTCGGTCAGGTAATCGCTTTGGCAATATTTGCCGCTGAAATCATTAATGCTTTTTGTCTGTCGGGGGGCAGTCGTCATTGCCGTAGCTATCTTTGTCTCTGATTCGTCCATCAATGCCGTGCGTTACAACTTCGCTACGTTGATGAATGGCGATTTCACGAGCTGCATCAATCGCATCCTTTTGGGTGCGATGGCGCGAGGTGTCTTTTTGATTGCCAGCGCCAAGAACGGCCCAGCCGTTTTCTCGTTTTACAACATGTTGATCTTTTCCCATGTGGACTCCTTTTTTATTGTTCGCAATAGTGAATAACATTCGCCAAACTGTATGTCAATATTTTATTTAGCGAACTTTTTTTCTAAACAAGAGGTCGCCGATTTGGTATAAGGTGAGCTTTAGGAGGAGTAATTATGAGTGCGATTGGAACCAGAATTAAGGATCGGCGCCTCGAGCTTAAAATGACTCAGGACGCATTGTGTCAAAAAGTGGACATAAGTAAGGGGTTTTTATCGGACTTAGAAAACGGTAACAGAGGAGTGAGTGCCACCAACTTGCATAATATTGCAAAAGCATTGGGCGTATCACTGGAGTTTTTGATGACGGGCAAAGATGAAAGAAAATCATCTGCTCCGGTAAATATTCCAGACGGCTTGTCTGCGTTGGCGCAAAAGGAAAACATGTCCTTTAACACAATACTTATGCTTCTTGATATGCGTCAGCAGATTTTGGCACATAGAAGTAGCATAAAAACTGTAAAAGATAATGACTTTGAATGGGATAAGTTCTATGACTCTGTAAAAGAATGGTTGCCTAATGGATAGACTAGATCAATCAAAAGAAGTTCAGGTAATAGCTTCCCAAATGGGGGCTAGCCTTCTTTTTCCGACTCAAGGCATTATCGACGCCTGCATTGCCCGGGTGTCCGAGTGGTCAGAAGGGGTAAACATCACTTCATTTTCTCAGCTGGAAGAGATTGTGTGCAAAAAGCTACACCTGACTTTCGAGATGATTAAGAAAGATGGTGACATTGAGCGTTTAGCTCATAAGTACATCTCTAATGGCGAGTTGGCCTTCGTCTATGTCAAAACTTGTTTTGATGAGCATACTTTTGGCGCACTTTTGGAACGGCGAAACGTTAGAAAAAATGCACGAGACCGGCATGTTGCTTTCATTGATTGCCGAGGTGACAAAGCTGCTCGCAGCTACTTTAGCAAATGGCATGAAATAGCCCATGTTTTGACTCATTTTGGACAAATGGAGATTCCATTTCATCGATCGACCACTCAAAAAGACGATGTCGAAAGCTTGATGGATCGAATTGCTGGTGAAGTTGGTTTTTTCGATCCATTGTTCCGCCCTGCCTTGGATGCCGAAATAACGGGGCATCCCCGGCTGACATTTAAGATTATCGAAAAAGTTCAGAAGCGAATTTGTCCTGAGGCAAGTTTTCAATCCACCTTGATAGCATGTACTAGGCGTGCCCCCATGCCTATGGTATATGTGGAGGCTGGGTTGGCGCTGAAAAAAAGTGAACGGGGTTCTCTAGTGTCTCTTCAAGGCGATTTTCTATCCCCTTGCTTTCCTCGGCCAGAACCAAGATTAAGAGCCACTGTCGTTATGCCCAATCCGACAGCTATGGAGGTGGGTCTTGATATTCACCGTAATATGGAGATCCCTCGAAGCTCGGTTATTTCTTTGCTAAACGAAGGTGATGGAGCCGCACGCAAGGATGAGGGCAAGTTCGAGAACTTAGCGATGTGGACACATTCTGACGGGTCAACTCTGGTGCCTACCGAAGTTTTCGTGGAAGTTCGACGTTACAAAGAAAGCCTGTATGCATTAGTGTCTTTGGCGTAGAAACGGGGCAGCCGAGGATCTGAGCCTTTGGGCGAAAGAGGCTTTGCGAATAACAGCAATTCTAGCCCGCCTGCCATCGACTCGTAGGCATAAACATTGCTGGATAAAAAACGCTTCACATATTTACAAGTGAAGGTATATTTATCCACATGAAAACCGCAGAACAGAAAGTGATTGATGTCCTTAAAAGCAACGGAGGAGTTGCACGCACCCGCGATTTCCTGACCGGCGGAGTCCACCCTCGAGATCTCTATAAAATGAGAGATGCTGGCCAAATCGTCTGCATCGCGCGGGGACTTTATCAAATTCCCGGACAGCCGCCCGATGCTCCCGATATTGCCACCATATGCAAAAAGATACCCAACGGAGTTCTCTGCCTGATCTCTGCGCTTTCACTCCACCAAATAACCACCGAAATCCCCCGCGCAGTTCACATTGCGCTTAAACGAGGCGCGGCGAAACCACAGCTCAACTACCCGCCGGTTGCAACCTACTGGATGTCAGAGGCCGCCTTCGAAGCAGGCGTCGAACGGATGAATATCGAAGGACTGGATGTGCCGGTTTACTGCGCAGAAAAAACACTGGCCGACTGCTTCAAATACCGAAACAAAATCGGCATGGATACCGTACTGGAAGCGCTTCGGCTTTACCGGGAGCGGTTCCGCTTTGACGGAAACAAACTGATGCACTACGCGAAAATCTGCCGGGTGGACAACATCATGCGCCCCTATCTGGAGGCATCCTTATGAGTCCTCAGAATATCGCCGCCTCCGTTAAAGCACGACTCCAGAACAAAGCCCGCGAAAGCGGACGGGTTTACAATGAACTCCTGCAACTTTATGCCATGGAACGTTTTCTATACAGGCTGTCGAAATCAGCCCATTCGGATAAATTCGTCCTCAAAGGCGCGTTGCTCTTTATGGTTTGGAAACCGGACTATGACCGCCGGACCACGATGGACATTGACCTGCTCGGTTTCACGGAAAACTCTCTGAACAATCTGGCTGCTATCGCCAAAGAAATTTGCGAAACCGAAGTTGAAGAGGACGGAATTCAGTTTGACATGGAGAATATCCGGGTTGAACGAATCAAAGAAGATGCCGATTATGAAGGCGTCCGCATTCGCACCGCAGCCCTGCTTGAAAGAAGCCGGGTTCCGATTCAGGTCGATATCGGCTTTGGCGACGCCTTGGTCCCCGGGGCAATATCGGCAATAATTCCGACACTGCTGGACTTCCCCGCTCCGGCACTCCGCTGCTATCACCAGCTGACCGCGATTGCTGAGAAATTCCAGGCCATGATCAAACTGGGCGACCTCAACAGCCGCATGAAGGACTTCTACGATATATGGAATATTATCCGCCACGAAGAAATCGACGGTGCCGAACTTCAAAAGGCCTGCGCCGCCACCTTTGAACGGCGTGATACTCCTTTTGACCTGAATGCCCGGTTCTTTGCCGAAGCATTTTCTCGCTCCCCTGCCAAGCAGATCCAATGGGCAGCCTTCCTGCACAAACAGGGTCTGGGAAACATTGCCCCGGTCAATTTTCAGGAAACAGCAGAACGACTTCAGGCATTTTTCGGACCAATGGTGGAGGCTCAACTGTCCGGCAGGATATTCTCTGCGCGCTGGAACACAGCTGGGCTCTGGCGTTAATTAATATCAATCACATTGCGCGTCTTTTTCTGTTCGTAAGACCGAGCATCCATACCGCCGCAACAACGCCAGAGTGGTATATGTTACAATCAAATCAATTACTAAACATAGTCATATTCGCGAATTCGAAATCCCGGTGAATTTCATGACCGATCCTTCGATGATCCGGTGAGATCATGATAAAGCGTGTAGTCCCCCATAAACCTTACCGGGTCCGGCAGTTTGTTCAAATCGTATCCGATCAGTTTACTGCATGGGCAATAGCCCATCCTGTCCCGGTCCTGTCCGTACCGGTTTTCGTCGGTGTCAGGCTTGGTCTGACATCCTTTCCATATCTCAAACAACCTCTCATCAAAATTAGCGATATACGCCCACTCACAGTGCAGGCTGTTGTAGATGAAGTCCGATGCATCCGGCATGAACGTCAGCTCTCCGCTTAAGTACGGTTTCAGTGTACCCTGCAGCGGACGATACAGGTCATAAAAAGTTTTGGGCTCTGTTCTGTATTCCAAATTCGGGAAGTGCCTCCTGATTTCCGTTTCCGCCATGCTGGAGTACTCATCCAGCCTACGGGTTTCCGGAATGCTGTGCAGACTGCCGATCCGTTCACGAACGGCATCCCAGTCTTTCACTTCACGAAGTTCCTTCAAAATTTTCTGTCCCAGCATATCCGGATCGGAATCGAAGTGGTTATAGGCCAGCTTGTCCTTTTCTTTATATCTGAATCCAATGAGTCCTCGTGTTGACATTTTTTATTCCTCCAAAATAGTTGGTTTATTGTGTTTAAAGGTTTTGCGGCGGTTCGGTGGGATGATTTTTTTATCCGCGAACACCTCTCCCCCATAGCTCCCCTGCACCTGCGGAATTTCGTTTTCCTCAAGCCAGTCCTGATCCCAGATCGTCCGCCGGAAATACCGGATCGTGTAATGCTATTCTTCGGGATTTGCTCATGAGCAGCCGTCCCCCTTCTTTACCGATCGGGAGAGATCAGTACAAAGTAGGCGGCGATGATGGCTCCCAGCATGCCAATCGGCGGATAAAGCAAAAACAGGCAAAGCAACCCGCCGGCTAAGAGGATCAGCAAATTGCGGAACCTGACATCGGTTTGCGCGCGGTCTTTGGTTTTCCGCCACCCTTTCTGAATAGCCGCCTGATAGCTAGTTCCCGCATTCCGCCCCTTTCGCATTTCGCGATAGATCCAGTAACTGGCCGCCAAAATCAGCAGAATGCTGATCACAGAAACGCCGGGTCCGAGGAACGGAAACAGCATGAAAGGAATCAGCAATGGAATCGGGAAAACACGGATACGTTTGATGGCGTGCTTCATCCCGTCAAGACGAGGTTGGATGCGTTGGTTTGCATGACTATTTTTCATAAGTTTCTCCTGTACCATATGTTTTTTTGTTAACTGGTTTTGGCGGTTAGGGGTAAACGGCAAGTTCCTGCTGCATGGCCTTGATCCGGATGCCGGGCCGCAAAGCGATGCCTTTCCCTGCCGGGACCTCGACCTGTTTTGAACCGGTTCCCGCCAGCCACGACTCTCCGGTTGTGTTCCGGAGAATGAACGTGGATGCCGCTGAAGGATGCGGAACGATTTCCCCGACAGGTTTCGAAGCCGCTTTTTCACCGAAATGAAGGGATGTGATCTGCTGGCCGGACTTGATCAGCACTGACGACCTATCCCCGATGACGAGCTTGCCGGGATAGTCAACTTTGCACCCTTTGTTCCAGCACCGACGCTGATCTTTGCGCGCCGGTTCCCAGAAATTCTCCGCCCCGCAGGAGCATACATGGCGCCGTCCCAGCAGTTTGGTGAACGCGGACACCCACTCAACATCAGTCACGCGATCCGCCGGATTCCGGATGCCCGAGGTAAACGCCCGAATGAAAAGGCTGCGGGTGTCTTCCGGGAAAATCATCCACTGGGTTTTCACATGCCGGTAACCGGGAAGATCAGGAAGACGGTTGGATGCATCATGCGGATCAAACACGAATACCGGCTTGTGGCCATAGAGGTATTCGGCTGCATTTCCGTCAAAGATATGAATCCCGTGTTCCATAATTCCATGGAATGGATTCCCGCCAAACAGAGTCATGAACAGCAGGATGCCGAGCGAATGGTGATCTGTTGCCGTTGAGGGACGAGCCTTGCGCAGAATAACTTCCGGAGCCATGAACTGGGTCGTGCCGCTGATTTGTCCCGGGCCGTGCTTGTTAACGACAACATTGTCATTATCGCAGATCACAACGTCACCGGTTTCTGGCGAAAACATTACGTTGTACTTGGATATGTCCCGGTAACAGTAGCCTTCGATGTGTAAATCCCGAAAACATTCCGCCAGACAACAGCAGTATCTGATCAGCGTTTCATATCCGGGATGACGCACTCTGCCGGACTCAATATGGGCCAATGTAATGTACCGGCGCATGTCGATCAGAGGCATCAGGTAGCCAAACCGTTTGTCGCCTGGCAGCTCAACCAGTTTCATCGGCCAAATAAAACTGTCCGGATTCCTGGTTTTGGGATGGCCGGATTGAATCAGCTCTTCAATGATCTGACGCTGTTCGGGCGTGGCGTTTTTCTCAAAGTAGAGCTTAAGGGCCAGCGGCTTCCCGTTTTCCCGGACGGCAAATACCTCGCCTTGCCCTCCCTCTGCGATTTTCCTGTCGATGATTAATCCAGGAATATGGATTGTTGTTTTCATGGTCATCCTCCTGTTCTGGTTTTATTGGGTCTGATGGTTAATGCAACGAGCGAGATGTCGTCCCCGGAGCCCCGTCTTGAGATTTCATGGAGCCATCCGGGGAGAGCCTGTTTCATTTCATTTGGCGGCAGCTGCTGCAGGCGGTCTTCCAGCGCAGTTGCCAGCCGGAGGTATTCCCGTGTACTGGACAGCGAATTGATCAGCCCGTCACTGGACATCATCAAAAAACGCGTCCTGCGCACCGGGATATATCCAAACCTCCACTTCTTCTCTGGATGTCTGCCGCACAGCGAGTCCACCTGATTTGAAACAGGCCCTTCCTCGGGTTCCTTCAGGAAGGACGCCCGTCCGCATCGGTCGATGCTCAGAATGTCTCCGTCGCCTAACTGGGCGATATGGATGTGATCCCTGTAGACCAGTGCCATCAACAAGGTGGCACCGTGCATCCGGACGATGTCCGTCGTGAATTCCCGCTTCGGCCAGGAACGCAGTACGAGATTGATCCAGGCATCCTTGAGATGCTCCCGGACGCAATGCTCAAACTGACGCCTGCGGCTGCCGGCATTTCCTGCGGCATCCAGCATAAAGCGGGATGCAACATGCTCCGCAGCACAGGCCGCCAATGACGATCCCCGGTCACTGTGGGAATACGCCTTCCCGCCATGACCATCGGAAACCGTGACGCACAGGCTCGCCATCCCCCGGCAAAGCCCTTCGCGTACAGATACCGAGTCCTGGCAGCAGGTTCTGTTCTGTTCGTGGCTGGCCCCTTTGGTGCTGGCGGAAATCACGACATCCCAAGGAGCTGAAATACGTACGCTGTCCATTAGATCACCTCCGGAACTGCATTCGGATCGTTTGCGACCGAGGCAGGAGCGCTCGCTACATACACATTGGTTCCCGAGTTTTTACCATCGGGATCGGACACGGAGTTAATGGCCGACAGGGAGACCGTCACAATCGCGAACTTCACATAGTTGGCAAGATCAACGGTATTTTTCGCCTCCAGAACACCGATGTCCGGACGGTTTGTGAATTTTTCCAGCTGTGTGCGGTTGTACCCGTCGCCGATACCGATGGCGATCCGGATGGCTTTTCTGCCCCACGGCTCGCTGTTCAACCGGGCAATGGCCTGTTCGTATGCGTCTCCGTCTGTATTATCCCCGTCCGACAGCAGCACCATGACCGGCGGAAACCCTTTGCGGGGCATTTTGTCCATTGTGACAGCATCCGCCAGCCACTGAATTGCGGCTCCGGTTTCAGTTCCGCCATCTGCCGACAGATCCTGCCACGACAGCTTGTCGATATCGACCGGTTCCGGGCCGACATGCCAACTCGGACTGTCGGAAAAGGCAATCGCGCGAATTTTAAAACTGGCTTCCGGGTGCTGCCTCCCGACCTCTTTCAACTCGTTCATCGACTCGAGAATGGCATGGTTCAGAGTCGCAATCCGTTTCCCTGACATTGAGCCGGAGTTATCCGTCAGCAGATCGATATTCAAATCTCTCGCGACATAATCCAGTTCCGGCAATACGGGCAGTTTTTTGTTAGTAGTACTCATTTTATTTCTCCTTGTTTTGGTCGTGTTTCTTTTGGTCTTTTGAAATCCCAGTGATTCCACAGGCAAGACCATCGGCCCGTGGCAGGGAAATTCCTTTAGAGACAAGCAATCGCTTCAGTTTTCGCCGCTGCTCTTCCCATGAAACAATCCGGGTAAGCGGACGGATTTCCGTCCAGCCAACCGGATCCCCGCCAGGATTCTGCTCCGGCAGGTTGATCAGCCATTCCTGAATGTCCGGAGCAAGTAAACGGAGCCGGATGATCCGGGAAATCACACTGCGATCCGCACCGGCCAGACCGGCCAGTTCGCCGTGGCTGTCCACAAGGCCTTTGCAGAGCAGATGCTCGTATTTGATGGATAGCGCCATCAGCCGGGTTATGCGGGGCGACCGGACCGGTTTGGCGTGTTTGGGCCGCTTCCCTTTGCGAAGAATCCGGTGTCCGCATTTACCGGTTACGAGGTGAACATTCAGTGTAACGGAAGCATTCATGCTACACCTCCTCTGGCTACATCGGGCAGGAACCCGGCATCGTTAAAATTAAGCGTGATGTTTCCGTCGACGGCGTCGTAATCCACCTGAGAGACCATCGTCCGGACAAAGGCGCACCGCTCTCCTTCGTTAAACGACGGCCACAGTGAGCGCATGTCGTTCAGGATTCCAGCGATCTCCCCGCCGGAGGGCATACGCAGATTTTCTTCTCCCGCAATACGCTCCAGCAGATTTTCAGCCTCCCGCTGTTTGGATTCCAGATGATGAATCAGGGATGGCAGCGCATCAAATTCCCGTGAAGAGACCAGCTCTCTGTGTATCCGGTCAAGCTGCTGCTTCGCGGTTTTTCGCCGCTGTATGAGATCTGATCGTTTCTGCTCAACGGCTTCGGCCAGTTGCCGACAGACCATTTCCTGAAGTTCGGGATTGGTTCCAATGGACATCAGTTGTTCGGTCACCAGCAATTCGATCTCTCCCGCCGGAATAGACGGTGACGGACAAGTGTCCGCTCCGTGATCGCGTTTATGGCCGCACGTGTAGTACCGGTACATCCGGTTTTTCTTCCGGGTATAGGTATGCACAAATGGCGCGTTGCAGGCTTTGCAGATCAGCAGTCCTTTGAGTATAGCCGAATGCTTGTTGCGGCGGCGGTTGCCGCCCTGCACCGAATTTCCGGCCAGCATCGCCTGCACCCGTTCAAACAGTTTCGGATCAACAATGCCTTCATGCTTTCCTTCAAAGATTTCTCCTTTGAGTGTTACTTTCCCGCTATAGATCGGGTTGGACAGCAGGTGATGAAGACTGCTGGTCGAAAAACTGTTTCCGCCGCTGACCTTGCCTTCCCGGGTGATCCATTTCTTGTTGCACCAGCCCCGGCGATGCAGTTCATGAACAGCCGCTTTGACGGAGCGCAACTGCAGATAGAGCTCAAAAATATCACGAACCCGGATGGCTTCGAGTTCATCGATCTCCAGTTCGCCGCCTTTCGGTTTGATGTTGTAGCCAAGAACCGGCGGGCCCCCGATGAACCGTCCTTTTCTGCGGGCGGCATGCAGACGCTCCGTAACCCGGTCACGGATCAGCGAGCGTTCAAACTCGGCAAAGGACATGATGATCTGCACCATCAGCCGCCCCATCGAATCGCCGGTGTTGAAGTTCTGGGTGACACTGACGAGCGCCACACCGTGCTTTTCAAAAAACTCTGTCAGCTCCAGAAACTGTGAGAGGCTGCGGGATATCCGGTCGAGACGGTTAATGATAACCACTTTGATCCGGCCTTCACAGATATGCTGTTTGAGCCGCTGAAGTGCAGGACGCTCCAACGTTCCGCCACTGATGTTGTTGTCATCATATTTTTCGGGCAGGCAAAACCATCCGCGATGCTGTTGCGAAGCGACGAAGCTCTCCGCCGATGCACGTTGCACGGAAAGTGAATGCACCTCCTGCTCGACTTTGGCATCGGTGGACTTGCGGGTGTAGATAGCAACGGGTACGGGATCAGGCGTGCTCATTGTGCGCCTCCTTTTTTCAGTCCAAAAAAGAGCCGTCCGTTCCATCGCGTCCCGGTAACCGCCCGTGCCACGGCTGAAAGGGATTTAAAAATCTGCCCTTTCCATTCAAACCCGTTTTCCAGTACCAGCACTCTCACATCCGTTCCCTGATAGGTGCGGCGAAGAACCGTCCCCGGCAGCAGCACATCCTTGGGCCGGTAGGCAATGGTTACTGCCGGACGGCCGTCATCGGCAGAAACCGGCCTGTTATGCGGAAACCGTTCCCGCACATCACGGTCATCCGCGATGGCCAACGCTTTGTTCCGGGCGGCATCACTGATATCTCCAAAGGCATCCCGCTGCATTGCCCAAAGGATCCGGCTAACGAGATGTCGTTTCTGACGGGAGGTGGTTACGTACCCGTAACACTCCGCAAAACGTTCGCGGAGCTCGGGCATGGAAAGCGCATAAAGCGCCTGTCCGGCTTGGTCGAGATGGAGCTGTTTTTCCGTTTTCATGTGTGTTGTGTGACCATACGTAGAAACTAACCTCAAGCCTTCTCTGCCCGTGTTGCCTCTCTATCTGCACCCAGCCGCCGAAGCAGCACATTGACCAGAATTCCGGCAATGGTTTCGGCTGTTTTCCCATGATCTGACTTCTGTTTTTTCATGCGCCTGCCTCCCGGATCCGCACATGGGTGCGGGTCAGTTTATCGATCCAATTGAAGAGTTCCTGCACCTCCTGCTCCCGATAACGGAATACGCGGATGTTTTTTTGATTGCGGGCCGCCGCCAGACAAAGCGCCTTGCTTTCAATCTGTCCGTGGAAGCGGTCGTTGAGCGAAATCACGGCTACGGCATGGCATTCATAACCCAGATTGCGGTTCAGGTTTTGAACGACATTGCGATATGTTGACTCAGCTTCAATGGCGGCGATGAAGCGGGTGCTACAATGCATCACCAGAATATCGGCACATCTCTGTTCGTAGAACACCGCCCAGTCCGGCGCGTGAAAGAGCCGACCGATCTCAGCTTTGGCCTGCAGGTGAAGCAAGTTTTCATGTCCTCTGTTCAGGTTCATCGATTCATTCCCTTTCCTGTTTCGGTGAGCTGAAGAGTTTCTTTCGGTCGTCCGCCTTGGGGGGAAACAATGCGAACCGCCTCAATCCACCCCAGTTCAATAAGCCGGTTTTTGACGCGGTTACCGCGCCCGCCGGACCAGCCCAGCGCTTTGTAATGTGCGGCGGCTCCAAAATCCGGGTGCGCTTCACAGGAGCGCAGCATGGCGAAGTATTCAGATAAAATCGCCGGGTCGTTCGGCTGCTGGAGTGACGGGTCGACGGGTTCTGTCGTCTCTGCCTCGACAGGAGCTGACGGACAGGGTGTCGTCTCGCCAAGAAGCTCACGAAAATCAATCGCGTCTTCTGCGTCGGACTTTTCCGGAGCAAAAACCGTCCGGGCATCCCATGAAATCCAGATGGGGTTCATGCGGCTGGCGATGTCCGTTTCGCTTGGATAAGTTCCGAGATCGCAGAACGGAATCCATATTTTCAAGGGGTGGCGACATGACGGAGAGACGACCCACGCTGTACCGACGTCCATGTTGATGAATTCCATATAGCGGGATTCATCCAGCCCAAGCCGTCTGCAACAGCTCTTCGCTTCCTGCTCTGAATTGGTCCGCAAGGCGATAAAGATTCCGGCATTGTCGACTGCGGTGGACTGCAAGCTGAAGATAGATTGCGTTCCGATGATATTGCCGATTCCATAGGAGCGGCTCTTGGTGAAAATTTCGGCCTGCAGATTTCCGCGCCCACTGCCGGAGCCCGGCTCCATTTCCCTTCCGAAAAAGCCGCGGCCTTCATCGAACACGACAAGCTGCCTGAGGCTGCCTGTATGACCCCCAGACGTTGCCCGATCCATTAGTTGGCGGAATATCGTGGCAATATAGAAGCACTCAAATGTCGCCGGGCAGTTTTTGAGCGGAACAACGCTCAGCAGGTAATCATCAAACGGCCAATGACCCTGCCGCACGTCAGCCCACCGCCCCATGTTGACTGCCAAATCAGAGAAGCCTTTCGAAGCGGTATGAAGGCTGGAGCGAAGCTCTTTCTGCGCCAGCGCCAGAAATACACGGGACAGATCGGCAACAGCGGGAAGATTGCCTCGGTCCGAACACAGAGCCAGCAGCTTGGCCTGTACCGCATTGGAGGTGACCGGAAGCAGTGCCATCAGTTTTGTGAGCTGCGAACAAATGAACCGGATATAATCGCGCTGGTCGCCGGTGCCCGACAGGCAGTTCCACCGTTGACGATCCATTGGAACATAGACTGCGTTCTGGATTTTGTTTACAAAGCGCAGCCCCTCATCTTTATGGTCAAAAAGGAGGATGAGCAGTTCTCCCAAAAGCGCGTTCACGATCTGTCCAATGAGCGTTGTTTTGCCGGAACCGGATGCTCCGCACACGACCATGTGTGTCGTCAGATCGCTACTGCGAATCCGGTACGAAAGTCCCTTGCCGACAGTTTTCCCGATTTCAATGGAGGTATCAGCGCTGAGGTTTGGAACCGTTTCATTGCCATGAACTGCCTGCTGGAATTCCAGAGTATCCAGCGTCCGGCCAAGCTTGCTGGCAAACTTAAAGGCAGCATGCGGCAGCGGAGACTGGCTCAGCCGGTGAAGGAACTGGAGGTCGTCCCGATGCTGAAGTCCCAAATCCTGCATCCGTTTGGCATTCGACAGGATCAGCTTATGAAGAGCCGGTTTGTCTGAGGATTTCATTTTCCGGTCCCCTTATGTTTGACGATGTCGTGTCGCGCCCACGTATCGAATCGATAGGTCAGCTCCGCATGCTCCTGCGGCGTAACCGTGATCCTGCGCCCGTCAGGCGTTTCAAAGCTGCGCTGGCAGACCCGGCAGAGGGTCTCATGGCTGATTTCTGAACGGATGACGACATCCTCCAGCCGGTTGCAGACACTGCAGACCGTTTGCAGTTTTGAGGGATCGGCCAACTGTCCAGAAGCAGTAATCGCCCGGGTTGTCAGGATGTCGCCCTCCATGGCGCCGCCAGTCTGCCGCCATTGCTCTTCGGTCTCAGGAACGATTTCGTTCGGCCCCACCCGCCGGAAAATAACGGCTTTGCGTTCAATATGCTGACTGCCGGTTGGTGTACCGGATCCACCGCCGGGAGAACCAGATGGCGCTGCCGCCGGAGCCGGTGACGCACTCGCCTGTCCGCCTGGTGTTGCGGCTGGAGCATTCGCATTGAGAAAATTGATGAAGCGACTAATCAGAGTCATGGCTATCTCCAGAAAACCAGGTTTAGTACGAAGAGTATGACCAGTGTGATTCGCGTGGCTTTAAGGACTCTGGCCTGAGCGCCCAGTCCCGGATGCGCGAGAAAAGAAAAGACGACCGGCAGGTACCAACACCCCAAAAGAAGAATGAAGGTCAGCCAGGGCCGCAAAGTTGATGGTTCCATAATCCGATCCACCAGCGGAATACTGACGGCTACTAAAGCCCCGATGGTCATCAGAACGGCCTGAATGCGCGGGCTACGCAACCCTTGCGCAAAGCCGATGTAGGCGGCAATAACGGGGCACAGGAGCAGCAGGTTGGCGCGCAGCAGAAAACTGAAAACAGCCGGCGGTAAATTGCAGGTCAGGCTGGAGTAGCCGTTCCAAATCCATGATAGAATATCCATTTCCGTTCCTTCCATTTTCGCCGGGTGAATTCCCGTATCGATGGAAGGAAGAGTACCGCAGGGAGATGGATGTGTAATCGTCCGCAATTGGTACAGTATTAATATTGCACCACACGAGTTATGCGCGGTTCGGAAGAATAATGCAGGCCGATGCAGTGCGGAACGATGATCGCTATATCTATAAACTTTGCGGTCTCGTGGAAGATGCCTTTTTGAGACTCAAGGTGTGGTGCAGCACTACCGCCCGCTATTGTGAGCGTGCTGTATCATTTCCGGCCTCGAGTCAAATTCGCTGTCTGATACTCTGACTGAAACTTTCTTGAGTACACGCGCTGCAGAGTAAGTGTCGCTTAAAAAACCCGATACATCCGGCAATGCATCCAGGCTGTAGGTTTGTTCAATTTTGTACGGAAAATAAACACCGTGCCTGAGGGGTGTTAACATGGAAGCGTATAATTTCTGCAAATCGCTGAAGCGTTTGCAAAGCTCCTGGGTTGGAATCGACATGGGATCGCCGCGTAATACAGTGAACTTCCGTTGCCCGGGATCAATCATATATCCGCGATACTGAAAATAGCTTTTGTTCAATGGGGTCGAAGCATTGTCGCAGGGAATAAGCAATGTTTCCTGATAGGCCGGTGTGAGAGGTCCCGTGGTTCTGAAACGCTCGAACGGAAGACTGCTTGCATATTTTTTGAAAGAGACTCTGGGAAAATACTCTAGGATTTTGTCAGCGATCTTGCTGATTGGAATTGGCATGAGCGTAGCCTCGCCTAGGTGCTTCCTTAGGGCAAGCAGCACTACAGCTCCGAATAAGGGGGTGCTGTCGTTTCGTCGATAAACCAAAACGGTTGGCTCGAACGTATTCAGATGTGATCTCGAATTGCGCATGTTATTACACAGCGATTACTCCCTATTCATCATATATGCGACTGTCGCCTCCGCTTCTCGAAGTATGCACCCTTGCTGCTCCCGATCAAATATCAAAATAGTTGTTTCGACAATGGCTATGTCTGCCCAGTTAGAGCTTCTGTTCTGGGCAGGTTGATCAATTCTGAGAATGTTCCTGCCTGTGACCCGAGCAGTTCTTTGTAATGATGATATACGTAGCGCATGGTTTCGGCAGGAACAACCGCCGTTTCCTCTAGAAGGTTGAAAAAATCCATCGTAACGCACCCGAACTGCCGGAGCAGTTCCTCTTCGGTGCAGACAACCGCTTCGCGCAGTTCGCGTAACTTTTCCACGCTCGGGGCAATGTTTTCGAAGATCAAACGCTTGGGGGCTACTTTCAGCACCTTCGCGATGTCTTCAATTGTAGACGGCCTGACTGGATCCCCCCTTTCGAGCTTAATCAGGGTCGTTTTGCTAAGCGTGTGACTTGCAGGGCAAGACGCCGTTATAATTTTCACTCTGCAGACGGACTCCATGGGGCCAACGTTTTCCCGAAGCTGACGGATATACTCCCAGTTAGGGCAAACAAGTGTTTTCTTGGCAGAGGGAAGCCCCGGCAAAGAAATCTCGGCAAGTGTATTCGTAACCATGGATGCCTGCAGTTTTTCCAGTGCTTGATCAAGAGCCTCCTCCCAACTGGAATGATCTTTACGCTTCAGCTCATGGTATGCCGGGCGCTTGAGGATCTTGTCATTTATTCCGGAACGTACCGTGGCAACAGCCACAAAGGCTTCTTTTTTCGGCCGATTGTTGAAGTTGAGGTAAAAGGATCGAATGGGCGCGTCCTCAGGGGTATTATCCAATTCGATGTCGAAGACCACCAGACAGCTGTCCGTCATCATATTGGACAGCCTGGCGCGCATTAGATCCATCTCGTGTTTCGGTATGCTCTGGGCATGCCGTCCGAATCCATAAAGGGCAAAATAGCGATAACCGCCGAGATCTTCGGGGGCAAGGCTAGCAAGATCATTCGGTTTGTTTCCTGGGGAATTGAGAACAATATCCCTGACGAGTCGATCAATCAGGGGTAAGGATATCGCGTCTAGTAGGCTTTGCGCGGCTCTTGATTCAGGATTGCCTGGAGAATGAGACGGCGTGGCAGCAGCGCTTATTTCAGATAATAGCTGCTCGATCAAATCCCGCTGTTCATCCAATGGAATTTCCGAGCTCTGAAGAGCCTGCTTTAACGAATCAATTACTATGCGCTTATATTGAAGTTCCTTGGAGTAACACGCTGTATACCCCCCCCCCATGATAAAGTTTCGCTCATGATAGATCGCGAATGAATCAACGTCAAACTTTATCCCATCAATGCTCGATCATGGATTGTTTCAGGAGCGGAATAGGCCCGAAACAACCCGAATAAAGGATAATTCGGGGTTGTTTCATGCACATAAACCGGCGGCTGTCTGGCCGTATCAGTTTCTCGCGGCCTGCAGTTGCGGAATCAGTTGCATGAAAAATTCCTCATTCCAGAGCTGAAGCTCACGGGGATCGCGCAGGAAGGGCCGCACATCTTCAGCGGCGGCGGCAATGTCGACGCTCCGGATACGGTCTTTAAGCAGCGTCTGCACAGCATCTATGTTGAACCGTTCCGTCTGCTGTTCTTTGCTCTGAATGATTCGGGCCTCCAGATGAGGGAGGTTTACCGGCACACGACGGCTGATGTACCAGACAAAGTCATAGAAATCCCGTCCTTTGACCCGGCTCTTCCAGTCCCGGAAAAGCATCGCATGCAGCTTGCCGGCAAAGAGGCTCGGCAGATCGTAAAGCCGCACTTGGAATGGTGTCGGCAACAGATGGGTTTTTACTTCGGTCGAAGCACGGGGCGGCGGCGTTGTGTCGAGTTCCAGCTTGATGGTTACCTTCTGGTTATGCGGAAAGTATCGGTTGAGCTCTTCCGGGACTCCGACATTCAACAGATTGATCCGGGTGTTCCCCTTCAGGAAAGCCGATTCAATTCCGGTCCGGTTTCCGGAAGATTTGGATTCCGCTTCAAACGAAAGTCCCCATGCGGCCAGTTCGGTTCTGACCGATGCAAGCGCCGATTCAAGGCGAACAGAACCGCCGTCTTGAAGCAGTGAAAAATCGAGGTCTTCTGAAAAGCGGTTGAGTCCATGGAAAATCCGCAGAGCGGTTCCGCCGTAAAACGCGGCCTCTTCAAAAAAGCCGCTGCGCCATAAGCCGAGCAGAGCAATTTCCTGAACCACCTCCCGGATCGCATGAGTCCAGTCGAGCGGAGTAACGGGATTATACGGGCGCAGCATATCTTCAAGGGCTTTATTCATGGCAGAATCCTTCCATATTTTTCCACGGTGCGTCGAAGGAACCGTACGGCAGGCCGTTGATAATTCTCCGCACAGGCAGCA
Organism: Kiritimatiellales bacterium; assembly: GCA_037141075.1. Lineage (GTDB taxonomy): Bacteria > Verrucomicrobiota > Kiritimatiellia > Kiritimatiellales > Tichowtungiaceae > Tichowtungia. The sequence continues at coordinate 20,411 of JBAXDG010000002.1, forward strand.
AGCACTGCCAAATCGAGTTCTATGGTTTCATCCAGCCTCATCAGTTCCGCCCAGCGCTTCACATCCGACATAGACCGGATTTGCGGCTCCAGCGCGATCCGATCACAAACGGCCTTGGTCGGTGAAGCGATCAGAAACGGAAGGCCGGATTCCGTGACCCGTTCGATTCCGACAGGATAAACGCTTTCCGGAACCCTGCGGTAATGAAACCGTCCGAAGATATTCTGGAATTCAGCGGACCGCTTCAGCGTTGCAGACGTGATTTCATAAACCGCTTCGGGAATAAGGCCGTAATACGAGAGTGCGGTTTCATAGCTGATGTACGACGGTCCGTACATACCCGCAGCCAGACAAAGCGGGTTGAGATCACGTCGGGTGGCGTAAAGTCCTCTGCGCAACTGAAACAGATCGCCGGAACGAAGCATCCGGGCAATTTTTCCGCGCTTATCGCTCGTATTGCCCAGCAAGTCCTTCACCTGAAGAGCATCAACAACGGAATTTAAACTGGCCTTATCTACCTTCATTAACAACAAGATAGTTGTATTTAATACAACTTACAAGCATGTATATTCGTTTTACATGATCTATTTGAACCGGATTCCGTACTTGCTCATGCCTGTTTACCCTTTTCACGGCGATGGGTCCTGTGAAGGATGTCCTGCAGGGTCAGATTGATGAGTTGCTCAAAGGTCGCGTTTTTCGGAGCAACAAATCGCGGCTCCATTAGAAAGTCCCGCACGGAATCATAGTGGTGACTAAAAATGGGCATCTTCGGCAGAACGCCTTCCGGCAGCACCTTGTTTGGAGGCGGCAAAAGATGAGAAGCGGCCGTTCCATAATCTCCGGCAGCCAGCCCGTAATAGACAAAAGAATTCGCCAGCTGGGTCATCGGCACGTCTAGATTTCGCGCAGCATGATAGAGGCTGGGAATCTGGTTCTCGTAAATTCTGGGCGAGTACATTATCTCCCCCTCTGCAGCAGCAATCCCTGCGAGTTAACGATCATTTCAAGTTTGCTGTCCTGCGACCTGTTGTTGCGGCCATTCTTCCATTTGCCGCCGCCTTCGGAGACAATCTGCTCTAATCGACCCGCTGCCTCGACACGTACATTCCGACGCTTTCTCCCCAGCAGGATTTTCCGTTGTTCCGGGGAGGCATCGAATACACGGCAGGGAACATGGACTATGCCTGGCGGAAGACCGGGGGCAGCGGGAGGATGTCCGGCTCTCAAATAGAACCGGATAGCTGTCCCGTCATAAATCAGGGAAGGTCTGTCGGCGATGGTGCCGCTGAGCTGGATGTTATTCATTGTCCATCTCCTCCCTGTGGTCACGGATATTCCGCTGGTAGAGCGAATCTTTGATTCGTTCGATGATGTGATCGAGCTTAAGCTCAATGTCAGCCAGATGGCCGGACAGGTCGCCTTCCGCTTTGTTGCGGGAAACCTTCGCTCCTTTCTTCCGCTTGGATTTTTGTTTTAATTCCATAGGAGTATCATTATCTGCACTTTTTAAAAGATTGCCCTGAATCAGTGGGAAGCTTAAATGGAGGGCACGTGATATATACCCGATAGGGTCGATTATCATAGAAATTAGCCTTGCTATACCCGAAAGGGATTGATAGAAACTGAACTGAACGATGCATACCCGAAAGGGGATATTATGAATGATCCTTTGATTAAGTTTGTTAAAAGCCGTCGCCGCTCAATAGGATTAACCCAGAAGGATCTGGCGGACCGGGCGGGAGTTGGCCTGCGCTTCATCCGTGATCTGGAGCAAGGCAAGGACTCTTTACGTATGGACAAGGTTAATCAGGTGCTCGCGCTGTTTGGTCATCGTCTGGAACCTGGTGCTTATCGCATGGAGGCAGAACATGAGGAGGGCTAGTGTTTTTATGGCCGGCCATTCTGCCGGTACGCTCGAAGAGCACGGCAACCGCTATGTGTTTTCATATTCGCCTGAATATCTTGATCGGGCGGATGCGGCAGCTGTCAGCTTGACGCTTCCGCTACGTGCAGAAGCTTACGAAGACAAGCGGCTGTTTCCGTTTTTCGACGGATTAATCCCTGAAGGCTGGCTGTTGGATATTGCCGAACAAACATGGAAGCTTAATCCGCGCGACCGGATGGGCTTGCTGATGGCCTGCTGCCGCGACTGCATCGGTGCGGTCTCTGTCGTTCCACTGGAGGGTGATGATGAATAAGAAAACTTGCCACATCTGTCTCCAGCCCTTGGACGATACACAAAAGCTGTATCATGAATCCTGCTGCAAAAAGCTGTTCGGGTCCGGTATTCCTCCGGCTTTGCCCTATGCATGGAAGGATCTCAATGCATTGGCGCAAAATGTTGTTCGCCGGCACATTGCTGTGCCCGGCATCCAGCCAAAGCTTTCGATGCACATTGAGCGGGATGGAAGCCAGCAGGATTCAAGGTTGACGCTCGTTGGATTGGAGGGGGGATATATCCTTAAGGCACCGGTTTCTCAGTATCCCGAGATGCCGGAACTCGAGCATGTGACGATGCGTATGGCCGAATGCTTCGCCATTACGACAGCTGAATGCGGATTGATTCCATTGGAAGACGGACAGCCGGCCTTCATCACGAAGCGCATGGACCGGCAAGGGAACTCTAAGCTGCATATGGAAGACATGTGCCAGCTTACCGACCGCTTGACCGAACAAAAATACAGGGGTTCCCTGGAGCAAATCGGCAAAGTGATTATCCGCCATTGCGATAATTCACTCTTTGATGCCCTGCGCTTCTTTGAGTTGACCCTCTACTGTTTTCTTACCGGCAATTCCGACATGCATCTGAAGAACTTTTCGTTGCTTCATCTACAGGACGGTTCAATTGCCTTGTCTCCCGCCTACGATCTGCTTCCAACCCAACTGTTGCTACCCGAAGATACGGAGGATACTGCACTCACCCTGAATGGCCGGAAAAGCCGTTTAGGCCGAAACGATTTTATGAGGCTTGCTGAATCCCTGCGACTAACCGAAAAGCAGGCGATTAATACTTTTTCACGTTTTTCCTCCAATCTAGATGCGGCACTCGAATTACTCGGGAAAGGACTATGTACGCATAGCATGAAAGAGCACTATAAGGAGCTGATCCGCTCCAGAGCCAGGCGTTTAGAATTGGCTGGCTCTTAAAAAACGCAGATGTGTTCCATTTCACTGTATCTCCGCAAATAATTCCTGACGCCCCTGGACATAGATCTTTTCCTCTACAGTCCGTTCTTGCGGATTACAACCTCTCATGCCAATCTTACCAGTAAGACAAAGGAGAGCGTCATGCAGGCACTGGCAACAACAAAAATGACATCCAAGGGACAAGTGGTAATACCGGAGGCAGTAAGAACGCAGCTCGGTCTGCACACAGGTGATCAGTTTGTCGTAGTCGGAAACAATGATGTGGTTATTTTGAAGACAATCCGCACCCCTTCACTGAAGGAATTCGGTGGTCTGATTGCTACTGCCAGAAAACAGGCCCGCAAGGCTGGAATAAAAGGTTCTGATATTAAGAACGCAGTAAAAGCCGTCCGGAGCCGTTAATTTGAAGCCAAGGCAGTTCGGATTTCCTGCATTTGCTGAAGAAGGAGCAACTGCTCTTTTCGATAGACATCCTCTCTCTCACGAGCGGCCGCCAATTCCGCCTTCATCTGCGCCATTTCTTCCTGAGTCGGGATTTTGCCCACTTGACCCAACAAACCGCTCTGTACGGCGCTCGCGCGCGCTCCTGTGGCGTTTAACGGAGTGCCGCAGGATGAGCACCAGTCTTTTGCCTGTTCGTTCAACCGTTTGCAGACCGGGCAGGTTTGATGTTCAATCATCGGCTTCACATCTTCTTTTTCACCGGTTCCATAGTGGGAATGGAATCGCCGCATGACATCCTGCACACTCAACCGGCCATAGGTTCCAACAAAATGCTTTACCCCATGGCCATGCCGCTCTGCGGCCAGATCCACCGGCAGGTTATCCATTTTATCCAGCACGCAGCTGGAATGACGCAGGTTGTAAAAGTCCAGAGGTTTGCCAATACCCGCCTTTCGTCCGGCAACCCGGATTCGCTTGGCAATGGCAGGATAACTGTAGCGGATCACTTGAAGCCGTCCGGCAGCGTCTTTCTTAATGCTGCCTTCCGAAATCCAAAGCGGATCGCCCGGTCGCCGAGTCGGATGGGCATCCAGCCATTTCAGCAATGAAGGAACACAACGGTGGGCCACAACGTTACGGCTTCCGGTTTTGCCTCCCCGGACATGAAATACAGCGAGACCGGTGGTCACTTCAACATCGCCATAGTTCAGGTCAATGAATTCCGATGGCCGGAATCCGCAATCGAGCTGGGACTGTACGGCGGCCTGCAGCTGGATGTTGCACAACACATCCGAGATCCGCAGACCATCCTCCCATGTGAGCATGTCCTCCGGTTCAAGATCACGTTTCTTGCTGCTGGCTTTCCCCGGTTTGATATCACGCATGCTGGCCGGACGGCCACCATCGCCCAGCCAGGAAAGAAAGCGTCTGATCACATTGACATATGTGGCGTAAGTGGCCGGTCTGTAACGCCGCCTGAGCCGGGCAAACAGTTCATTGATCCGGTCCCGGTCCGTTAGCGCGGATTCGATGGGGTTGAATTCAGCCAGCAGCGGCATGACCTTGTTCAGAAAGATGTTCTTTCTGGCATCACTTACATCATAGGCGGTCAGGAACCTTTGCAGTATCCGCTTGTTCTGTTCCGGAATATCCGGATTATCCATGAGTTGTTTTTCGGCTCTTTGAGCCCTTTGTTTATAGTCAGCTATTGGCACGGTGCAATCACCTCTCTTTTAGTTTTAAATGTTGTCCTCGAAGAGTGGGAATGCGGATGCCTCACACTTTTGGTATTACGCCCCAACCGGGGACTGCTCCGTGAGAGCAACGCATCCCAACCCTTCAAAGGCACTTTTGTAGAGGTTGTTGGATATATAAATCTTTCGGTTTCCGGCCGGCTTGCAGCGACATTCGGCTCTGTCCCATTACACGGTTAACGTGTGGGGCTGTTTCCGAATGATGGTTGTTTTTCAGCATCCAGCACATGGTCCAGAATAGTTATGCCAAGATCAGTAATCCGGTAAATGTTCATTTGCCGTTTGTCCGTATGGCCAGCTGTTTCCACCAGACGGTGTTCTCTCAGGAATTTCAGTGCAGCAGTCACATGGTTGAGACCCAGCGGATAACGCTCCCGCAGTTGTCTTTTGATCTCTGTAGCGGTTAATGGATTCTGCATGGACAAGCGGTTTCTCGAGACCTCTTCGAGTACGGCCAGCCGTGTCTTTGCCCTGCCGACCTGTACACAAAGCTTGAGCTGGTCACCTGATATCAACGTCTCATTGGTTGCCGAAGCCAGTACGTATAACCGCCCAGTCTGGTATTCCGGGGTTAAGCATACGGCTACACCTTTTTTCTCAAAATCACGGAGAATGTGGCGAAGATCCTGATAGGTCATAGATGGAATGCCCCTTCTCACCTTCTCCAGAATCTGTCTTCCGGACGCGGGCTTTTCTAGCGCCGTGTAAACTGCGGTACGTTGTTTTCCCTGTACAGGAAACACCCCTGATCTATTCTGGTTGGTCATTTTGTTAATCTGCGCACTTTGAATGGTATGATGTTATGGATTGGCGGGACATACCGGGAGCGCGTCCGATACCCCACTAATCGAGCGCTATATTTTTAAACAAATGTAGACATTCTAAAATGGTAACACCCCGTTGCTACGGCACAAAGGCAACATGACAAAACCCATGGAATCCCATCCTGAACCCAACCGTGAAAGAGCACAGCACTCGGCACTCGAGGCCATTCTTAATGGACGAACCGAACTGGCCGAGACCCGATTGGCTGTGACAGCGGTGCAGATTATTGAGCGGTTACGGATTCGGGCCAAAAACCTGAAACATCTGTTGGATGAGGAACTGTCCATCGATAATAAACTGCTTCAGATCCAGGGGCAGTTTCCCCCCGGATTCAATAAGGATTTTTTTGGAATTGAAGCCCAACTGGACCAGCGTGTTTCCCAGGTTCAAAACGCGCAGCGGCGTGAAGACGTCGAATGCTGGCGGGATCTGACGAATGTAATGCGTGATTTCCTGAACGCATGGGAAAGTTTTTCAAGGAACGAAGCCAGAAACCGTTTTCTGTCCGCGCTGCCGCAGCAGGCTTTGCCCGGTCTCGATTCCGTTGCGCCCGCAAGCCAACTTCAGGCGTATTCAATGATTCATAATGACAACCCCATCACCTCATACACCCCGCAATACCGAGACGGCTGAGAGCAAGCCGCTCAAAAGCCCGCTGGGCTATCTCGGCGGTAAGTCCAGGTTAGCCAAGCGTATCGTCGAAAAAATACCCTCTCATACCTGCTATGTAGAGCCTTTCTGCGGCGGCGCCTGGGTCTATTTTACAAAGAAGCCGAGCTGCGTTGAGATTCTTAACGATCGGGATGGGGAATTGGCCAACTTCTGGAACGTGATCCGTCACCATCTGCCGGAATTTTTACGTTATCTGGATTTTTCCATCGTTTCCAGAACCGGGTTCGAGCGGGAAAAGAACCAGAACCCCGGCCTGCTGACTGACGTGCAACGGGCTGTGCGCTATTATCGACTTCAGCGAATGGGCTTCGGAGGGCGAACGGTAAACCGTACATTCGGCACCGGTATCGTGCGGCCAAGCTCCCTGAACCTGCTAACCGTTGAAGAGAAATTGCGGATAACTCACAAACGGATGGCAAGAACCACCATTGAAAACCTCGATGCGTGTGACTGCATCCGGCGGTATGATTCTCCGGAGACCTTCTTCTATATTGACCCTCCATATTGGGAGGCCGACTTTTATGCGGTTTCGTTCAAGGGCGATGATTTTCTACGGCTGCGCGACACCTTAATGAACATTCAGGGAAAGTTTATCCTCTCCCTCAACGACACTCCCGAGGTGCGGGATATCTTTAAGGATTTCCAAATCGAATCCATTGAAACCAAATATACGCTGGGCAATTCCAAGGTCTCCAAGGACACCCGAGGCAAGGACCGAAAAGAAGTATTGATTCACAACATGGAGGATGATGTTCAGTCTGGCTGAGGAACTGCGCGGCCTATGCCGGCAGCTCAAGCCGCTGATAGGCCCTTCGGCGGATTCGCTCTGGACACACTACCAGCTTGCCGAAAATCTCGCCGCCCGGGCCGAGGCGGAAAGCATGATCCGGATGATGGCGGTATCCTACCTCGGAGCTCAGGTCGATGACCGGGCAGTCCGGTTGCCCCCGTCCGATACACTGGACACAGGAGGCGACATCTTTCTTGGAGATATCCGCTATCCCGGTCGCTTGTCCCAACCGCTGTATCTTCATAGCCGCGATCTCGTTAAGCACACCGGCATCTTTGCCACGACCGGTTCAGGAAAAACCCATGTCGCGTACAATTTGCTCCAGCAATTCGTGAAAAATAAAATTCCGTTTCTTGTGATCGACTGGAAGCGAAGCTATCGAAATTTGAAAAGTCTGCCCGGTATGCAGGATCTCGATGTGTTCACTGTTGGCAGGGATGCGTCTCCGTTTCTTTGGAATCCGCTGCGCCCGCCGCCAAATGTGCATCCGCAGACATGGATACAGATTCTTGCCGATGTGCTGGAGAAAACTCACGTCTCCGGGCAGGGCGTTGCCGATGTGCTCGCCGAGCTTGCGGATATGGAGTTTGAGGCCAAAGGGTTCTATGCGGATCCTGGCGCTGCAAGTGAGTATCCCAATTTCTTCGACCTCAAAAACCAGTTGGATCGCCGGAAATACAGCGGACGAAAAGCCCTGTGGCGGGACAGCTGTCTGCGTATCCTGCGAACTTTTGTATTCGGGCCCGCATCAAAGGCGTTCAACGCCAGGCACCCCGTACATCTTGAAGATCTGCTCGATAAACCCGTGATTCTGGAACTTGATCTCGAGCTGCCCAAAACCGTGCGGACGTTTTTCACGGAAACGATCCTGCGATGGATTCATCTTTATCGGCTGAGTCAGGGTGAGACGGATCGCCTGCGGCATGTGCTGGTACTCGAAGAGGCCCACAACATTTTTCCTGCACCGACCTATGGCACAACCTCAAATGGTGGACTTGAAAATGTCTACCGGGAGATCCGTTCCTTCGGCCAGGCTTTGGTTGCGATCACCCAGCATCCCTCTATGCTTCCCATCTATGTATTGGGCAATACCCATACGTTGATCTTTATGGCCCTGACGCACGAAGCCGACATCATCTCCGCACGACAAGCGTTATTTCTGGAACGTAATCAGGATGCCTTTCTGGACCGGCTTGGCGTGGGGGAGGGTATCGTCAAGATCAAGGGACGCCTGCCGCCAACACATGTGCAATTCCAAGAGATCCATGTTCAGCCGGGAGCGATAAAAGATGAGGATTTAAAATCATGAAACAGCGTAGATGGCTCGGAACCGGAACCCTTGAATCCTTTGATGTGCGGCAGCAGCGGCTGCTCGATCTCGTTTTGGAAAAAGTGCGTCATTATTATGCCGAACTGTATGAAACCCGCGACTGCTATCGCTACCCGCTAACGCTTTCCCGACTCATGAATCTCTGTAATCGGAGTGGACTTCGGACGCTGATGGCCGTGCGAATCCTCAGCCACTCGGTGGACGTTGAGTCCGAATCTGATCCGCCGCTGGCTTATGAACGTGATCGTTCGCAAAAAAATGCCATGCGCCGACCTTACCGGATCTATCTGCGATCGGACCGCCGGGGATAAAAACAGAGAAAATTCCCCCGGATCAGCCGTCAGATTAAAAACTCCTGATGAACTCAGGGTTATGATGGAGCAAACACCCATAATGCTTGCCCCAGATTGGTGGGATTTCGTGTCTCCGGCAGACAGATCAACATTGCCCAAGAGGACGGGAAGCAGATCAATGTGCAGGGCGAAGTGAGCGGACAGCAGGTTCCGTAGACATCGACAGATCCACCTACCTCTTCTTAGGTTTCTTCTTCTTCAGCTCTTCCATCACGGTCGTCTTGTTCATGGAACGAAGTTCGGCCAGTCTTAGGGCGGTTTCCTGCTGGCGGAACACGACCTTACCCTCTTTCTGCTCCCAGTTGACCACTGCCTGGTCACTAACCCCCGCAAGCTTAGCCAGTTGAATCTGGGTGATACCGAGACGCTTGCGAACCGCCTTGATGCCTTTGCCGGTAATCCAGAAGCCGGGCTGCTCAGGCTTGGGTTCAGCGGGGATGGCCGGGGTGGCTCTGCGCAGAGTGTGGACTTCCTTCTGCAGGTCAGTCACATCGCGTCTTAACTGAGCAATCAGGGTTCTCTGCTTCGCAGTGACCCTTTTGACCGGGGCGAGTTCCTTGCTGATCTCTTTGCGGGACAGGCGGATGATTTCCTTCTTCAGCTCATTCATGATGGACATGGTGGACCTCCTTTTCAGCTAGACAGTGTTCAACGGGACTGTTTGGGTTCCGGACTGCCGTTATCGACTGACAACTGGTCAATTAACCCAAAACGGCATCCTTGGCGGCTTTGGCAATGCGGAATTTCAGAACCCTCTTGGCGGCAATCTGAATTTGTTCTCCGGTGGCAGGATTACGGCCTGTACGGGCTGCGCGATCCACTTTAACCAGCTTACCGAGACCTGGAACTGTGAATCCTTCTTCAGCGCCTTTGTAGGCTAAATCAACGAGGGCACCCAAAGCGGCTTCCGCCTGCACTTTGGTAATCTCTGCCTTTTCGGCGACTGCTGCGATAATCTGGGTCTTGGTCATTGCCATGGAGGTTCTCCTGTTTTTGGGTTCGGTTGGGGCCCTTGCTTTGTCGGCCACAGAGCCCTGCTTGCTGGAGTTTTACTGCAATGGACTGCGGGTCGCAAGCAGGGATGTGTTGATTGTCAGGATGCCGCGACTAGCCCATTGCATCAGGTGGACCGAAAAAGCAAGGTCATGTCATCGTCCAGAGCCCCGCATTCGCGGGACCGCGCTCGCTTCACTCGGATCCAACGTGTGAAAAACAGATCAGATCCCCAGCGAAGCGTTTACGGATCTACTACAGCTCCCGTAAGAACAGCCGCTTCTTTTTCTTCTTCGATCGGTGTATCCGTTTGGGGGCCCAGTATGCAGTAACGAGTAATATAATCTGTTACATCGAAGTTATCCGGCGGAAGCACCGTCGCGAATTTGTCAGCCCCTACAATAAACTCTCCCCCCGGGGGGATCGCCACCATGCGGCCATCCGAACCGACAGTGGTTGTCCAGCCTTTCGGAACGGCAATTGTTCGACCGTCGCTGCCTGTTTCTGCGGCTCCATCCGGCGGAACGGCGGTGACGCGTTTGTCGGATCCTTCGACGCTCGTCCAGCCTTCCGGGACGGCAATCATGCGCTTATCCCCCCCTTGGGCCGTCTTGCCTCCAGACGGGATTGCAACACCGCGACCGTCCTTTCCAATTTTAAAGCTCCATCCTTTTGGAATGGGAATCGCCCGCCTGTCGCCACCGCACTTGAAACTTCCCTCTGGCGGAACAGCAATAAGACGCGCATCCGAGCCTTTTTCCATTTTCCAGCCACTGGGAACTGACACCGATCGGCCGTCTGCTCCGCAATATCCGGTTCCGCCAGGGGCGAGAGCTACAATCCGTCCATCTGGGCATGTTTCCGTTTTCCACACCGCCAAGGCGCTTTGAACACTGGCTGAAAAAGCAGTCAGGATTATTAAACTTCTAACACTGTTTTTCATGGTACTTCCTCCTTCTGATGAATTCTGCTCTCACCGGATTCCTCCTTCGCCGCAGCTTCGGCGGACAAGGAGATCGCCCGAACTAAAAAACTGTAAGCCTAGCCACCGGACTGGGAAAGCTTAACCCGAATATCATGCGCTTTTATAGCTTCGAAAAATCGCGGAGAGGTGTCTGTTTTTGCGGCCATTGTTCCTCTTGATCGGATTCTCAACATTTAACTGCCAGAGTAACAGAATTCGTTGAACACGGCGGGCCGGAAGGAAGTTTCGGGTTTTGGGTGGGGAAACAGCTTTCAGGGCAACGGCTTGGGAACATCGCTCTGTCCAGACCCGCCGGTTCAACTAAAGTTAAATTTTATTTTTCGAATGACCGTTCGCTGATGATACGTCCGTTGGGCGCCACTTTACTGGCGGTCACAAAAATCATCAGGTTACGCTTAACCGTCCGGCTCCCTTCAGAGCGGAACAGCCGTCCAATCAGCGGAATGCTTCCAAGCACTGGAACCCGGTCGCTGAAGGCTTCGGTCTTTTCGCCGATCAAACCGCCCATACCGACGGTCGAACCACTGGCTACAGAGATTTCAGTTTTGACTTCGCGGCGATTAAAGAGTGGCAGTTGTGCAACAACTGATTCATGCTCAAACTGCATCCCGACACGGTACTGATAGTAAGTGTAGGAGGTGTCGGCCGGTGAAAGCTCGAACTGCTGCCAGCCGAGCAGTTCATTGATCTTCGGGTTGATCTTCATCTGAATCTCATTGCCCTTGATGGTCGGCGTCACGGTCATTTCCACGCCCAGGATTTTCTCTCTAAAATCCGCATATTTCACATGCAACACGGTTCCCTGCGATTCGCCTGCTTCGTAGGTTTCGGGATAGAAATGCCGCTCGCCGACCGTGATGGTGGCCGGCTCACCGCTGCGCGTCACAATGCTCGGGGCGGAAAGAACATCGGCCCCGGAGGTCTGATCCAACGCTTTGATCAGCAGATCAACGGATTCGCCGAAGGCACTGCCGGACAGGCTGACGGTTCCAGCGCCAGTTGCCTGACTGTTAAACGTATCAGCTATCCGGTTGACGTTGTAGTTGTCGATTCGGTTATTTCCTTCTCTTGAGCTCACTTCACCCAGTCCCAGATTTTTGGTCTGGTCATACGGCAGCGTGCGCAAGGCGCCGGAGAAAAGGGTTTGAGGAATGGGGTTGCCATCAGCGTCAAGACCAATAGTGGACGGCAACGACCAGTCTCCGCGGTTGATGGCGTTTGGATTGGACCAGTTAAATCCCAGCTCCTGAAGCGCACCTTCGTTGAATTCGACAAAACGGGTCTCGATTTTAACCTGTTCCGCAGAGGCTTCAACTTCCGCTACTCCGAATGCCGCCAGAACTTTCTCCAGTTTTTCCAGGTTGGCGGGAGTGTTTTTTACGAACAACTTACGAAAGTCTGGCACATAGCGTGCAGAAGATCCTGCCGGGAACTCAATTTCTGCTTCCATCAACTGCGGCTTGACATCCATGACCTGTTTTACACCTTCGAGATTCATACTTTCCACAAACAGGTCTGTTGCCGGATAGCTACGCAAGATTATGCCCCATTCCTGAGCTGCCTTTTGGAGCACCGTCTCTTCAGTATCCCGGTGACGGAGTCCGGCCAGCCGACTCAGGTAAAATGCCGCAATCGGATTTCCAGGATCGGCCTCCAGCACCGCATAAAAACCCTTTTCCGCCTGGTCGCAATCCCCGGCCACATACTGTTTGCGGCTCTGTTCAACAACCGCCGGCACATCAACGGGTGCCGCCGGTTTTTCCACCACGGGTGCGGTGATTGCGACCGCTGGGGCAGGCTCAGCAACAGGTGCCGCTGGCTTTACCCCTTGATAGGCGTTCAGTTCATTCATAACGGACTGTACGCTGTCGTTTTTTTCCTGCGCACAGACCATACCGGCCATCAGCCCGCAGACTGTTAAAATTTGCATTACTGTTCTCATGGTTGGTTCTCCTTGCCTTAAATGAATCACTTGTTGAGGGCTACATCGGACTTGCGTTGGCCATCGTTCGCGACCTGACTGGCCGAGACGAAAATCATCAGGTTGCGTTTGATACTGCGCTCGCCTTCGGAACGGAAGAGCCGCCCGACCAGCGGAATACTTCCAAGCACCGGAACCTTGTCCTTATACGTTTCGAGCCGGTCATAGATCAGACCACCCAGTCCGACGGTACTGCCGTCGGCCACGTCCACCGACGTTTTGATTTCGCGCACACGGAAATAAGGCAGCTGCCCATTCACCGCATTCAGCGGAACGCCCATCGTTGCGTGATCCGCCTGCCGTACCTGGTCATTATAGGCAACGTTGGGGGTCATGTTATTTAGTTGGCCCTTCCAGGCGTTGGGGTCATTGGGATCTGAATTTGCTGGAGCGCCTGGAACGGAGGAAAGAGTAGTCGATATCTGCTGCCAGACTTCGCTGGTGGCACCCCCCAGCTCTTTTTTCAGGATGGGATAGGTTCCTTTGACCCGAACCGAATCGGGCGATGCTCCGTTAACCATCATCATGTTGGCGTTCGGACTGACCTTATAGGTGTCGTAGCCGATCAGGTCGATGATTTTTGGGTTGAGCTTAAGACTGATCAGGTTCTCTTTCTTGATCTCGGGCGTGACACTTAAATGAACACCCATCAGCTCGGAACTCCATTTTTTATGTTCAACATGAATGTTGATGTCGGCGGATTTGACTTCAAACTCTTTTGGCACCGCCCGGTCTTCACCCACCCAGATTTCAGCGGTCCTGCCGTCCTTTGTGGTCAGGCTGGGAGCCGAAAGCGTATCCGAATCACTGTTCTGTTCCAGCGCGTTGATCGCCAAACTCAGCGGCATCCAGCCGCCTTTGGTTAGTACCATCGAGCCGGACCCGAGCGTGCTTCCCCCGAAAGCTCCGGCGGCCGTACGCAACGCCGTTTGGCCTAAAGAGCTTTTGTCTCCCGCCCACCAGTTACCATCCAAATGGACACCCTTTGGACTTTTTGGATCCGCTGTGATGTCCCAGGAAAAACCCAGCTCGTTGAGTGTGCTCTGGCTGACTTCGATAAACTTGGCTTTAATTTCAACCTGTCGGTAGTCGCGTTCCTCATAGTGATACTTCGCCAGTGTGTCTTCAATCAGCTGCTGATTAGAATGTGTATTATACACCAGCAGTTGTCCGCTTTTCGGCTGGAACCGTGCCGAGGCGCCTTTAGGGAAACCTACTTCACTAAAAAAGTCCTTCACATCCAGAAAAACTCTCTGCGTTGTATCTGTACCCGCCATCGTTCTGCCGACCGCTGAACTGACCTTATAGGCGCGAAAAATAATCTCGCTGGAGCGATCCCACGATTCGGCCACCTCACCGAGCATCTCCTGCCGGACGGTTTCGCGCGGAGTGTCGCCTTCAAAAGCAGATTTGATTCCGTGCGCTGTATTGCGCAGCTCATCGCCAGTAAAGGACACCGCGCCGCCGACCGCTTTGACGGTATCCGCAGGAATCTCTTTAACCGCGTTAACGGCTGATTCCAGCACCACATCACTCTCATCCGGCAGACCCGTCGGAGATGTGATCACCGTTTCAGCCTGTGCGACCAGTCCGAACGCTATTAAGGCCGCTGTGAGCCAAACTATTCTCTTCTTCATCCTCTGCTCCTTGATTTGTGTTCCCTTCACCATCAATCCACCGCCCCGTCCGGAAGCCGGCCATTAAATTCTCACTGCATCGGCACCGTGATTTTGTAATAGATCGCCGGTACGTTGCTGTGCACTGCATCCAAATAGGTCACCCCGTTCGTAACCGTGTATAAATACTCCCAGAGACTCATCAGGTTGGTCGTAAAATAAAGGGTGTAGTTGCGCTGCACTCCGTCCAGCGGCGCGGGCCACGACAAATAGGTGCCGGAGGAATCTCTGCCAATCGTCGGCGTAAAGACCGAGTCGGCGTTCTGCGGATCCGTCCCCGCGATACGCTCAAGGTCGTCCGAAACGCCGTCGCCGTCGCTGTCAATACTGCCATCCGCCAGCTCGGAGGCGGCGGCACGAACAAAAACGGTCTCCTGACTGTTGGTTACCGTGAACATCACAGCGAGCGTCGCTACATTTGTAGATGCATTGTGGGTGATGGTCAGCGTTGTGTTGGTGGAAATATTATTGGTTCCAGCCTGTTGATTGGAGGCATCTCCAGTGATGGTGATGACCGCATTACTGCCGGCCGCAATCGTGCCGCTACTCGGCGTATAGCCGATCGTACGGATCTTCGTGGGCCGGATCTGGAAGGCACGATTGCTGACCACATTGACATACTGTGTAGAAACCATCCCATACTGGTTGGTACTGACGATCCAATCGCTCGGTTGCCAGAGTGTGGCCGTCCCATAACGCACGCCCGTGCTGTAGCGGTCGCGCAGGCCGATGGTGGTATTCGCCCAGCTCTGCCCTTCCAGTTTTTTGTATTGGAATGTAATGTCGCCGGACGGCTTGAGAACCGCCTGGAATGTTTGGTTAGAGCCTCCGTCAAATCCGTATTGGCGGACGTTTTCCCAGGTGATAACGATCTGTTCTGCCGTCGAGTAATATTTGATGGTCGCATTGGTGTCTATGACCAGATCACCCCAGTACGGTGCGATCATCTGCGCAGGCATGTTGCTGCTTAAGGATGCCAAACTCCCCGCAGCATACACCCGTCCCGTGGTATCCAGCCACAGTGCCCCATTGACGCTAATGCACAGTTGCGTGTAACTGCCGCCGTAGAAGGGAAAAGCAAACTTCATGGGAATCATCGCACTGAATCCTTCGTCCGCCGCCGTGATGTAAGGGCTCGGATCGGGATCGTTGAGGGGAACCGTTATTCCGGTTGAGGAAATATCAATCCAGCTGTAGGCCGGATTGGTGGTGCTGTATCCAGCCGCGAGCGCCGTGCTGTCGCTGATGGTGAAGGTCAGCGTGCCGGTGCCATTGGTATTGTGAATGATGAACGGAACCGAGGTGACCTGTCCGGCCAAACCGGTAAAGGAGAGGCTGGAAACTGCGCTGTAAATCGGAGCAGCGGCAACCACGTTTGCGGTAACCGAAACGTTCGACGAGCCGCCGGTGCTCCAGTTGAACTGCGCATTAAATGCCGCGATGACTCCCGCCGCCTTTCCGGCCGCATTGGCAATAAAGGTGATCACCTGCGAACCCAGCGGCGCGACAGTTACATTCTGTGCCGGCGCGTAACTGACCCACTGATCTTTCTGCGGAGTCAATAGAATCGACGTGCCGTTGCCCGGCTTTACCATCGTCAGGTTGGTATAGCTGGTCGTACTGCCTTGAACGCCGATTGTCACATTGGTTTGGCCATAACTATTCGTAACGCCGGTAATGGTTGCGTAGCGGAGCTCGATACACCCGTTGGTGAACAGCGCCGCCTGGAATCCAAGCGGGGTTCCGCCCTCTTTCGAAACTCCGGAGAAGGAGATCGCCAGACGCTTGGTGGCGGGATCCCTGTTGTAGCGAATGCTACTTGCCGGTGAACGCAGGGCTCCCCAGAACGGGGCAATAATCTGCGTCGTCGCGTTTGTAACCGGCAACGGGCCGATCCAGTCTGTGCTCTGCACCGGAACATTGGTGGTGTTGCTCAGCCCGATGTATCCGTCGGCGGTGACATAAAAGTTGCTGTAGGTCGTGCCATAGAACGGAAAGTTAAATCCGAGGCTTGTTACCACGCTGACACCGTCGTTTGTGGATGAATTATAGGGATTGGTGACATCCGGATCCTTGAGCACGATCACATCGTTATACGTTGCAAAAGCGGTTGAACCGAGAGTGCCAATCGTCGCGACGTACGAAGACTCCCACGTTCCGTTATCGGTAATATTAAAGGTGAATGCGGTGTTGCCGGAATTGGTCACCGTGACCTGCGTATTGGTGACCGTTGCTCCCGGCAGAACACTCATCGTGATCGAGGGCGGAGAAACCGCCGGGAGACTCTGCTTGAATACGTCCAGTGGAAAGGAGCCCGCCCAGATATTTGCGCCCGCCCGGTTAGTGACGCTGAACAAATAAGTGCCGTTCGTGGCTGCAGCAAGGATTGTTACCCGATAGACCGTGGAGGTCACAGTCCCGACCGGCATCGACGGATAGGTCGATGAAGTCAGGTTGGAAATCGTGAAATAGGCCGGATCGGCTGAGAGCGAGTTCGTCACAAGGCTGGCATCCAGAGTGCCGTCATTGCGGTTGGAAACCGTGATGTCAATGGTTTCGCCGGGTTCGTAACGTCCGTTGGCGGCCCCTCCGAAAAGGTTGGCGACTTCAATAATGTTGTTGGCCAGGTAGCTGATCCGCATGTAGGGGTTGTTCGACGCGGTCAGGGTGACATTCGTCGCCGGCATAGTGACATTGGCGATGCTGTTGGTGACATTGTCCACGTACTGCGTATCGCCGGTCCACTTAACAAAGACCGCCGGCACCAACGCCTCAATCATCTGCACATGTCCGTTCGTATACCACCCGCCGCCGGTACCGTCGTTGACTGTCAGCAGATAGGCCGGATTGTACGTTGCGGTCAGGGTTACAGCATTGGTTGACATGATGACCGTGTTGCTCGAGGTGGAGGCCGCGCTGGCCAAATACTGCGTATCGCCGGTCCACTTAACAAAGACCTTGCCTGTCAGATTGCTGGCGGCAATCGCCACCTGATGTCCGTTGGTATACGAACCGCTACCGCTGCCGTTGGTGACCGTCAGCGTGTAATAGGACGTCGCGTTTGTGTGGACGGCAAGCAGAACATTATCAACATTGAAGTGGTCGGCGGAAGCACTTGTGGCTTGCGAAAACTTAAACCCGAATCCGGCCAACTGTCCGTCCGTCCAGCCGCTGGTATCAATGTCGATGAGATACGGGCCGGAATAACCCGCCACACTCCAGCTAATGTTATTGGTCGCGGTGAGCGCTAGAGAAAACTCGTTGGTCCAGGTGACTCCGCTGTCGCGGGTGATCGCCACATAACCCACTTCATCTCCGGATGGTGCCGTAGCTGAAAAATAGCAGTCAAAGGTCAGGTGAAAGTCGCGGCTGTAGGTGGCGGCACTGGTGAGGTTCGTGTACTGGTTCATTGATGAGGTGCCCCGCAGAAAAAAGAACCCGCTGTTTGAGACTCCGCTGTTACTGTTCCAGTACGGAACCCCGGAAAAGATCCATCCCCGCGCGGTGGTTGGTGTGATGGCACCGCCGGTCACGCCATCGAAGTTGTCGGAAAATACCGTCAGCCCGTACCACGGTGCCGCAACCGCCCCGCCAATGATGCCGAACAGAGAAAGGATAATTGCCGCAACATTTTTTTTCATCACTCTTCCCCACCCTATGTTATGCATCTGTCGCAGACCCCGTATTCTATAAGATCGAAGTGTGGTGTAAGCGGGTACACACGTCAAGATGAATTTGAAATTCTGTCCGCCCCCCCCCCTTAAGCGACCGCTTTAAACAACTCAAAACTCCCGCTCCGACTACAATCCATTGTTGCGGATGATTTCGGCGAACATGCGGCCGCTTTCTTTGATTGTGCGGGTTTGCGTGGCATAGTCGTTGTACACGAGACCAAAGCGCGGGCGGTAGCCGCAGGCCCACTCATAGTTATCCATAAATGACCATGCGAGGTAGCCCGTCAACGGCGCGCCGTCCTGAATGGCGCGGTGCACCATTCCGAGATGTACCTTGAAATATTCCTGCCTCCGCACATCGCGAATGCGGCCGTCGATGTCAATCCCGTCGGCCAGCGCCATTCCGTTTTCGGTGATGACGAGCTCCTTCGGGTTATAACGACGGACGTACTCCATGATGTTGTTGTAGAACCCATCGGGGGTGACAGGCCACCCCATCTCGGTGTACTCAAACTCCGGCAGCCGTTCCGTTATCAGTTGGCCATTGCGGATGAGGTTGTCGGTGTAGTATTGCAGGCCGATAAAGTCGTAGTGGTTCATTTCCTCCAAATCGGCGTTTCCAATGGTTGGAACCGCTTCGGGATACCTTTCGATGATCGCCTGCGGATAGCTTCCGGAGAGAACGGGTTCCATGAACAGCCCGTTGTTTTCCTCCCAGAGAAATTCGGCCAGCGCGAGCGACTCCGGCTTATCGTCCAGCGGACGGTGCTGCTGGGTAGCGTGGGTGATGCCGATCTTCAGATTCGGATTCACCTGCTTCATCGCGACGTACGCGCGGCCATGTGCGAGGTTGAAATGGTACGCCGCCGCCAACGCTTGCCGGTGGTCCTTAATGCCGGGGGCTATAGTTCCGTAGCGGTAGCCGAAGTAGGAACAAACCCAAGGCTCGTTCATCGTCATCCAGTTCTTCACACGATCCCCCAACCGTCTAGCCATGGTTACAGCATAGTCGGCGAACCAGTCGGCAATCTCGCGATTTGGCCAGCCGCCGCGGTCCTGCAAAGCTTGCGGCAGATCCCAGTGATAGAGCGTGATCCACGGATCGATGCCTGCGCCAAGCAGCGCATCAACCAGACGCTCATAGTGATCGAGCCCCTTTTCATTGATGGCTCCGATGCCCTGCGGATAGATGCGCGGCCACGAGATGGAAAACCGGTAAGCCTGCAGGTCCATCTCCTGCATCAGCCTGATATCGTCGGGATAGCGGTGGTACTGATCACAAGCGATGTCGCCGGTTTCGTTGCGCTCGGTGTTTCCCGGCACATGGGAAAAGCGATCCCAGATCGATTCACCTTTGTCGTCCTCGAATGCCGCGCCTTCAACCTGATACGCCGCTGTGGCTGCACCCCAAACAAAATTATCTGGAAACTGGATTTTCAACATTTACTTCCGTAACCATTTTTCACGATGCAGCTTTGTCATCTGTTGCACCAATATTTCATTCTCCGGAGAAACCGCCAGATTAATATTCCCCTGCGGGTCTTTTTCCTGGTCGTAAAGTTCGACGCCAACTACTCCGTCGGGATTTTCCCAGAGCGTGAAGCGGTAGCGCTCCGTGCGGATGGAGCGGCCGGTCACCTTGCCTTTGCGAAGCTGACTATACGCGATTTCGCTCCACTCGCGGTTCGGGTTTTCAAGCAGGGGCAGCAGGCTTTTCCCTTCGCAATGCTTCGGGACGGGAATTCCGGCGGCTTCACAAAGCGTCGGGTAGATATCAAGCAGCTCGACCAGCGCACGGCTGCGCTGCCCGTTTTTTCCAACGCCCGGAACCCGCAGCAGCAACGGCACACGGTCGGTGCTTTCCCAGTTAACGCCCTTCGTCCAGACGCCGTTGTTGCCGTGCTGATAGCCGTTGTCAGCGCACAGCACAATCACGGTATTTTCGTAAACGCCGCCAGCCTTGAGGGCCGCAATCAGGCGCCCAAGCTGCGCGTCGGCATAACTTGCGCAAGCATAATAGCCATGCATGCACTGCCGGACCAGCTCATCGGTCAGCGGCGTTTTGTCCGGGATGTCGGGGTAGCCAAACAGTTCGCCATAGTGATTCAGCGCAACCTCCGGCGCTCCTTTGGGAAAATAACGGTTGTCGGCGATAGGCATCTTCTCGCGCTCGTAGAGATCCCAGTATTTTTTCGGCGCACACCACGGCAGATGCGGCTTGCGGAACCCGGTGATCATCATAAACGGCGCACCCGTCTTCGCGGCTTCGGCAATGGCCGTTTCGGAAAAGGCAGCGGCCACGCCGTCACAATAGGCGTCGTCGCCTACGTCTTCCGCTTCGATTGACGGAGGCAGGCCCCGTTTGTTTTTCGTAAAAAAGACATCGGCGACGGCCTTATTGTCCGGGCGGACATGGTCGAGCCACTCCGTCTTGCAGTAGGGTTTCGACCAATCGGAATCGGGGCCCTCGCTGTTGTGATAGACCTTTCCAGCCCCGAACACGGCGTAGCCGTTCTGTTTGAAATAGCGGTTAATCGTCAGCGCATCCGGCAGGACTTTATGAAACGGTTCGTTATTGCTCATCATTTTGGTCGTATCCGGCCGCATCCCGGACAGAAAGCTTGCGCGCGACGGACCACAGATCGGGTATTGCGCATAGGCGCGTTCGAACAGCATGCCGTCGGCCGCCAATGCATCGAGGTTCGGCGTGATGGCGGTCTTGTCGCCGTAGCAGCCGATCAGCGGCCGCAGATCATCGACGATAACGAACAGTACGTTCGGCTTCTGCAAGGGTTTTCCAATGCTCGGAAGCGCACACACAACAGCAGTTGCCGCAAGGAAGTTCCAGCGGTTACAGTTGGATTTCAACGGTGTTTTCCTTTTGGGTCAGCATCAAATTAAACGTATCGGCGGGGATGCTGAGACCGCCGGCGCGATATGGATTTCCCAGACGTTGGAAATTCTCAACCGGCACGCCGTTAACCAGGACGATGGCCGGGTCAAAGGATTGTTTTTTCACCTGATAGACCCAGCGAACGCGTTTGCCGTTCCAGTCGAGATCAAGTTCCGCGCCATCCATCGACTTCGGCAGCACCGGATCGATCACGACGCGGCCATAACTGCGGCGGATGCCGAACAGCCGGTTTATTACCAAACCAATGTAGATGCCCGGACCACTGGAATAGAGCCGCCAACCACCGAGAGCGCCGACCTTACCCTCTTTCAATTCGTCCATACGCTCCGCCGCTTCATAGCGGTCATGCACCTCGGCGTCCGAGCTGGAGAAATAGAGATTCGCCTGGCGCGGCCGCGCGTTCGGAACCGTTTCTTTGATCGCCACCGGCGAGATGGCCAGCAGGCCTGCGAGCAGTTCGTCGGCGTGACCCACCTTGGCCAGCGCTTCGCAGTAGCGGATGTGCGCATGGACATACTGCAGGCCGATCTCGCGCCCAAAATGAGCGGCCGTTTCCGCACGCTGGAAATGAACTGATTTTCCGCCCCTGTATTCCGGCGACCGGTTCATCAGCCGCACGCCATCCGGGAACTTGAGATGCCTGTCGACCAGATTCAGGTGAAAGTCCTTTTCATCCGGCGAGAACAGTTCGCTGATGATCGACCGGTTGATGGACAGCAACCGGTAGTGGATTCCGCTGGCGGCATCCGAAGGATGCAGCATATGGGCGGTTCCCTTATCGCCGAAAAGGGCAAATCCGGCAACTATACCGTCCTTGAAAAGATGCGTCTGAAAGTCGCTGACCATGCGCTCCACAAAAGCGGACAGCCGGTCGGCATCGGCGGCATAGCCTGCGTTTACCCAAACCATGGAAAGCGCGGAAAGCGTCTGATAGGCGAACCCGACCGTCCACCCGCTGACCATGCGGGTTTTCATCTCGCGATTGGCGGGCTGAAGCGAATCGTCCCAGTCGCCATCACCGTAGAATGGTAGCGCGGTGCCTGCGGCGCACGCGCCGACGATGTGCTCCACGGCTTTCACGACGTGTTCGTGCAGCGAAACCTTTTCCTCCGTGAAGGTAAGGGATTTAGAGTCGGTACAGGGCAGCTCTTTTTCCAGTATCTGGAAATCACCGGTCTGTTCGATATAATCGCATAACGCTTTAATCGGCCAAAAGACAATGTCGCCGTGCGACTCGTGCTGCTGGACAGCGCCAAAGCCGTCGAACATGAACCACTGCGGCCAGATTCCTGTATCGGCATACTGGCGCGAAAAGATCGTGCAGAGCATATCGGCCACAGACTGATCGTGGCCGAGCGCGAGCAGGAATTCGAGCGGGCCCTGGCAGACATCGCGGGTGCCCCATGCGCCGCAACTATACTGCTCCATGCCGCGCGGGGCGGCATAATGGATCATGGCATTGTGTGCATACCAGATAATCGTATCCGACAACTTCGCGCCACCGGGCGATTCGGATTTCAGGCTGAAGTTGGCCGTCAAGGAAGCCCATTCCGGCATCTTGGCTTTTTCGAAGCGGTTCATCGCCTCAGCCTTGCCGTCATAGTGACCGGTCAACGTCAGTCTGAATCTGCCTGAGGGGATATCCATCACCACATAGGGTTCTTTTTTCCCTCCGAGCCTCTCCGCCCCACCGACCGAGCAAGTCGCGGTATCCAGTCTGGCCAGCAGACAGCTTTCGGGGAAATTTCTTTTCAACAAGGATCCCTCGGCCGGGAAAAAGGACATTAGCTTTCCGTCCGCATCCCATTCAACCTGCGGCGCGGAATCGAATTCGTTGGCATCACCGCAAACTTCCCACGTCACGCGGAGGGCGGGCGGCGTTCCGCTAATTGGAACAGCGGCGTATTCCATTGTTTCCGTGGTGGCCCTGGCAACGACTTCAAATGTACCTTCATCCGTTTTGTAGATCCAGCGGACCCGGTCGCGCTCCATCACGAACGCGGACGGAAATGCCAGCTGTTTCCAAATCCCGGACACCTTGGCGAATATACGGATACCACTGGACCGTTCGAGGTTGAGCGAGTTGCGCAGGATGGTGCTGAAGCGCCCGAAGGTGGTGTTGCCGACCGAGAATTGGGAGCCGAACGCACCACAGCCGTAGCAAGTGACGCACAAAACGTTTTCATCGAGGCCCGCGCCGTGCGCCGACTTCAGAATGGTGCCGTGCGGGCGCTCAACTACAGATTCCTTCGCGGGTAGCACCACATGCGTTTCGTCGCCACAGAAGAAGGAGTAAATCTCGTTGGAATCCGAACATTCAACATGCCGCCACTCGCCCGCAAACAATCCCTTCAACTCCGCATCGTCCAACGATTCGACGGAGAGTAACGGCGTATTTGAAAAGAAGGCATTTGTTTGGCTGTCCGCTGTTTTGTCGCCCAGTTCAGGCAGATCGATTTTGAGAGCTTCGTCGACCAGCGCGAGATCTCTGTCCGAAGAAACCGACGGATGCGATCCCAGAACATACATGGCAAAAACTGTTACGCTACTCTGGCCAGGCGGGAGCTCGAGCTTGTGCGATTGCAACGCGGCGAAGGCGAATTCGTATTGGCGGACGCGGTTTTCCAAGGTTTGGAAACCGAGCGCGGCGGGTTGGCCGCTGAGTTTGGATGCCGTTCCGAAAAACTGGTATCCGTCGGTGGAGGCCGATTGTGCCCCTTGCAGACAGAAGTTAACAGCAAACGGGTTTTTCGAATGCAGGTTGTTGCGGCTAAGCACCACCTTTCCGGCGACGGGATGTTCGGTGATCTTGTGGTCCAGATATTGGCACACATAGGCTTCGTTGTTTTTTAGCGCGCCTGCATCGGCCAGCCCGAGATCCTGCCCCGCCATCCAGTCAAGCGTCACAGACGCCGTGCTGTTGTTCCGCACGCGGCACACGCGGAAGAGGATGGGCTTTTCGGGATGGAGCATCAATTGCATCGACGCTTCAAGTTCCCCGTCATCCAGATGCCATTCCGCGCCGTTTCTATGAAAGAAGCAATCCGCCGCCGTTCCCGATATTGGAAAGGCTTCGATGCCGCCGGCGGAGTGCTTGCGCAGGTAGACGCGATCGAGTCCGCCCTGAAAAGGATGCCCTTCCAATTGACTGATCATCAGCCCGTCGAGGAATATGCCACGCGTTCCGCCATTTTTATATAGCGCAAACGTCAGGCCGGCCTTATTTAAAAATTCGATCCGGTCGAAATCCCGGCGGTCGCCCATGTTCAGTTTCACTACATCCATTTTCTGTTCCATAAGTAATTCATTGGCCGGTTAAAACACTCGCCTTCCGGCGCTCCAGCTCAGCCTTGATTTCGTATACCCGCGTCTCTGAAAGCGGATACCGGAAGGTCAAGAGCAGGGAAAAGATACTTAAAACGAGCGGAAGCGAAATTTCGATGATGCGAAGACGAAGCAGGGTTTGTGGTGTCTGCTCTGCGAGCCGCCGGGTCGTGCTGATTTGTCTCCCCAGTTGTTCAATCAACGGCTCCGGCTCCATTAAGCCTCCGGCGTTCAGCTCGTTTATGCCGCGTTCGATTTCATCAAGTGTTTCGAGCAGCGCTGCAACATGTGTGCCGGACTCCGGAACTTCATTTGACCGTTCAAGAAAGTGTGCACGGAGTTTGCCGACTTCCTTGAGGCTGCCGTCGAGCTGCTCCCTGATTTTCTGCGTCCGGGATTCAGAACCATATGATTGCATCCCGGATTCCCAAGCAACCACCTCGGAACGGGCAATAGCCAGGTTTCCGGCCACTTTATCGACCGAGGTGGATTGCATTTGGTCAAACTGCGAAAGCAAAATCAGACTGCCGGTCACAAGACTGGCGAATGCGGTACCCATCTTGAAAAACCACCAATAGATTGAATAATAGCTGCCGTCGGAACGAATGCCGGTTTTCAGTTCGTCCTCATCGCAGATATCGCCCAGCATCGAGGGGCCGAGCGTAAAGAACATCAGCATGCCGGCCGAAAGCATGATTGTGGGAATAATGACGAGGTATGGCAGCTGGGGGTTGTAGCAGACGATCTTGGAAAGTTGCGCGCCGCACATCAAAAGAATAGCCACGACCAGCGTGTTGCGCTTGCCAATGCGTCGATCCATCCAGTTGAGCGGGAAAACGGCCAGCAGTCCCGTGACCGCCCAAATGGTTCCGTTGATTCCCAGCAAAGGCCCTGCAGCAGTTTTGTCGCCGCCATAGAGATAGAAGATCGAAATGTAATAGTTGAGCAATCCGACAAAGTTGAAGCCCATGCCCAGGATGAAGAAAATACCCACCAGGATGAGGAAGGTGCGGTTCTTGAACGTGACTTTGATGCTCTGCCAGAATTTGGTCTTTTCCTGCGCTTTGATTGCAGCGAAACCCGGCTCTTTGCAGACAAAGAACCACCAGACGGAAAGCGGAATAAGAACAACGGCGATCAACATCGAAACCCAGCGCATGCCATCGGCCTCGTTCCCCCCGGGGCCGCTGAAAATGTCCAGATTCGCAAGGAAAAACAACCATGGCGTGCCCATGGCAAACAGGTTTCCCAGAAAGCTTTTCGCGGTGAACAAACGGGTCCGTTCGTGGGTATCGCCGGACATTTCCATACCCAGCGCCCCGTGCGGTATTTCGAAAATGTTGCATGCGGTGAAAAAAATGAGCATCCAAACCAGAATATAGACCAGTCTGAACCAGTTATAAGAAGCCTCGGTAGCGAACACACCCTTTACCGTTTCGGCGTCCGGAATCCACCACATCAACACAAAGCTGACGGCCACTAAAATTCCGCCAAGAAGAATGAAAGGCCGACGGCGCCCCCACGGTGTTCGGGTATTGTCGCTGATATGACCTATCAGGGGATCGGATACCGCATCCCAAAGGCGCGGAATAATCATGATCACCCCCAGCCAGAAGGCACTCAACCCCAAGCTGATATTGGCGACCAGTCCCATCAACTGACCTGCAATATTAAAGAGCGCAACAGGAACAAGCCCGCCCATGCCGTAGGCAACCAAACGCCCCAGCGGAATCTTATCTTCTTTGGCTATAATATGCTTTGTATTCAAATACATTCTTTCCCTGCCTTCTGCAGACTCAAGGCAAGGTTAATTGGCTATGTCACACCTGCATGTAATCGCTTGCATGGCGAAAGCAGGAAAACATAACAATCCCATACCACAAGGTAAATATTTTTCTTAACTTACATTGCAGAACAGTTACATTTCAGCGATAAATCATTGCGATTTACCCGCGCAAGGAGTTTACACATGGCCACACTATATGATGTTTGTAAAAAAACCGGTTTTTCAACTGCCACCATTTCGCGCGTGCTCAACCGGAAAGATGTAGTGACCGAAAAAACACGCCAGATTGTGCTTGATGCCGTCAAAGAACTTAACTACCGCCCCAAGCCAGCCGCCCGCATGCTGGCCGGCCAGAAAACCGACACTCTCGGCGTGATTTTCCCGGAAATCGACAACGGCTTCTACGTACAGGTCCTTCGCGGCATCGACAACGCCGCCAAGGAAGCCGGTTTGCATCTGCTTGTCTCCTTCTACCACGACAAGG
The DNA here is from genome assembly GCA_037141075.1 of Kiritimatiellales bacterium. Lineage (GTDB taxonomy): Bacteria > Verrucomicrobiota > Kiritimatiellia > Kiritimatiellales > Tichowtungiaceae > Tichowtungia. The sequence continues at coordinate 47,045 of JBAXDG010000002.1, forward strand.
CCGGACTCAAGGAAACCCTGCTGTCGCTTGCTCTGGACGGTCGTTCCGACGCCATTGTGATGATCAACATCGACCTTTCAGACCGCCAGATCAAAAAACTCGTTAACGATACCGTGCCAGTCGTGATGATTGGTCATAGTGCGGAAACCAGTGCTACGTTTGATGTCGTGGAGATCGATAACACCAACGGCGCGGCGAGCGCCGTCACACACCTGCTGAATAAGGGAATCGAAAACATCCTGCTGCTCACCGGTCCGGCCGACAATTTCGACAGCATCCAGCGCCTGAACGGCGCAAAGCTCGCCTTCGAAGATGCCGGAAAGGATTTTTCAACGGTTACCATTATTGAAAGCAACTTTACTTACGAAGGCGGTATGGAGCAAATGACCGACCACCTTGAATCCGGAAAGTCTCTGCCCGAAGCCATCTTTGCATTTAACGACCGTATGGCGCTTGGCGCCCTCGAAGTGTTGAAGGCAAAAGGCTACACCGTGCCCGGCGATCTGGCCATGATCGGATTTGACGATACTGAAAGCGCCCTCTATGCCGGGCTTACCTCGGTGCAGGTGCCAATGATGGATATTGGCTATGAAGCGGCCAACCTCGCCATTCGCCGCATTGACGCGCAAAAGGGAAACCCATCCACCCTTACCATTACCACATCCCTTTCCGTGCGCAACTCGACCTGAAGACCGCAGGATAATGCCGGGCGGTCACTTTCCAATTGCGGCATTTAAACGCACATTCCATTCGTAGGATTATGGATTTGTCTTGCCACCTGTAACCCCTTACATATATAGATTCTTTTCGTCAAGCTGGATCCGTTCGTTATGAAAGATCTTGGCGGCGTTGATTCCGGTATTCAGCCGGATTGTGTACGGAGTGTTAAGAACGTGCGGGGTCGAATTCGGGAGGGGGTATGAAACATAGCGTATTTATTCAACTGGCTGAACTCGCAACGTTGACCGCATTCGCTTCATCCGTATGGGCGGAACCACTGGAACGAAAACCCAACATACTGATCATTTTAGCCGATGACCTTGGCTTTGGCGACGTCGGATTCAACGGGTCTACCGAAACCCCCACCCCGTATATTGACTCGCTCGCAAAAAACGGGATTGTTTGCCGCAACGGCTATGTCTCCTGCGCCGTTTGCGGGCCGTCGCGTGCCGGTCTGCTGTCGGGCCGTTACCAGAACCGGCTCGGTTTCGAGGACAATCCTGGACCGTTCCGCCAGTCGACGGACACCAAACTCGGTTTTCCGCTAGAGCAAAAAACTATCGCCGACCGTTTGAAAACACTCGGGTATACCACCGGCATGATCGGCAAACAGCACGATGGCACAGGACCCGAATACAACCCGATTCATCGCGGTTTCGACGAGTTCTACGGATTCAATAACGGGGCCTCCAGCTATTTTGAACCCGGCAAACTCCTCCGGGGACTGGAGCCAGCCACCATGCAGGAAGCCTACTTGACCGACGACTTCGGCCGCGAGGCGGTGGACTTCATCCAGCGACACAAAGACAACCCTTTCTTTCTATATGTGGCGTTCAATGCGCCGCACGGCCCGATGCAAGCACGCAAAGACCACCTTGAAAAGTTCAAGCACATCAAAGACGCAAAGCGGCGGGCCTGTGTGGCGATGATCTATTCGATGGATGAAAATATCGGGCGCATCCTTTCCGAACTCCGGAAAAACGGACTGGAGGAAAACACCCTTATCTTTTTTCTGAGCGACAACGGCGGCGGCGACAATATGTCCTGCAACGGCCCGCTGCATGGCGAAAAAGGCCAACTCTACGACGGCGGAACGCACGTGCCCTTTGCGGTGCAATGGAAAGGCAAACTGCCCGCCGGAAAAGAGTATGAACACCCTGTCATTTCCCTCGACATCCTGCCCACCGCTGTCGCGGCCGCCGGCGGAACAATTTCCGAGGAGTGGAAGCTTGACGGCGTCAATCTACTGCCGCATCTGGCCGGGCAGGTGCAGAAACCGCCGCACGAGACGCTTTACTGGCGCTTCCTGTCCCAGCAGGCCATCCGTTCCAAGGGTTGGAAACTCGTCACACCCAAGGGCAGCGATACCGAACTCTACCATATTGACGCCGACCCCAACGAAACCACAAACCTTATTCTGACGCACCCCGAGCTGGCCGGGCAGCTCAAAGCAGATTTCAATAAATGGGCGTCGCAGATGATGCCGCCCCAATGGGGATGGCAGCCCGCTTACTGCGGCAAAGTGCGCATTGATCCCTGAACGGAAGCAAGCACATGTCGCCGTTGAAACAACCTCTTTACAAACCGGTTGGCATTGTACTCTCACTGATTGCGGCAATGGTTGCATCGAACCTGGCCTCTGCCCAAACCCGCCTCGACGATATCAATTTCGGCTGGCGTTTTTCCAAGGGCGATCAACCGGCGGCCGTCGCGCCTTCGTTTGACGACTCCGGCTGGGAGCGGGTCGACCTTCCGCACGACTGGGCCATCAGCGGCCCGTTCGGCAAGCTGACAGACCATGGAGGGCAGGCCAAGCTGCCGTGGCTTGGCGAGGGTTGGTACCGCAAAAGTTTTCATCTTCCTGCGGCGGACAAAGGCAAACGCGTTCAGCTCATCTTCGATGGAGTGATGGCCTCGCCGACGGTTTACCTGAACGGAAAGAAGGTTGGCTCGTGGATATACGGCTACAACTCGTTCCACCTCGATGCCACTGACGCAGCCAATTTTGACGGAGAAAACGTGCTGACCGTCCATGCCGATACCCGCGAACACTTTTCACGCTGGTATCCCGGCGGGGGCGTCTACCGGAAAATAACACTGCGCCTCGTCGATCCCGTTCACATTCCCGTCTGGGGCGTCTTTGTTACCACGCCCGAGATCACCGATAAAAATGCTGACGTGCATGCTTCAGTGGAAATTCAAAACGCCTCCTCCCGCACGGAAGAGGTGGTCGTTGAAACGACTTTACTTGATCCAACCGGGACTGAGATTTCCAGACTTCGGAAAAACGAGATCGTTCCTGCCGGCATGCTTCAGATTTTAAATTTCGATTTTAAAGTTTCATCACCCCTGCGCTGGGACCTAGAAAAGCCCCGGCGCTACACTGCCACGACCCGGATCTACCGCAACGGAAAAATGGTTCACGAGGAGGTCGTGCCGTTCGGTATCCGTACCATCGAGTGGACCGCCGATAAGGGGCTGTTTCTAAACGGCCGCCGCGTGCAGATTCAGGGCGTAAATATGCACCACGACCAGGGACCTCTCGGCAGCGCCTTCTATCCGCGCGCCATGGAACGTCAGATCGAAATCCTCAAGGGAATGGGCGTCAACTCCATCCGCACCAGCCACAATGCGCCCGCGCCGGAAATGCTGGAACTGTGCGACCGCATGGGCATCCTGGTCTTCGACGAGCTGTTCGATAAATATGGCCATACGGCCGGCGTCAAGTGCTCGACCGCCGACTATGTGAACAACTATGCCGAAGCCGAGGTGCGCAATTTTGTGCGGCGCGACCGCAACCATCCGTGCGTCTACACCTGGTCGATCGCCAACGAAAACGGCCCCTTGCTGGAGAACGAAGACGGGCAGGCGCCGCAACATGTGGCGAAGATGGCCGGCTACTTCAAGAAATACGACCCCACCCGCCCGGTCACCATGGGCTGCAACCAGCCCTCCGCCGCCGATAAAAACAAGCACATCCTCGACGCGCTTGATGCCCTGGGCTGGAACTATCAGGAAAAATTTCTGACCTCGCTCGAAAACTATCCCGACAAGGCGACCGTCTTCAGCGAATCCGCCTCGGCGTTCGGAACGCGAGGTGCCTACAAGCTCAAGCTTCCTGAGTACAAGACCGACTACTCGAAGGACGGCGAGTGCACCGCCTACATCCTTACCGCCGCGCCGTGGGCCGACATTCCCGAGGTGGAGATCGACCGCATGATCCGCTATCCGTTCGTGGCCGGCGAATACGTTTGGAGCGGCTTCGATTATCTCGGCGAGCCGACGCCCTACATCGGCGGAAAGATCCAGCCCAACCCCAACGGGATTGAGGCCTGCAGCAGCTATTTCGGCGTCATCGACCTCGTCGGATTCCCGAAGGATAGCTACTACCTCTACCGCAGCTACTGGTGCCCGCAGGAAACCACCGTCCACCTCACCCCGCATTGGAACTGGAAATCAGGCGACAAGGTTCCCGTCATCCTCTACACCAACGGCGACGAAGCCGAGCTGTTCCTGAACGGCAAAAGCCTGGGCCGACGCAAAAAAGAGACAGAAAAGGGTGCCGTCCAAAACCTGGCTTTCGGCAAAACTGCCCGCGCCAGCTCCGAGCAAATCCATCAGGACAAGTTCGGTAATGTGATCGAAGAAAACTTTGCATCCAAGGCGATCGACGGAAACCTGAAAACCCGCTGGTGCGCAGCCGGCAAATCCGCCCCGCAAACCTGGCAGGTCGATCTGGGTGAAGAAAAAAACTTTCAATGCATCAAAATCGTCTGGGAGCAGTCCGCCGCAACGTATGACTACTCTGTCGAACTCTCCTGCGATTCCAAGGTTTGGAAAAAGATTGTTGCACCAGCCAAGACCGATGGGCAGCAAATCCTCCTGACCTTCCCCGAAACCCGGGCGCGGCATGTGCGGATCACCATCCATGGCATTCAGGAGCACTACTTGGCAAGTATCAGTGAAGTGGAGGTTCTGCCCGAAACGCCGCGAGGCGAACCCGCAAACGGGCCGTTGTCCAACCCCTACTACGATATGGTCCGGCGCTACCGTCTCTGCTGGTTCGATGTGCCCTACGAACCCGGCGAACTCAAGGCCGTCGCCTACAAAAATGGACAGATTATTGGCGAGGACACCGTCCAAACCACCGGCCTGCCCGCGGCGCTGCGCCTGACTCCCGATCGTCCAGCCATCTCGGCCGACGGCATGGATTTGTGCTACGTCACCATTGAGATGGTCGACCGGGACGGGCGCGTCTGCCCGTGGGCAATGGACAACCTCACCTTTACGGTCGAAGGTCCGGCGAAGCTTATCGGTGTCGGCAACGGCAACCCGATGAATCACGACGTATTCACTGACGAGACCCACCCCCTCTTTTACGGGAAAGCCGTCGCTATTTTGCGCAGCAGGCGCGATGAAGCCGGCGCGGTCAAACTAACCGTCACCTCAGACAGCGGTTTTTCAAGCGAAATAACCGTTCAAACCGGAGACCAAAAATGATATATATAACAGCCGGCCACACTGACAACCGGATCGAACATAAAGCGAAAATGAAAAAGAGAGCTTTACTTGCAATCACCACCTGGGCGCTGGCGGCAGTTGCGTCGGCGGGGACTCCTTTCGCAAGCAATGCAACGCCGGTTGCTTTGACGGCGTACGGCTTTTCCCGGACCTCGACCGGTGTGCTGTTTACGCTCAAATTTGACAGCAGCAGTGACCGGTATTACAGCATTGCTCGCGGCGAAAACCTGATTTCCAATGATTGGAACCTTATCGCCGCCGACCTGCCGGGCACTGGAAGCAACATGGTTTATTCCGACCTGATCCCGCCTGCCGCTCGTGCACGGTTTTATAAGGCTTCTTCAATAGCCGCCCCGTCAGCGAATATTCTGCTAAACGGCGATTTTGAAACCGGCACACCAACCGCCGACCGTTCTGCCACCTTCGATGCTCCGCCCTGGAAATGGTTCAACCTGAACACCAACAATAATTCATGGCTGACCGATGCCTCTTTCGATCCAATCATTGGAAGCGGAAACCAGGCACTTGAATTCTGCTGGGGCGGCACCTATATCTATCAGGATTTCCCGGCTATGGTCGGCAGAAACTACCTGTTAAGCGTCGACGCCTTGAATTCGGGCAATGCCACCAACGGACTGGCCGCCCAACTTCAGGTCGAATGGTACGATGCAACGGGTACAATGATTGGTTCGAGAATCCTGCTCGACGCGGCGAACAACAGCACCGATCCCCTGGGTATCTGGTTTGAACTTCGCGGCAATGCCATCGCCCCCGCCAATGCCGTCACCGGTCGAATTATACTGATCTGCAGCAAAACCGGTACGGCTAAGAACTATTTCTTCGACAATGCCTCGGTCTCGGCAGAACCAATCGGCGATGGCGCCGCCGTAACGGCCGCCTGGCCCTACGGCGGATCGAACCCGGCGACGCTGGTGGCGGTTTCGCAGGCGGCCGGCCTTTATGCCGTGGCGGAGCGCGTCAGCGACCGCATTGAAATCCGCGATATCCGCGGTACGAACATCGCGACGGTAACCTCCGCGATGCTCCAGGCGGCGGCAACCAATCTGAATCTTTCCGGTAGCGTCGGCGGCCCGTGCTCGCTGGCCTTCACGCCAAGCGGCCGTTTGCTCTACATTGGCGTTTGCTCCGCATCCGGCGGCACGAACAAGGATGCCGTCCTGCTGTTCAACCTCAATCTGGGGACGCTGACGGTATTCGACCGGCTGGTGATCGATGGCGGCCTGACGGGTGCGAACTTTGGCATGGCGCACTACAAGGGCCAACTGTTTGTCGGAACGGACACCGGCCTGAACCGCTATGCGGCCGGCCGCAACGACACCGGCAGCCGCCCGCTCGAAACCATCGCGGTGGGCGCACCGGTCACCGGACTGGCCGTGGATATGACCGAACGCACCGGAACCAACTGGACGGCGAAGCTCTATGTGTCCACGCCGTCGAGCATCTACCGCGTCAATCCGGCGGCTTCGCTGAGCCTCGGTTCCGCGATCGCCTCCGGCAGCAACATCAAGGGGCTGGCCTTTGGCCGCGCTTACGGCGGCCTGGCTAACGGCGGCCTGTATGTGCTGGAAAACAACGGCGCAACCGCAACGTTGCGCTTCGCCTCGACCGCCTCGGTCCGGGGCGGCGGCAGCGCATCCCTGCAGACCTACAAGACGTTCGGGGCCGACCTCGCCGGCATCGCCGCGACCGCCTGCGGGCGCATGCTGCTGGCGACCACCTCCCCGCAGATCATGTCCGACACCGCCGACACCCGCATGAGCTTCGAGGCCTGGCTCCAGGACGAGTTCAATAACTATGCCCTCGCGGTCAAGTCTCTGGCCTGGCCAAACGGTCTCGTGCCGGAAGGCTTCAACACCTCAAAGCTGGTGCCGGCCGGCGACACCTTCCAGACAGGCATCGACGTGGACACCTCCGGATGGGTGCTCTACTGCCTGCTGGCCGACCATCTGGTCAACGGCGATCCCGAGGCGGAAGGCATGATCACCAAGATTCTCAAGCGCAACGCCGGGGCCTACCCGGACGGGCTGGGCGGCGTCAAAACCATTGACGGCATCCTGACCGACACCTACAACACCAACGGCACACCCACGGGCGACCCGGGCACCCTGTACACCATGATGAAGCTGCTGCCTGCGGCCTACCGTGCCAAGGCCACGTTCCCTGCCAACGCGGAAATCGCAGGCTATCAGGAATATTTCCGCTCCATCATGAAGCGTTCCAGCGACACGATACGCCCGAACTACGCGTTGACCTGGAAGAATGATGACTATGGCCCTCTGGACATCAACAACGGTTCCGTGAACGAGAGCTGGATCATGGTGGATCTGGCGGCGGCGCAGGATCCGTTCGCCAAGTTGGACTATGAGGACTACCTCTACGACCGCAACGACATCCCCTATTGGGATTATTTCCTGACAAATGAGCCGGTCATCAAATCGGACCATTCGGCCTTTATCAACATGGGCGGCTCCATGATCCTCCGGAACCATCGGGATATGCCGGGCTGGGATGAGCAGAACCGGAATTACTATGCCATCAGCATGGCGGCCGGCGACGACATGGGCGCTCCGTATTTCACGGCCTTCTCCGCCGGCAACAATCCGTGGGTTGCCGGAAACTACAATGCGGATGATCCGGCCAGCCATCCCGGCGACATCATCCACTTCCCGGCGGTCTGCGGGTTTGGCCAGTATGGCTGGACCTCTCCGGCGGTCGGCGCGTATCTGGCCTACCGCGATGGCCTGCGCCAGGAAATGCAGTCATCGGGAACCTATTCAAACTCACGGATGCTGACCCGCTGGTCGATGGATGACCCGACGTATGCAATGGCGGGGATAGGCATCGCCGACCTGTGGTTCGGAATGATCGGGCTCGGTGAACTGCTGCATCCGGGGCTCACGGATTTTCTGGCGGACGACTACTTCATGCCGGCGCCGACACAAACCTTGACCACCAACAATCTGGTGCAACTGGATTACTCGAAGATTACGCCGCGCCATGTGCTCGGCAGCAACGACGGCACCAACTGGATTAGCCATGGCTTCCAGCTCAGCCCGTTTGTCTTCGGATATGGCGAGAGCTATGCGCAATACCGCGTGACCGACCCGGAAGGCGAGTTGCTCGTCGTGACGAACGGAAACTTCGAGAACGGGATTTCCGGCTGGACGACGAATGGCGACTATTTGTTCAGCTCAGTAGCAACTGCGGGTGTCAGCATCGTAGGGACGAGTGCGCAGATCCGCTCGACGGCCAGCACCACCTCCTCAAATTCGAGTCTGAGCCAGACACTGAATGTGTCGCTGGATCTCGACAACACGCGCTATATCCTGCGTGCCGATGGCCGCTCGGTCTTTGCCGGCTCAGCGGGCCTTGCCTATCTGCGAATCGAATGGGATACGGATACCAATCCCACGAACGGCAATCTCGGTTCGCAGCAGAGCAGCCAGCTGACGAACAGCAACGCGCGGATCGATTACCGCATCGATTCCGTAAAGCCGACCGGGGCAAATTACTTACGCATCTATCTGGTGGTCGAGCAGGTGCAGCCGACCGACAAGCGCTACATCTTCGATAACATTTCGCTCGTCCGGCTCGGTGCAGCCGCTGCCGTGTCCAACGGAGGCTTTGAATCCGGCACAAACGGCTGGACGATCGTCAATCCAGTGCAGATCAAGCTGATCAGCACAAATGTGCTTGAAGGCACCAAGGCCATTCAGTACCTCATCGGACCTGGTGTGACTTCGTGGAAGCGGATGGAGCGGACATTCGACCTCTCAGGCGACCCGCTGGGCACCCGCTACATCTTCCGGTTGGACGCCAAAGCGATCACCATGGTGGATTCGGACTTCAACATCATTGCGGATATCTACGACAACACAGGCACGTTGATCATCGAGCGCGACGATCTCGGCGATATCCTCCCGACGACCAACGGGGAAGTGGTCTTCACGCTGCGCAAGCGGTCGGGCTACGACAGCGTGAAGCTGATATTCGAAATGAGGCGCAACAGCGAGGCGTCGCTAGGCACCGACGAGGTCATTATCGACAACCTTCGGATGGACAAGGAACGCCTGTTCTAGCCGGGTTCTACGGGAGATAACGTGCGCCAGTTGAAAAAATATCCACGATAAGGGGAATATATGAAAAGAAACCCAAATTGCAGAACTTGACGCACATAATTGCACGGCTGCCCCGGACGAGAAGGTTTCCGTCTCATTCGCCGGGCAGAATCTGGAAACGAATGCGGATGCCGAAGACCTGCCGGCCTCCTCGTTCATGACCGATGATTTTAAACCGCTGCGCACCACTCCGGAGAAAAACCAATGAACAAACGAACCCTGTACGGAATCGGATTTTTCAGTCTCGTACTTTTGCTGAATAGCCCTGCGAAGGAAAGCAACGGCCTCGCCCCTGAGGTCACTTCGCTCAACCTTAAAGACAACCTCTATCTGCTGGAATCCAAGTTGCCCGACTTGGAAAACCCCTATATTAGCGTTGCCCCGGAGGATAAAAATGACGGGCTAATCGTCGGCAAGCTGGGCGTTGATGGTGGCAACACCGAGCTGGTTCAAAAATATGCCGAGGAACTGGCGGCTTCCCCGAAAGTCGAAACGGATCCGAAAGGCGATAAAACGACGGGTACTGTAGACAGCCTGCTCATCAGCTACAAAGGTAAGTTGATTTTTGAATCCTACTATCGCCGGGGCCGGGCCAATTATCCGCACTACCAGATGTCGATCACCAAATCCTACACCGCGCTGGCTTTGGGGCGGGCAATGCAATTGGGGTTCCTCAAACCCGAAGATATTGACAAGCCCGCGATCAGCTTTCTAAAAAAACTGGACGTCTCCAAACTCGCCCCTGGGTCTGAGACAATTACCCTCGCGCAAGCGATGGAGATGAGTTCAGGTATCCGCCTGCCCGATGAAAAGGCTAAAGAGTTGCGCAAGGATCCGGCGCAGCTCAAGGGGCAGGGAGAAATCCAAGCCTATCTTCAAAACAGCGCTCCCATTCCTCCGGCACCGCGCCAGTTTAAGTATCAAGAATCAGATCCGGCCATCGCGATGCAAATCTTGGATGCAGTGGTGCCAGGCGGAGCGGAGATGTTTATTCAAAACGATTTGCTTAAGCCGATGGGCATCACCCAATATCATTGGGATACTGCCGTCAGCGGTTTGCCAAAGTCAGCGGCCGGCAGCAGTCTGCTCTCCCGCGACATGGTGAAGTTTGGCGAGCTCATTCTCAACAAGGGGAAATGGCAGGGTCAGCAACTCATTCCCGAAGCGTACATCACGCGGGCGACCAGCCCCAATGTGTACAGCTACGGCACTTCCTATTATGGATTTTTCTGGTGGGTGGAAGATTTTAAAGTGGGCGAAAAAACTCATCACGCCATCGAGGGCCGGGGCGCCGGCGGGCAGTTTATTTTCATGTTCCCGGAGTTGGATCTGATTGCGGTCGTCACCTCCCACGACAAAGGCATGGGCAATATGCTGACCACACTGCCCGAGAGAATCATTCCGGCGTTCAGTGCAAAAGAAAACGAATCAAACTAAATTCGAACACGAGGAAATTCATCATGAAAACAAAAATCATCTCAAAATCTATTCTCCGGTTATTCTTGGCGGGCGGTGCTCTCGTTTTGATCTTGCCGCTCCAAGCGGCTGAGCTGCCCCGGCTGCCCAAAGAAATCAATCCTCGCGAACTAGGCTACAAAGAGCAGGCCAAACTGCCCGATCTGCCGGAAGCCTACGCCAGCACTTCACCGCAAAACCTGGGCGACGGCCTGCAAGTGGGCACTCTGAACCGCCCCGGCACCCAGGAGGCCGTCGCGGCGCTCATCGCCGACGACAAGGCCGGCAAATATTCCAACCTCGACAGCATTCTGCTCTGGAAAGACGGCGAGCTGGTCTTTGAATATTACAACCGGCATGGCTATGTGGACGCACCGCACTACCTGATGTCGATTACCAAGACGCTGACTTCCGTCACCCTTGCCCGGGCTATTCAACTGGGTTTGCTGCAAATGGATGACCTCGATAAACCGGTCATCAGCTTCATGCCTGAAATTGACCGTTCCAAAATCCAGCCTGGCGTCGACACCATCACATTGAGAGACGCGCTCTATATGAAATCCGGCCTGCGTTGGGGCGACGCCAATGGTGACAAGATGGAGTCAACTCTTAGTGCTGAGTATCAAAAACAAAAGTTCTTCCAGCAACTATTCGAAAGAACGACTCCGATCACGCCGCAAAGCAAGGAATACAAATATGCCGGCACGGACCCGTCCCTGATCATGATGATCCTGGATATTAAAACAGGCGGAAAAGCGCGGGACTTCATCAAAACAGAACTGGCCGGAAAATTTGGTGTGACCTACAGCTGGGAAGATCAGAAATGCGGAATTCCTAAATGCGGGGCTGGCGCCAACTTTACCTCAAGAGGGTTGGTAAAAATTGGGACCGCCATCCTCCAAGGGGGAAAATACGAAGGCGAGCAACTTCTTTCCGCCGACTACGTCAAGGAAATCATGGCGGCTGACAAGGGGAAGGGCTACTTTTACTACTTTCACAATGAAAGCAAAATTTCCCCGAACAAAAAAATCGACTTCATCAGCGGAATCGGTGCGGGAGGCCAATATATGTCCATCTTTCCAGATCTTAACCTCGTCGTCGTGGCGACCGCCCATAACAAAAAAGAAATCAATCTGCCTCTGGATGCGATCTTGGAGCATTTGATTCCGTTGTTTAGAAACTAAAAATACTCCCCTGAAAACAAGCCCGAACAGAAACAGAAGTATGAAAAAACAAAATGAAACAATTGATTAAAATAACCTTTGCCGCCCTTTCGCTGACAACCATGTTAATCTGCCATTCCCGTGGGGAAGAGCTGCTGATTAACCGCGATTTTGAGATCGGGACGCCGGAAATGGACAAGCCGCCGGTCTTCAACTGCAAAGGAT
>JBAXDG010000003.1:0-58743 GCA_037141075.1 Kiritimatiellales bacterium
CCCTGATTGGTCACCGCATACGTCACCGTCAGCGGACGCCCCGCCTGCGGTACGCCCTCTGTGCTCAGACTCACCGGCGCCAGATCCGGCAGAACCAGCGTCACCGGAATCGCCAGCACGTTGTTCGTCTCCACCGACTCGGCCAGATTATTGTTATAGTCGGCCTGTAGAATCAGGTAGTACGTCCCACTGCCCAATCCCGAAGGCAAAGTGACCGTGTTAGTCTGGGCATAAGTCCCCCCGTTGGCCAATGTCCCGCTGTGTGAATACGAACCGAGCAAATAATCTTCCCCCGCATCCCACACCGCGTTCGTCGAGAGATACAGCCGGTCCGACCAGTAGCCGGACGAACTGGAAGCGACTCCGGGTCCGCAGTTGGTCACGATCGTCACTACCGACACCGAGCGCCCCGACTGCGCCACCCCTTGCACATCCACCGATACAGGGGCAACGTCCGGCCCACTCACCACGACCGGCACGGAAAGAGTAATCGGAATGGCGATTGCGTTGTTGACTTCATTCAATTCCACGAGCCAGTTGTTCGCATCGGCTCGTGCGATCAGGTAGTAGTCTCCGGGAGGCCAAGCGGGCAAGGTGACAGTGTTTGTGCTCGAGTATCCATCACCGGGGCCAAGATCCAAGTTGATATGGACAGCTGAGATCTGCGTATCGCTTGGCTCCCAGGTTGGGTTCACGGAAAGGTAAATGCTGTCATACCAATCTGCATCAATCGGCAGGTATCCTTGATTAATCACAGCGCAGGTTACCTGAATGGATTGGCCCGCGACTGCTTCTCCCGATACGCTGAGGCTCGTTGTCACCAAATCAGGAAGATTGTTGGTCAGCGGAACGACGACGACGTTATTGCCTTCGCTGAGTTCACCGATTTGATTTTGTCCGTCGGCTTTTAGAAACAGATAGTAGTTCTGCGCAGCCACGTCGGGAATGGTGACGACATTTGTGCGCGTATAGACGGTGCCGGCGGGAAGAGTTTGGTTTTCGTAGAAGGTTCCGATCTGGGTGGCTTGGCCGTCGAGCACAGCGTTCGTGGAGATGTAGAAGGTGTCCGCCCATTGCCAGACGCCGCTCAGGGAGACGGTGCCTTGGTTCGTGACGGAATAGACCACCGTTAACTGGCGGTACGATGGACCGGCGGATTGCACATTCAGGCCCAACGGCGACAGGTCAACGATGCCGCTGCCAACAACATGAACGAGGTTGGTCTTCGTGGTCGCCGCTGCGGCTTCGTCGCGCACGGTCAGCGTGACGGTGTAGTCGCCGGGATTGGTGTAGGTGAAGGTGGGGTTCCGGTTCGTCGAATCCACTGTACCGTTGTTGTCGAAGTCCCATTGCCGGGAAACGATGGCGTTATCGGTGTCGAAGGAGCGGTCGGTGAAGGTCACGATCAAGGGTGCCCAACCGTTGACGGGGGAGGCGGTGAAGTCCGCGACGGGAGGTTCATTTTCTGTGGTGAAGCTCCAGACGGGACTGGCGGTTTGGTTGTTTTGGCTGTCGCGCGCCACAATCTGCCAGTAGTAGGTCGTGAGGCCGCGCAGATGGCCGGGCGACCAGTTCGTCGTCCAGCCGCTGTAGGCCAGCGGCGGTGTGGGCGAGGTGCCGAAGTAGATGAAATAGACCACGGAATCCCCGCTGTCCGGATCCACGGCCGGGGACCAACTGAGGACTGCTCCCGTGGTGAGGACATTCGTGAGGCCGTTGGCAATGCCGGGATTGGTGACTGCCGCCGGGGGCTGATTGGACGGCGCGCCAGCCAACGTGGTGGTTTTCACCAGGCGGTTGCCGAGGTTGTCGTAAACGTAGTCAATGGTGGTGCCGTCGCCGTGCTGCACCCGCGTCAACCGCTGCATGGTGTCATAGGAATACTGCATCGTCTCCGCAAACGAACCGCCTGCCACGGCACAAAAGAGCGCCGCCAGCATCAGCCGTTTCGCCTTCCCAAATTGTGCGCCCATAGCGTTACTCCTCAGTCACCTCATGTTGCATGTCGAGGGCGTGAACCTGCTTTCCATAGCGAGTCTATTAGTGAATTATCGGACTGCCCTCGGCCCCTTTTCCCCCTTTCGGGGTTCACTTCACTTCAGGCAGACCCCTTTTCTTTTCATCGGCAGCCCCCTTTAAATCTTTTTCAAAATTCTCTGAAACAGAAACACCCATTTCTTTTGCTTTTATCAGGTATTCTTCTGCCAAAGCAAAATCACCCTGATAATATTTAAGGTAGGCCCAATTTATCCACAAAAGGGGGTAGTCTGGCGCAATCCTCTGGGCTTTCTCCAGCATTTCATTCGCCCGAAGAAAAGCTTCCCCTTCTCCATCTTTTCCAGATTCCTTTTTGAACGATCCAAGGCCCGTGTAAGCAACGGCTAAATCAACCATAATCTTTGGGTTTTCTGCATCGAGTTCTAGTGCTTTTGACAAATGCTTTATGGCCTCCCGAATGCAATAAGCGGATGTTTTATAAGTTTTAGCTACTTCGGCACGTTTTCCCATAACTAAACCAAAACCCCAATATGCAGATGCGTTATTCGTGTTATATGTCCACGCGATATTAAACTGTTTGATGGCCTCATTATTTTTTTCGGCATAGAAATAGTCCCATCCGCACCTCACGGCCGTTTCGCTGTATTTTTTATCCTGTTCAACCGCTGACCCTTTCCAATTTCCCCCGTACATAGGTAATTCATTTAAAGGTCTCTCTGTTCGAGCCATACAACCAACAACTACGACTACCAATAGACACGCATGTTTTTTAAGCATTGCACCCCCTTTGAATAATATTGCTCTGAATTTAAACGTATCAGATGACATACTCAGACCTCGCTTTATTTATGGCCATTGTTGGTATGGCACTTGGTTGTTACCAGAACCAAAGACCACGCCAGGAATGCCCGTGGCCCAAAAAATAGATTCCACAACTGTGGGCACCGGATATCCTTCTGAAGTAGTCCAGAATTCTAACCTCCACGGAGGAACTTTGAGAAGTTCCCAAGCTAATCTCTGATCATCCCCAGGATCATGCCCATCGATGCAGATATCGATATCGTGTCCCTTATATCCCAGATCCCTTTGGCCTTTTGCAGGAATTGCCATATCAGCTTGGGTTAAGTCACGTTCCAGCTTCTCTTGTCCGGCCGTATGTCCATCACCGCCCCAATTTGCGTGCCACTTACGCAACCCAAGAGGATCCGCAAAATTAACGGGGTTGTTCCCGACGAACGCATAGAGATTTATTCCACCGCTGACATCAATCGGATCCCTTGATAGCCACCGTCCAATCGAAGGGGCATAGAAGCGATACGGATAACGGACAAACCCTGTCGTCTCGTCGTAAGGCTCAGTGGAGAAGCGGAAGGGTTGGTCGAGGGTTCCGCCTGTTGAGAGAAGCGCGCCAAATTCGTTGTAGCGATAGGTCGCAACAGCGGCCTGGGACGTGTTGAGTACAGCGGTCACGTTGCCTTTGCCATCGTACACATAGGAATAATTCGCGCCCGACTGCTTTAGATTAAGCAGCCCGCCGATGCCGCCGCCCATATTGAGTCCCCAGGCAAGTTCCCGTGTGACGTTGTTGCCGGAGTTTCGCTCCTGAAGCGGCAGATAACCCGTCCGGAGATGGCGGATCTGGTTCGTGCCTTGAAGCGTTTCCTGAGCTAGGAAGCTGTTCCAGGCGTAAAGATATTCCCTTTGAGCAACCACCGCTTCGCCATTGGTGACGATGAGGGTTTTGAGCCGGTTTTCCGCGTCGTACGTCGCATTGAATACATATCCGCTCGGCGTGCAGCCGCGCGTCAGGTTCCCATCGGCATCGTAAGCGAATATCTGGCTGGGCGGCGCGGAGGTGAGGAGTTGGTTGAGATTGTTGTAGTCACAGCGAACCATGTCGTTGGTGGTGTAGGCATAAGCCAGTCCGTTGCTGATGGTTTCGCTGGCGCGCAGATCCTGAGCATTGTAGGTGTACAAGAACTGGTTGATGATTTCCTGCGTGGATTTGCGGTTCGAGAGGCCGGTCGGGCGGTTGAGACCGTCGTAGGCGTACGTGGTGTAGCTGCCGTTGGGCCGGTCCAGACGCTGAATGATCGGATTGGCGTTGCTGTACGCATAGGTATAGACATCGGTGCCAACGCTGATGCCGGTGAGCCGGTTGAGCGGGTCGTAGGCATAGCCCAGCGGGGCCGTTCCGCCTTGAACAACGAGATTGGTTTGCCGCCCAATCGCGTCGTACGCATAGGTGATGGTGTCGTCCGCCCACGGGCCGTCATAGCTGATGAGACGGGAATTAGCGTCGTAGGTGTAGGCGTTGGCTCCGACACCATCCTGAACGCCGGTGAGACGGTTGAAGGCGTCGTAGGTGTTGGTCACGCCGGGCGTGCCGTCGGAATACGACGTGGTCAGCAGGTTGTGGTTGGCGTCGTAGGTGTAGGTGGTGACAATGCCCCGCGCGTTGGTGCGGGTGGTCATGAGGCCCGCCGGATCGTAACCGAAGGAGA
Organism: Kiritimatiellales bacterium; assembly: GCA_037141075.1. Classification (GTDB taxonomy): domain Bacteria; phylum Verrucomicrobiota; class Kiritimatiellia; order Kiritimatiellales; family Tichowtungiaceae; genus Tichowtungia. The sequence goes on from JBAXDG010000003.1 coordinate 4,503, forward strand.
GCCCGTTGCCGTCGGCATAAGTTTCACGAATAAGTCGGTCGTCCAGGTCGTAGGCGAAGGTGGTGACGTTGCCGTTAGGGTCGGTGAGCGCGGTGCGGTTGCCGTTGGCGTCGTAGTCGAACCGGGTGATGCCGCCTTCCGGGTTGATGGTCTGGACAAGGCGCTTGAGCGCGTCGTGAATGAGTACAGTGGTGCGCCCTCCCCGATCGGTGACGCTGTCGAGCAGACGCGGGCAGCAGGTGGCGTATTCGTAACTCTCGAACCGGCCATCGGGATAGGTAACGCGCACGAGTTGATTCAGATCGTTGTATGCGTTGGTGACGGTGAGGCCGATGGCGTCGGTGCGGGTGCGGACGCGGCCCACGGCGTCGTAGGTGAATTGTTCCAGGGTCTGGCCGGCGCGACGGAATTCGGCGAGGCGATTCGTCGCATCGTACAGGTACTGATTGATAATACCCAGCGCGTCCACCTGCGAGAGGATTTGGCCGTTGGTGTTGTAGGCGAAGGTGGTGATGTTCGTGAGGCGGTCAGTGAGAGAGAGGAGGTCGTGCTGGGTGTTGTAGGCCATGAGGATTTTGCCGAGGCCGTTGGAGACGCTCAGAAGATCCACGCCGTTCGTGGCGTAGGTGAAGGTCGTGGGCGTGCCTTTGACGTCGGTAACGGACGTGACGCGGTCCATGCTGTTGAAGGTGAAGCGCGTGGTGTGACCATGGCTGTCGCTGACGCTGGTGCGGTTCCCCGTGGTCGTGTCGTAGCCGTACAGGACATAGCCGCCTGCGGGATACGTGACGCTTGAAATCTCGCCACGAGTTCCGGAGCTCGTGAAGGTAAGGTTATAGCGGGTCTTGGGACTGCTGGCGTATGCGTTCTCGGACGGACTGGTCCATGGCACATAGTCCCGAGGAGCCGCGTGCCAGGAGTAGCGCGAATAGCCGTTGTAGTGAAACACCTCGCTCTGGCCAAGGGGATCGGTGACCGTGATACGGTAGTTCTCCCACATCGCGCCGCCCGGTTGGGGATACGGGTTCGAGCCATTGTATATGCCATCAGCAGGCTCTATCTGGAAGGTTGTCGTTCCGCGCTCGTCACCAAGGCTCACGAGATAAACGTTGGCATCGTAACTCAGACTGGACCAGTAGCCCCCCATGTCCGTAATCTTCGTGAGGTTGCCGGCCGCGTCGTACTCAAAATTGGCAGAGCGTCCGAACGGATCGGTGACACGGGTGCAAAGTCCATTCGTGGCATAAGTTAAGGTGGACAACTTCCCCTGTGCATCGGTGATCGTACTCAGGTTGACGTTGGCATCGTATCCCATGGTCAGGTGTTGACCATATGCGTCCCGGATTTCCACGAGAAAAGGCTGTTGCGACCCAGTGCCGGCTGGAATGTTGTAAACATAGAGAGATCCATCCGGAAACCGCAGTTCAAAGTGGTTTTCGGCGATCTTGGTGAGGGTGTTGTGAACCTGATAGGGTTGAGTGTATCCACCAGAACCGTCGGGCGAGAACAGGTCGTAGCGCCCATCCGGCATGTAGATGAGCACCGACCCGGCAGTATCCACCGTGAGATAGCTGGCATAGTTGAACTGCCACTTGTTGCCGAACGGGGCATGCTGGGTAATCGATGACTGCGAGTTGTAGCTGAGGCTGATGCGCACCGGCGGGCCGATGGGCGGGTCATACCAAAGAGGTGTATCGGTGACAAACAGGTTCATGTTGATGACATTCACCCGCCAAACCGGCGCACCGCAGGGGTCCTTATCGTCGTCGCCAGCCCCGTTGTCGCCCGGATTGCCGGTGTTGTCCGGCGGGCGAGGAACACCGCAACAACCGCCGGAAAAGTCATCCAATTCCTCGGCGGAAAGTACACGCCCCGGAAGTTTCCCATCTTTTGCGAAGACAATTGTGTTACCGTTCCATTCGCGGCAAAATTCGTCCACGGTTTGATGGAATAGCGTGCCGGACTGGGGATCAAGCAGTTCGATTGCATTACCCTGCAGCTTATCGAGCACCCAATAATGGCCCTTATCACCCGCCGCCTTGCCATTGATCTGTACAATCACCGGCAACTTGAGTTTGGAGAGGTCCGCGCCATCAATTTGAATCGCGGTCGGGTCCAGCCCGTGTTTTCTGCCCAGATCGAGCATGGATTGCATGCTGTAGCCGGACTCGCTTTCGGCACTCAACCCCTCAATCGCCTTGGCGTCGGTCTGACGTCCGGACTTCTTAAGCACATACGCCAGTGCCTTGGGCCCGCAGTCCAGAAGCGCCTGACGGCTGGCTTTGTAGCGCGAAAGCCGCTGAATCCAGTGCGAGGCATACGTGCGATGCTGCCAGTCGGCGCTGCCCTGCAATTCCGTGAAGAGCGATTCGGCTTCATCGAGATTGTTCTGACGAACCTTGACCAGGGCCAGACGAAGCCGAGCCTTGTGGGCGATCATGGCCGCGCCTCCGGTCGAGTTGGTTCCCTGTTTCGCCAGAATGCCCCGGCACAATTCCTCGGCTTCGCTGTACCGTCCGTTATACGACGCGTCGCATCCAACGTGCAAAGCCGCTTCGTCCACCCATGGACTGTCAGGAAACTCCTTCACATGATCCCGAAGCATCCCGGCCGCATTGGTATAGTCGTGCCGGTTCCAGGCATCCATGGCCTTGCCGAACGACAGATTCACCATGGCTTCACGGCTCTTGTCGGACATCACATGCGTCGGACTAAGCGCACCGCCAAGTTGTCCCGCCGCGACCAGTTCCTCCGTGGTCGGCGCCCGCGATACATCCAACGCCTTAAGCGACACCCGGGGGTGCGGATCCGAATTCATGGGCGGGTTAGGCGCTCCCCCCTTCGTTAAGGCCACGACTTGACTGCCAAGTGCAGAATTCGTTGGCGCAGACACCTGCCCGATACATCGCAACTGAAAGTACGGATTGTCCGGGTCATTTGAGTTTACATAGGTCGTGAGCCGCTGCGATCCCGACCGTCCGCGAAGGGTGATCGTGAGATCCACGGCACCCGTGTCACCAGGTGCAATGGTCTTGTCTCTCGATGCGGCAACCACGCACCCGCAGCCTGTACTAACCCGTTCGATAATAAGTGGCGACAAGCCCTCGTTCTTGAGGACGAATGTATGGGTAATCTGGGTATTGGTGGTCGCGCCAAAGTCAAACACGGGTGCGTCACACACCAGTTTCGGATTCCGAGGTGCCTCAGCCTGCACCGCGATAGGAAGTAAAAAAACCAGCAACAGCCCGGCAATCTTCATCCGTTTTTTCATCGGCGGAATCCCTTCCGTAAATTGGCTGCTGGGATATACCTCCCCCTGATGTCTTGTCAAGCCTTCTGTCGAATTTTTTAAATGTTTTGATTTTTTTCTTAAATTATCGGTTAGATTCAGATTGAAGTAATAAAAATAAGCTTTCTTCCTGCGACACGATATCCACAAACTTTTAAGAGTATGGCGATAAATAGTCGCGCTTTGTCTTATACAACTTCCGCATGGTGTTGGTTTTAAGAGACTCCGCCGCATCGAACAGCTCATGAAACCTTACGTCCAGGAAGTCGTCGTTCGTGGAGCGTGAGTCCAGAGGACAGAAGTCAGAGGACAGCGGTCAGCATCTTCCAAGGTTCGGAACTTTTTCGTCCGATTTTTTCCAATGCTTGGAAAAACCTGGCGGGCTTGGCATCTTGGCGCGATAAAATCTTCCAATGTTTGGAAAAGGCGGACGCGGCGTCCCTGCCGCGTCTGACGTCATACGAAGTCGGCGGGGCGAGAGACGCAGAAGGCGATCAAGCCGGGAATGTCGGCGGCATCCATGCCGCGCCAAAAAACCACCCAGTCGCCCGCAGTGTGCCGTCCGTCAGCGTGCCGATCGTACCACTGGTTGACCGGATTGCCTTTCCGCGACCGCCAGAAAAAGGCGGAATTATTTTTGCAGACCTCGTCCCACAATTCCTGAGCCAAACCTTCGCCGCGAGCCTCGGAGCCGACGGCGAATTTGGAGAGATAAAGTCCCTCCGGCCTCTGTTCGAGCAACACCGCGCCCCGATAGTTTTCTTCAAAATAGGTCTGTGTGACATCCGCGAGAACGCCCGCTTTGGGTTTCCGCTTGAAGCTTTCCTCAAGCAGCGCTAGCAGCTTTTCGGAATCAGCCTTACTGGAAAGAATGGTTGAGCCGCGCCGGAAAACGGTACCCGCTCCTTTGACGGTGAAAATTTCCTTGAGCAGGTTGATCGGCGATGTGACCGAAATATGGGTTCCGGGCCGCGCTTCAAGCAGTGCGGCGGCGGTGTCGACCATGACCTTGTCTTCCGGCAAAAGTTCTGTGTCCGGCTTCTGGACGTAATAATATTCCGTGTTCAGTCCGCCGCCAGCGCGGATAAAATGAACCCGTTTTGCCACTCCCTTCGGTCGTTGCTCCGCATTCGCGGAGCCTCTCTCGCCTGTGGGCTCGGGTCCAATGGTTGGAACTTTTTGCAGTAAACTTTCCAATGTCCGGACGTTTTCTTCCACAAAAACCGGTATACCGGCTTTCCGTTTTCCAATGCTTGGAAACTCTGTCAGTTCAAAAAGAGAGTTGTCTTTGAGCAGGTCCCATTTGGCTCCGGCGTCGGCACCGCAGAGTACGACAGCGGGCCGGAGTCCCAGCTTGAGGAGAAACTTCAGATCGAAGGCCAGCGCCTCAGCACCCTGCTCCAGACTTTCGAGGTCGGGGACGAGCAGCGCGAAGCAGTCGGCACCGGCGGCCTGGAATTTGTTGAGGTAAAACTCATATTCCTCGCGCCGTCCGATGCTGTCCAAAAACAGCCGTATGGTTTTATTCAGTAGCATACGCAGAAAGAACCATCATTCGCCGTAAAAGTACACCAAAAATACCACCCGAAGCTTGGCGAAGAAACAAGACGCGATTAGGATGCGCCGTGAACCTAATCCCGCATCCGGCTTAACCATGATTGTAAAAACGTCAGCAGTTCCGCTCTACTGGACCGATGTCTCGAACACCTCGCGTATCGTCACCTGGCTGACGGCGCACTACGGAAAGCTCTCAACCACCATCAAGGGCGACCAGCGCAAAAACAGCCTCTTCCGCGGACAATATGATCTCTTCTCAACCAGCGAACTGCTTTTTTATGACCGCACCGAACGCGGCACGCACATCGCCAAAGAGTGCTCCATGCTGCACCAGCGAACCGCTTTCCGCACCGACTGGCGCGCCTGCACGTCCGCCGGCTATATTTCCGCGCTGTTTGCGAAAACTACGCCGCGCCACGGCCATGAACCGGGCCGCTTCGAATTTTTCGAAGAGATGCTAGGTCATGCCGAAGAATACGGACGCCATCCCGCTTTTCTCGTCTGGTTCGATCTAAAATTCGCGGAATTTCAGGGCCAGCTTCTGCAACTCAACGATACCGAACGAAAAGTCTACCGCTTTTCGGCCGAGCATGGCGGCGTCATTCAGCCGGACTACGCCCGCTCGCAACGAATTGCCGCCGCGCCGCTCGCACCCGAATCGGTCGCCATGCTCAAAGCGTGGCAGCAGGCGGAAACACCTGAAGAGGTGCTGGCAACCAGTTGCCATCCGGCGCACATGGCGCAGATCGAGCGCGTGATGGAAAAATTTGTGACCTACCAGTTCGACCTGCCGCCGCACGTTCGTAAAACCGCAGTCGAAACTCTCCGCGCCGCGTGAGCTTCCAATGTTCGGAAACGTCTAGGCCTTCTCAGCCGCTGTGAACTCGTAAATTTCGCGCAGAATGCGCGGAACGTCATATTGCTGCTTCCACTTTGGATAGTGGGTCTTAAATTTAGAGAGGTCGCTGACGTACCAGATGTGGTCGCCGATGCGGTTTGTTTCACTATACTCGACGTTCATCGGTTTGCCGGTCAGCTCCTCGCACATGCGAATGGCCTCCTGCATGGAGCAGTTGCTGAAGCGTCCGCCGCCGATGTTATAGACCTCGGCGCTACGCGGCGCACGGAACACTTCATCGAAGCAGGCGATGAGATCGCGGCTGTGAATGTTGTCGCGCACCTGTTTGCCTTTGTAGCCGTAGATGCTGTACTTGCGGCCGGTGATGGCGCATTTCATCAAATAAGCCAGGAAGCCGTGCAGCTCGGTTCCGGAGTGCATCGGGCCGGTGAGGCATCCGCCGCGGAAAATCGCGGTCTTCATGCCGAAGTAACGGCCATATTCCTGCGCAAGCACATCGGCGGCGACTTTGGAGACGCCGAAGAGCGAGTGCTTAGACTGGTCGATAGACATGCTTTCGGGAATGCCCTCTTTGAAATAGGGATGAGCCGCGTCAATTTCCCAGCGGGTTTCGAGCTCAACCAGCGGCAGACTGTTGGGGGCGTCGCCATAGACTTTGTTGGTGGAGGTAAAGATGAAGACGGCCTCGGGACAGAACTGCCGGGCGCACTCAAGCATGTTTAACGTGCCGTTGGCATTGACGCTGAAGTCCGTCTGCGGGTCGCGGGCGGCCCAGTCGTGCGACGGCTGCGCGGCGGTGTGGATGACCAGTTCAATCTGGCTGCCGTATTTTTTAAAGAGCGTTTGAAGCGCGTCCAGATTACGAATGTCGATGCTGTGGTGCGTGTATTTGCGGCCCAGCTCTTTTTCGAGCCGATCACGATTCCAGCGGGTCGAAGCCTCGTCACCGAAAAAGGCGGCGCGCATATCGTTGTCGACACCAACGACGTCCATTCCTTTCTCCGCAAACCAGCGTACTGCTTCTGAACCGATCAAGCCTGCGGAACCCGTCACCAGACATATACTCATTTCGGCAACTCCTTCTGGATTAAATGAATGAAAGAGAGTAAATCAGAGAGCAATTGGATACGCATTAAAAAAGGGATGGAAATATGCAGTTTCGCCACATTCTGATTACCGGGGGCGCTGGGTTTGCCGGCTCCTCGCTCGCGACGCTGTTCAAAGAGCACTTTGAAGGCGTTAAGGTCACGGCGCTCGACAGCCTGATGCGGCGCGGAAGCGAGTTGAATCTGGCGCATCTGCGGGAATACGGCGTGGATTTTGTCCACGGTGATGTGCGCTGCCGCGATGATTTCCAAACATTGGAAAAATTTGATCTGCTGATTGACTGCTCCGCTGAACCGTCCGTGCATGCAGGCACCTCCGGTTCGCCGCGCAAGGTGATTGATATCAACCTGAGCGGAACGGTCAATTGTCTGGAAGCGGCGCGCGAAAACGGTGCCGCCGTGCTGTTTCTGAGCACCAGCCGTGTCTATCCGATTGAGCCAATCCGGAATCTGAAATATACGGAAACCAAAACCCGTTTCGAGCTGGATGCAAAACAGTCCCTGCCCGGTGTCTCGGCCAAGGGAATCAGCGAAGATTTCCCGCTGGAAGGCGCGCGATCGTTTTACGGCTCCACCAAACTGGCGAGCGAATATTTTCTGCAGGAGTATGTCTACAACTGCGGCATGCGCGGACTGATCAACCGCTGCGGATTGCTGACCGGCCCGCGCCAGATGGGACGGGTGGATCAAGGCGTGATCACACTTTGGCTGGCACGGCATATTTATCAGAAGCCGCTGAAGTACATCGGCTTCGGCGGAACCGGTAAGCAGGTGCGCGACCTGCTGCACATCCGCGATCTTTTCGACCTGATTGTGAAACAGGTCGCCCAGCCGGATTGCTGGAACGGTAGCGTTTTCAACGCCGGCGGCGGGCGCGAGGTCTCCGTTTCGCTTCAGGAGTTGACCGCTTTCTGCCAGACCATCACCGGAAAGAAAGTTGCCGTAACTCCGCAACCGGAAACTGCGGCGGTGGATATTCCTGTTTACCTGACTGATAATACACGGGTCGAAAAGATGTTCGGCTGGAAGCCGCGCGCCGGTGTTGAAGAAACCCTGCGGGACATCGCCGTCTGGATTGAGAAAAACAAAGCCGGGCTGGAATCTGTTTTCGGCTAACCGCAGGAGTTGTATGAACACCGCACCGTTCTTTTCAATGGTTATCCCCGCTCACAACGAAGAAGGTTGTATTGCCGAAACCTGCAATGCGATTGCCGCGCGATTTACGCAGGAAAAAATTGATGACTACGAAATTCTGGTCGTCAACGACAACAGCCGCGACCGGACGGAGGAGATTCTAAAAACGCTGGCGGCGGGAAATCCGCACATCCGGTATGTCAACAATGCCCCGCCCAACGGATTCGGGTTTGCCGTGCGCAAAGGTCTCCAGGAATTCCGCGGCGAGTGCGCCTGTGTCGTGATGGGCGACCTTTCCGATCATCCGGATGACATTGTTGTTTACTACCGCGAAATGAAAAAAGGCGCCGAGTGTGTCTTCGGCTCGCGGTTCATCAAAGGATCGAAGGTCATTGACTATCCGAAGCATAAAATGGTGCTGAACCGCATGGCCAATGCCTTTATCAAAGTTCTCTTCCGGCTCGGCCACAACGATATCACCAACGCCTTCAAGTGCTACCGCCGCGATGTGATCGAAGGCATTCAGCCCCTGCTCTCGCCCCACTTCAATCTCACCGTAGAAATGCCGCTGAAGGCCATTGTCCGCGGTTACCGTTTTGTGACGGTTCCAATCTCATGGACCAATCGCAAGGCAGGCGAATCAAAGCTGAAGATCAAAGAGATGGGCAGCCGCTATCTTTTCATCGTGCTCTACTGCTGGCTGGAAACTCGGCTTGCGCGCGGCGATTATGTGCGGCGCAACTGATTTTTTCGCGACAGCGCAACGCTCCATGCGATACAGACTAATCCGCCCCAGACCAGCCAAAGACTGCGGGCCAAGATCCGGTCCGACCAAACACTGACGGTACTTTTTTCGCGCGGAGCATTAAACGAAAACCAGGCCACTGGATCATAATCCTCTGCCTCAATGACTAGATTTGCTTTACCCGGACATTTGACCGTCAGCGGGTTCCAGAGGATGTCCGGTTCGACCAATCCCTTTACCGAACTCTTTTCCCCGGATACTTCATTCGCCACACTCAAGCGGGTTTCAAAACCATTGCCTAATCGGTTGAGAACAGGAAATTCCAGCCAGGGATAAGCAAGCGTCTTAGTTATGCGAGCGCGCAATCTGCCAACCGTGCGATCTCCCTCCCGCCCATAGGAACCCCATGAAGGTTCGATGAGATCAATTTGCATGGCGGGATAAACACCCGGAGAAACAAAACCGGTTTGCGTTTCAATTTTCAGAGGAAGCGGAGGACGGACGGATGCCGGAAGAATCGCGCGGATCCGGTCACTGCGCAAGTAACTGATCAAAGCCAGCGGATCAGGATATGGCAGTTCCCCTTCCTTTTTATCGAGCAGGGAGAAAAGTTCGGGATTCTGCTGAAATTGAATCGTAGTGCGGATCGCACGATGCTGGCACGCAATACGCAATGCCGCAGGCACAGACAGTTGATACAGCGTAATCGCCATCACACCGTAAATCATCAGCGCAGCCCAGACAGCGGCGAACCGGCGAGCCTGTTTCTGCCAAAGGCCGTCCGGCCTGCTAAGCATCCAGAGAAGCGCCAGCGCGTTACACAGCGCGGCCAGCGAGGTGATGTCCATGTAGCGCGAAGCGGGACCGGCGGAGAATCCGCCGCGATAAAGGCCCATACCGGCCGCATTGAGCAGACACCAGCCGCCCAGCGCGATAATCCAGAGCTCCAGCCGATCCGGCTTGCGTCGCGAAAGGAAGGCTGAGATCGCCAGCCCGCCCATCGGGAGCCACAGCAAGGGCCAGAACCACATCTGACTGATAAACGGCCACGACATGGTTTTGCCGAAGGTGGCCAGAAACTGCTGAACGTTTTTGGTCTGCATGCCGTAGTTGTGCTGCTGGATCATGAACGGATAGTTAAGCGCGGCGATTGCCGCTCCGGCCAGCAGAGTCGGTACAACAGCGCGCCAGTCGCGCGGGTCGCGCACCAAACGGTAGACGGAAAGACCGATCACCGTTACTACCGCCATCATGCCGGAGCCAACGGTGAACATCGCCCAGAAGGCGACAGCGCAGCCCAGCCACCAGCGGGCGGAAAACGGACGACTAAGTCCCAGTAGCCAGAAGGTCAGAAACGAGAACCCGGCAAAGAAATAAAATTGCGACTGGTTAGCCCAAACCGTGTTCTCCCACGAAAAAGGCAGCGCACAAAAAGCGACCACTAAACCGCCGATCAGCGCGGCATAACGCCGCCCGGCCGCGCGCCACAGCGCCAGCATCAATCCAAAGCAGGCCAGAGAAAAAAACAGAGAATTCAGAGCCGCTTCATAGGTGTTGTCCCACTGCCCGTTCAGCCGGAAACTGAAAAGCGAAAAAACGCGGGTAAAGAAAATGCGGTGCTCATTGACCGGCAGAAAAAGCGATTTCCAGGATAGATTTCCGTCTTCAAAGGGAAAGTAGACCGTCCAAGGAAACTGCCAGTAATCCCAGAAGGGTGAAGAAAACCCGAAATGACGGATCGTCAGCCAGCGCAGACCAACCAGCAGAAGGAAGCATCCGCCGAGCAGCCAGCGCTCGCCTGTGCGGGCCGATTTTAAAACCCTCACAAAAACCAGCGTCAGACCGACGGCGCAAAGACCGAGAAGTGCCCAAAGAATCCACATGCCAGCGGCGGTCACGCGAGGAAATTCGTCCACCGCCGTATCCAGCGGGCCGGGCGTTTTCAACAGCAACGCCGGATAATCTTCGGCCCCCAACCGCGAGATGGTCAGCACATCACCTTCCATCTGTGGAATGGCGCGAGGATTCAGCGACTCCCAATTGGTGACAGCAACCGGAGTCAGTTTCCCGGAACTGCTGCGGAGTTGCACATTCCGTAACCGGACGGCTCCAGTGCGGTCATGAAGAGGATCGAGACGAATATTAAGAAGCGGATCCGCCCCGACGGATAACGGTATCTCGAACGACCGGAATTCTGAACCGGCGGGCCACAAAAACTTGGAGGCACGCACACCGTCGGCAACCACCTGAGCCTCAATCCGGCCGGACGCCTGCACTTCGCCGATCAAAGCCGGCGGAATATGTGTCTTCACAGGCTTATCCAGAAAGTTAACCTTGTACACCCAGCTGACACTGAGGATTAAAAACAACGCAGCTAAAGTCGCTCTAGTTTTCATTTATTTTCCTTCGGCTTGTGCAGGCTTCCAGCGGATATCCAGAATAAAAAGAGGGTCGCCGGACGGACTGGTGATTGGAATTTTATTTTCCATAGGCTGAAGCGTCAGCGGTATCGTCCACGTCCGGATTCGTCCGGGCGCAAAGACCGTGTTGATACCGTTCACCGAAACGGTCTTGGGATGCTGCGCCGCCGCTGCGGAGATTTCGATCGATCCGCTCAGCGGAATCTCTTTCAGGTTATAGAGTTTTACTGATGCCGTCTGGCCGAAGGTGCGATAGTCCTCAAATCGGCCCTGCTGCCAGCCGGGCTTGGCGTAGCCCCACCCTTCTCCGTAAAGGCGGAGGACGTCACGTCCCTGACGGCGGGCGGCGGCAATCAAATCTTCGGTCGTGTTGTAGAAAATCCGCACGACGACCCGGTTGGTGTTAGCTACGGAAAAATCATCCCCTGGAATCACTTTCGTGCGGCGCAGAATCATGCCGGCATCATTGGTGACAGAGGCGACGCGGGCGAAATAGCGTTGCGGAAACGTCCACGGACCTAATTTTTCTTCATAACGGCCGCGGCAGAGTTCAAGAAATGCGGCATCCGGATATTTTTCAAAAAACTGCTCAACGGTCGCCGGCCAGTTGAGCTGGCGGTAAGTATCGATCGGTTCGTCAGGAACGGTGAAGGTGTAGTTGATGCCGCCGGGATTATGCACGGCCAGCTCGTTCCAAGGTTCGAACCAGCGGTCGGTCAGCACGGGCGTTCCGGCGGGTAGATTCTGTAAAACCCATTTGTTGATTTTATAAAACGGTGTCGGCTTGCCTTCGAGATGAACAATGGCCCAGTCCGGCGATGCAGTCAGAGCGATATACCCGCCAGCCAGCAATACGACCAAACCTATGCGCCATGGTTTCAAGGTCAGAGCCTGAATACCCAGATAAGAGCCGACCCCCATCAGCAGAATAAATTGCGGCCAAATGGCGGAGAAGTAAGCGATTTTTGCGGCTCCGCCGCCGATGAGTCCGACATAGAGCATGAGAACCGCGATGTGCAAAGCGCAAATCCACGCCAGCGATCGGAGGCGGCGAACAGCGTCCGATGTTCGGAACAGAGCAAAGACCGCAAGCCCGATGAAAATCAGAAGCAGCACGACAGCAAACATATTTTCGCCGGCGAAGTAGGCCGGAAGAAGCCGTGTAAATTCCGCCCGGGCATCTGTTCCAAGCTGCTTCGCACCGCTCTGGGAAAACTCCAAAGTCATTTTAACAGCCCGGAACACCCAGCGCCCCATCACCGCACCCAGCAGCAGTCCGCCGACGGAGAATTGCAGCAGGAACCGGCTCCGGTCCGCTCCTTTTAATCTGAGTCCGAAAATCAGAAGCAGCAGACCCTGAAGCCCGGCAACAACCCAGACAGACATGTGCATATGGCAGGCCGCAACAGCGGCTAGAAACCACAGCCCCAACTGTTTTTTCGTCGGTGCTTCATTCCGTTGCAAGGTTTCTTTGATAGACCAGAAGGCCAAAAGAAGAGCTGCTGACCAGCAGACTGCGCCGGAATAATGGTAGGCCTCGCGTGAGAAATAAATCTGGTATGGATTAAAAACTGCCAACACCAAGGTCAGTAGAGCCGCGCCGAAACCAAACCAGCGGCGGGCAAACCACCAGACAAAAAAGAGAGCCAGAACCCCCATCAGCGCAAACGGTAGACATACGACAAACGGCGTCGGGGGCAGCCCGGCTTTGACCAGCAGAAGAACAAACGTCTCGTTAAGCGGAATCTGATTCATCCACGGCGGATTTCTCCAGAACTCAACGATACTTTGATTTCTCAGTGCCAGTTTATAGAACTCCATCGTGTCGCTGCGGAACGGCGAGCTTCCCAGCAACCAGAAGCGGAAAACAACTCCAGTCAGAAACAGCCAGATGGCCGACAGAAGACCGACTCCAGCGGCCAAGGTCAGTTTGCGGCGTGTGATCATTTTCATTCCTTCTTATTTTTCCCTTGCGGCCAAGCTGTCCCCGCCCGGCAACGCCAACCGGTCTATCTGATTTTCACCATTTCATAAACCCTTATGCTGCGCGGCGCACAGACCGCCGCCAGCATACCGACCGGCATCATGGCCAGGAACAAAGGGTGACTATATTTTCCCGCCAGTACTGTGGCCAGACTGGCTGCCAATAAATTCGGGAAATAGGCCGGCCGCTCCGTTGCTACCCGCAGACCATGCTCAAGGCCAATTCGGTCCAACGCGGCCCGATCCGGGAAACAAATATGTCGCGGAGCATCAAGCCCGTGCCAATGCCGGCCAAAGAGGCGCGCTTCCCACGAGCGGATATCCGGCAGGGCCAGATGAATGCGTCCGTCAGGGCTCAGCAATGCGGACATGAGCTGGAGCGAGCCCGCTATATCGGTTACATGTTCCAGCACAAAATGCGCCGTGATCCGATCCACAGAGCCCGCGTAGTCCTTTATCAGTTGCTTAGGATCAGAGTAGACGGGCAGTGCCAGACGATCCGCCAGAATCGCAGCATGTGCAGCGTCCGGTTCAAAACCTAGAAGCCGCCCCACCCGGTTGCGCCATTGCGCAAGATAGGATCCATCCCCGCAACCGTAATCCAGCAGTGTCCAGTCGCGAGCGGCGGAGGGCGGCTGGAAATAAGGACTGCGCAATACTGTCCGGCGCGCCAATTCGAGCAGACCCGAGCGCGGCTTATGTTGCGGATATTGAGGATAAAACGGTGCGATGTCGGCCGGCACGGGTGCCTGTTGCACGAGCTTGCAGTTCGGGCATTCATAATAGGTAACCCGGAAAGGCGTCCCCAAGTACTCATCCGGACAATCTGTCAGCCAAGGCGTACCCAGAGGAGCCTTACACGACAAACAATTCAGTTCTGACGAAATCGTTTCCACCGCACTCTCACTTCCTTCACTCATACCCGCCGGGACGGTTTTCCAATTTGAAAACCGTCATATTGAAAATGTAGTAATCCCCCGGGATACGCCACGAGATGGGATGCCGGTACTGCCGAACCAGCGTCAATTGATGCTTCAGGGCCATTTGGCTGATTATTCTTTTATCAACGAATGTTTTGTGGGTCGGATCGCTCTCGTACCCCTTTCGGTTCGGAACAATGACGAGCAATGCGCCGCCCGGCGCCCAATATCGTTTTACGTTTGAAAAAAAAGCGTCGATTTCGTCTGACGTCAGATGTTCCAGCACATTGTCGCAAATCAGATTCGGCGCGGGCGGATAATCGGCCTTCGGGCGGACAATATCCTCCAAGGTGACCGCGAGGCCTTTCTTCAGACATCGCTCGACCAGTTGCGGATTACTGTCGAATCCCTTTGCCGGAAGATTCCGCCGCTTGCAGTACTCCAGAAAAGCGCCCAATCCGCAGCCAATGTCATAAATAAGTCCGGGCGAAAACTCGGCGGCACAGCGGGGATAAATAAAATGTGTCAGATAAAAATCACGCCCAGGGCGGTATTTTGTCTCCAGAAAATCAACGTATGCTTCTTCATTGGTTTGCATGGCACACCCTCCGGTAAATCAGATGGCGGAGCAAAGCCCCCGCTTTGGCCTTGCAACTTCCGATAAAGCAATCAAGAGCGGAAACCGCCGAATCGCCGGCCTGCGCCGTTTCATAAATCAGCCCGGAAAATTGCCGGCTTTGTTCCTTCACCAGCTGGAAACTCCAGCTCTGCGCAGAGACCCGGAAGTCGCACAGCGGTTCAGCCAGATAAAAGCAGTCCCCGCGTTTGAGCAATTGAAACCAGAAATCCAAATCGATGACGTACGGATAGCGGGCACTGAATCCATTCAGCGCATTCCAGTCCGAAGCGCGAAACAGCGCCGAGCCGGGCTCACCGATCAGGTTAGTCCCCGATCTGACGATCTGCCGAATGGCCTTGTTTCCCTCAATCACCTGACTCCGTTTTTTCCAACATCGAGTGAGGATGGTCTTTCCGGCCGGATTGACGATCCGCCGCGCAGCAGTGACTAGCGAAACAGACTCATTGCCAGACTGCTTAAAAACAGCCACCTGCCGGGCAAGACAGTCGGGATGCAGCCGGTCATCATGACAAAGCAGTTTGCGGTAGAACCCCCGCCCCTCATTCACGCAACGGTTCCAATTTCCCTCCGCGCCCAGCCGTTTCGGATTGAGCAGGTAATGAATGCGCGGATCGGAATACGAGGCGACGATTTCCGCAGAACCGTCCGTAGAGCCGTCATCGGTGATGATCAGTTCCCAGTCGGTCAGAGTTTGAGACAACACCGACTCGATCGCTTCGCGGATATAAAGGCCGCTGTTATAGAGTGGAATACAAACTGAAACAAGTGGCGTGGCGGCTTGGCTCATACATCTCCCGGCAAACCGGTTTCGAACCGCTTAATCTGGCGAAGGGTTTCGGCGTGCATATCCGCGCCCGCCAGTTGCGCCTTCCACCAGACAACGGTTTGCTCCAACGCAACATCCAGTGTCCATTGCGGATGCCAGCCGAGCGCAGAGCGGACCCGCGAAGAGTCAAGGAAGAGAAAGGCTGTTTCGTGCGGATGATGCCCCTTTGCGCATTCCCACGCAGCGTCACCGTCCCACAGTACAATCAGTTTTTCCAGTAACTGCTGCACCGAAACATGACTCTCTTCATCGGGCCCAAAATTCCAAGCAGATGCATACATACCCGGATTCTCCACCAGTTTTTGCGCCAGCAACAGATAGCCGTGGAGCGGATCAAGCGCATGCTGCCAAGGACGTACCGCCTGCGGCGAACGGATGACCGGCTTTTTTCCGGCGGCCAGTGCGTTGAGCACATCGGGCAGTAACCGGTCGCGGGCGCGGTCGCCGCCGCCGATGACGTTGCCAGCGCGTGCGGTTGCCACAGGCGGACAGTCAGCGAATGAATGGCGGTAGGACGCCACGGCTAATTCGGTGCAGGCTTTGCTGGCGGCATAAGGATCGTGTCCGCCGAGCTGATCCTTTTCTGTGTAGCCACGGCGCAGTTCAAGATTTTCATACACCTTGTCCGTGGTGACCGCCACCACGGCGGAAACGCCGCCCGCATGGCGCAAGGTTTCGAGCAGATTCACGGTGCCCATGACATTGACCGCAAAGGTTTCCACCGGCTGTTCATAGGAGACGCGCACCAGCGGCTGTGCAGCCAGATGGAAAACCACTTCGGGACGGGCGGCTTCCACGACGCGGGTAAGTGCGGAAAGATCGCGTACATCGCCGATCACCGACCTCATACCGGAGGCGACCTCTGCATCGGCGAAGAGGCTTCCGGCGGCATCCGGCTCCAGCGCATAGCCGGTCACCTTCGCTCCGAGCTGCTGAAGCCACAAACACAGCCAGCTACCTTTGAAGCCGGTATGTCCTGTCACCAGCACCCGCCGGTTTTTCCAAAATGAACGGTTTATTTCCATAGTATCCTCGCCGACCGTCTACTGATTGCGCAGGAAATACAGCGGACGTTTTTTGCTCTCTTCAAAAATACGGCTGACATACTGACCGACCAGGCCGAGGCAGAGCAACTGAACTCCCGTCAGAAAAAGAATCAGCGCCACTACGGTCGCCCAGCCGGGCTCAAAACTCTCGGGATGCAAAACCCGCTGAACCACAGTCCATACGCCTTGAATAAAACCGCTGAGAGCGATCAGCGCGCCCAGTACAGTCATCCAGCGCAGCGGAGCGGCGGAAAAGGAAGTAATGGCGTCAAAGGCCAGCCGGAGGGATTTCCAGACCGGATATTTTGTTTCTCCAGCCTTGCGCGCAGCGCGGTCGTAATACACCGCTCCCTGGCGATATCCGACCCAGCATGTCAGTCCGCGCATGAAACGGTGCAGTTCGCGTACTTCTTTGAGCGCATTGATCACCTTGCGATCCACCAGCCGGAAATCGCCAGCATCCATCGGAACATTTATTTTGGCCAATCGGCAGAAAATCCGATAGAAGGAGGCGGCCAGAAATTTCTTAAGCCAGGTTTCGCCCTCACGGCTCTTGCGGACCGCATAGACAATTTCAAATCCTTCGCGCCACTTAGCGAGCAGATCCGCAATGACTTCCGGCGGATCCTGCAGGTCGGCGTCAATAATGACTACGGCATCCGCATCGGCATGATCCATTCCGGCGGTGATGGCGATCTGATGACCAAAGTTCCGGGAAAGCTGCAGAATTCCAACCCTTGGATCGTTCTGCCGCGTTTTTTCCAACCATTGGATACTGCCGTCGGTCGAGCCGTCATCCACAAAAACAAACCGTACTTCCTCCGGCTCTTTTTCAAAAACCGCGCTTACCCGGCGGTAGAGCTCGGGCAGGTTCCCTTCTTCGTTAAGAAAAGGGATCACAATGGCTACTGTCTTTTTCATAGCACCGCTCCGTTCCATACGTTAAACCAAAATCATCCCGATCAGTTCCCAGCCGCTTCGATACTAACCTGATTCACAAATAATTCTCCAGCGACATTCGCCGAACGTGGCGTCACTTGAAAGTTAAAAATATTGGTGCCGGGGGTTAGGGCAACGGAAGGAACGGTCAATACGCCCGGACCGCCTGAAATGTCCGCGCCGGAAATCAGGGCCTCTCCTGCCGGGCCGCGAACCGTCACGCGGCATCCGGGGCTCAATACTGTCAGCTTGATGGCCGCAGTTGCCGGATTGGTTCCCGTGTTTCCAATCAGCAATTGACCAACCCCGGACAGACGCATCCAGTTCATATTCAGACGCGGCGAACCATCGCTTTGTTTTACATACCGCCACTGGGGCCCCCATTCGTGGCTGAACGGACGATTGTTGCGCGCCGCGAGAGCAAATGCATCGCCGGGCTCGTTCCAGGAAATCAGCACCCTTGGCATATAAATCGAAGCCGCCTGCCGTTCGCCGATAGGCAGAGTTCTAAGGCGTATCAGCCATTCCCATGCGTTATCAACCAGCCAGATATGGCGCATGAACAATTCGTCGCGGGGAATCGGCGGCTGACCCTGTTCAGGGACGAGAATGTCGTAAGGGGTGATTTCCAGCAGGTAGGCGTCGGGTTGAAGGCTAAACAGAGACCGGGTCAGGACGGGTACCGGATTCATAAGAAAATCCTGAGTGGTGCTGTTGGCGCTGACAAACGTCGCTTGGCGTCCCGGGGTTGGGTAGGCGCTTGGAACACCACGCATCTCATAAATGCTCATGTTGGCATACAGGCCGCCTTCCGGCACATTCCGGCCAATCCATTGCGCCATGTCCTTATAATTGTACCCTCTGCTTTTCAGGCCGATCACCAGCAAGTCATTCAACAGCAGCCACGATACGAGAATCGCCGCCAGCACGATGCCCAATGTTCGCCGCACCATACCCCCGGATAGAGAAACCTCGCCCTTTGTTTTGGCGAACAATCCGCTGAACAGCGCATCTGCTCCGAGTCCGGCAAACGCGATCAGGATCGGAAATAAACTGCAGAAGTAGCGAACCTCGAACCGGCTATTGGTTTGAATCTGGTAGGTCGCCTGAAAAGCGACATAGATGATCGCCTGGAGCAACAAAATCATGCCGGCAGTGTGTGCGATATCTTTCCGTGGTACGCGGGCAATCCGGCAGATTCCCCATCCGCACACCAGCAGAAAGAATGCTGCGGTAATCCAAGCCTCACCCCACCCCATGCGGGACACCAAGGTCAGCGCAGCGGCGGGGGTGAAATAGCAGGTTCCTGCGCCGACATCGGTGCTCTTGTATCCGTTGGTCAAAAGCCGGATTAAAAATGGCGAGAACAGCAGATAAGGAATCACCATTATCAATCCCAGCAAAAGAAGCCGTCCACGTTTCCATAGCGCCGGAAGTCCATGCCGCCAGATCAATGACAAACCAAAAATAGGCGTCCATACCGAAAGAAATATAGTCGCCGTCAAATGAGTTTGCAGAAAGAGCGACGCAAAAATAGCGTAGCCGGCGAGCCATCGCCACGGCATCACATCCTCTTTCCGCCAATCCTCCATCAAGATGCGCAACGAACACCACAGCATGCCGGTGGAAAAAAACATCAGATAGCCATAGGCATAGGCTTCGCGTGCATAATACGTGTGAAAGGGCGAAAGCGCCGCGAGTGACATCGCGATTAATCCAGCCCGGCGGCCGGCCAAGGCACGGGTAAGCCAGTACATCAAAGGCATCAGCAGACAGCTGATCAATGCACCGGGGAGGCGAAGGTAAAATTCAGGGGGGAATCCTTGGCTGACGCCCAGCCATTTTCCGACGTAATGAATTGGCACCATGAACAGCGGCAGAACCCGGTACCAGTGGAACCTTTGCAACTCAGTCTGGTAAATAGAAAAGATATCGGATTGGAAAAGAGCATCGCGGATGGTGACGATTTCATCGATTTGTAACGAAGCACGCCCCAGCCAGAAAAGTCGAAGAAGCAATCCGACTCCAAGAATTGCCAGGAAAGCGAAGTCGTATTTGCGGGGCATTGGAGCTTTTGCTGTTTGGACGTTTTTTTTCACGAGAGCTCTCCTGAATGCGTCCCGTACCATTCATACGTTCGGGTCAGCCCCTCGCGGAGCCCCACAGCGTTCTCCCAGTCCAGCAACTGCTTTTCCCGATCCGGCACATAAATTTTATCCACCCGCTCATCGCATTTTTCGTGCAATATGCGGGGAGACAAGTCGCTCCGGCCTGAAATTTCAACAAGCTGACGAACGATATCCAGAACCGAACTGTTAACGCCGGTGGAAAGCCGGAATATTTTCCCGCGAACATCCTCCCTGTGTAATCGTTCGGCAATCGCGCAATAGGCGTTTACCGCATCATCGATATACACATAAGCCCGAGCGAGTTGTCCATCGCCACGGATGACCGGCGCTTTCTCCTGCAACAAGGAACGTATGGTGCCGGGGATTAATCGTTGCCAATTGAGGTCGCCACCCCCGTAGAGATTGTCGGATCGGACACAGGAGGTCAGCAGGCCGAATGTGTCGCTGTAGGCCCGAGTAATCAATTCGGCGGAAGCCTTTGAAACCATGTACGGATGATGCGGCCGTCCGGACAGCCCGGAGAAACATTCCTCCGCTTCCCGACTCGATGCGATTATGACGCGAGCCTTTGGCGATGCCGCGCGACAGGCTTCCAGCACAGTATAAACACCGCGAATGTTTGTTTCCCACAATTCGTAAGGCGGCTGGGTTCCGGTGTTGGAGTTGATCGCGGCCAGATGAAAAACCGTATTGATTCCGGAGTCGCCGCACAAACTGGTCAGCAAAGATAAATCCGTTATGTCGCCGCGAACGATGGTTGCTCCGGACGCCATCAGGTTTTTTACATCGCATTCCTGATTGCCGGACCATACCAACGCATACACGGAGGCTCCCCGCGCCAGCAGGCTGCGTGTCATGGCCCCGCCTAAAAATCCGTCCGCGCCGGTAATCAGCACCCGCTGATCCGGCCAATGAAGTTTGGACGATTGTTCAGCGGCGTTCATAAATCAGAGCGAGTAGGACTGATCTCCGAAATCGTTGTCCAGATAACGTTCGTAGTTGCTGATGTCCACCAGATGGATACGTGGCAGCGAGAAAACCAAAGTGCCGCCGCGCCGGAGGAAATCCATCTCATCCCGGATGACCTCGCTGCGGAAGTGCCAGATGAAAACAAATAGGTACTCCGGCTTGAGGGCACGCAATTTCTCGTGGGAAATGATCGGGATGCGTGCGCCCGGCGTCACGAGTCCGTCTTTTTCCGGGTTGCGGTCTCCAATAGCCACGATGTCGCCGGGCCCGAGATCGCAATAGTTAATAACCACGTTACCCTTGGTCGAAGCGCCGTAGCCGTACACTTTTTTCCCGGCGGCGCGCATGATTTTGAAAAAGTTTTTGACGTCATCGCGGTGGGCGAGCATCCGGTTGCGCAGACGCTGATAGGGAGGAGGGAAGTCCAGTTCGGCTTCGGAGGCGAGCAGACTGTCGAGGAGTTTCTGTTCCGGGACGTAGGGGCCGTCCTCGCGTCCAACATAAAGGTAGAAACTTCCGCCGTTCATATCATTAAACGACACGTTCAAGATCTTAAGACCCTCCTGACGCATCATCCAATCCATCTGGCGAAGGCCGTAATAGGTGACGTGTTCATGGCAGATCTGATCATACGAAAGCTGCTTCAAAAAAAGCGGCATATAGGCCAGTTCCAGCGCCCATACCCCGTCGACGGCGAGCAGAGCACGGATTTGACGGATAAACGACAGAGGATCGTCGAGGTCGTAAAACATCGCAATCGACGTGATGATCTTGCAGTTCTTGCTGCCAATCATTGAACGCGTTCCCTTTTCTGAAAAGAAATCGTACACGACATTGATGTCAGACTGGTAGTTGTGGCGGAATTTTTCTGCGGAAGGATCCATTCCGATGCGGGTAAATCCGGCTTCGCTGCCGTAGGCGTTCAACAGAGTTCCATCATTGCTGCCGATATCAAGGATGACATCGCCGCGGCGGGGTTTGGCATATGCGACGAGGTCGCGCACCTTGCCGGTCAGGTGGGCCGTCATGGTCGGGCTGATGGATGAAAAATATCCGTAGGTGCTTCCGTACATTTCGCCAAGATCAGCCGTGTCGCGGAGTTGAACCAGACCGCAGGCGCCCGGCTTCGCACTGATGTCACAGCGGATTAGATCCAGCGGGGAAGACGATGGATCGGGCTCCGAAGGCTTCGGAAACACGCCGCTAAGGGGCTGCGTTCCCATATCGACGACCGGGACGAGGTGGGGGTTGCCGCAAATGCGACATTGGTTCCATATTTTAGATGCCATTTTGTCAGTTCCTTATTTCGTTGGGACACGGAGGAAGCCGACCGGCATCGACTCCATGACTTTGATCAATCACATACAAAGGCCTGTTTTGCACTTCGCGATAAACCCGGCCGAGATACTCGGCGACAACGCCGATGGAAATCAATTGGAACCCGCCCAGAAACAGGATGGCGGTCATCATACTGGCGTAGCCCAGCACGTCTTTTCCGAACACCAGTGTCCGGATGACGAGAGCGAGGGCCGCCAATATCGCCAGCATCGATATCCCCAAGCCGATGTAGGACCAGATGCGCAAGGGGCGATTGGTGGTGGACAGGATCGCGTCTACGGCGTAATTCCAAAGGAAAACCCAGTTCGATTTGGATTTACCTTTAATCCGTTCAGGACGGTCGAACATGATGGCGGTGCTCTTGAATCCCGCCCATGCGGTCAAACTGCGGAGAAACCGCGATTTTTCCCGGATATGTCGGATCACTTCGACGATCTTGGCGTCAATCAGCCGGAAGTCGCCGGTGCGATACGGAATATTATTCTCACTGACAACGTTGAACACCTTGTAGAACAAAGTGTTCATGAATGTTTTCAATCCGCTGTCGATGCCGGAGCGGCAACGGGTGGCATACACCATATCGTAGCCTTCACGCCATTTAGCGACGAAATCGGCCATCATTGCCGGCGGATCCTGAAGATCCGGATCCATAAGAATCACAGCATCGCCTTTGGCGTAATCAAGGCCTGCAGTAAGGGCCATCTCCTTGCCGAAATAGCGGGAGAAGCGAATGACTTTAATTTCCGGATACCGCTGGCGCCACAACAGCAATTGTCCATACGTATCGTCGGTGCTGGCATTGTCGATGCAGATCACCTCGAACCGCATATCCAGTTTTTCCAGGTGGAGCATTAATTCCTTGAAAAAAAGGTCGAGAATTTCGGTCTCGTTTAAAAACGGAACAATGACCGAAAGCAATTTATCGCCAGATGTGCTGTTCATAGTTTGGTTAACCGTTTCAGTCATTACCCGATTGCTCCTGATACTGCGGCCTCACGCCCACATTTTCCATGGGGCTTTTCCGCCGTCCCACAAATCCTGAAGGGTCATTTTGTCGCGGAGCGTGTCGACCGGCTGCCAGAAACCCTCGTGAAGATAAGTCGAGAGCTGCCCCTCAGATGTGAGCCGGTTCAACGGCTCGCGTTCCCATACGGTTTGGTCGCCATCGATATAGTCCAGCACCTTGGGCGAACAAACAAAAAATCCGCCATTAACCCAGGCGCGGTCACCGGCGGGCTTTTCCTCAAAATCCAACGCTTTGTTGTTGGCAATCCGCAAGGCGCCAAAACGGCCCGGAGGACGCGTAGCCGTCAGAGTGGCCAGAGTCTTCTGCTTACGGTGAAACTCCAGAAGTTTCTTGATGTCCACATCGCCGACGCCGTCTCCGTAGGTAAGACAAAAATCTTCGCCTCCCACTAAGTACGGCTTAATTCTTTTGATGCGCCCGCCGGTCATGGTGTTTTCTCCGGTATCGACCAGCGTCACAGTCCACGGATCCGAGTAATTGTGGTGCACCTTGATC
This sequence comes from Kiritimatiellales bacterium, assembly GCA_037141075.1. Taxonomy (GTDB): domain Bacteria; phylum Verrucomicrobiota; class Kiritimatiellia; order Kiritimatiellales; family Tichowtungiaceae; genus Tichowtungia. The sequence continues at coordinate 27,925 of JBAXDG010000003.1, forward strand.
TCGTTATTAGCCAAATTAATGGTCACGTCAGACATGTGCAGAAAATAGTTGGCGAAGAATTCCTTGATCATGTAGCCCTTGTACCCAAGACAGATGACAAAATCTGTAAGCCCAAATGCCGAGTAGAGCTTCATCACATGCCAGAGGAGCGGCCGTCCGCCGACCTCGATCAAAGGTTTGGGCTTGATGGACGTCTCCTCACTGATACGCGTACCCAATCCGCCTGCTAGAATCACCACTTTCATAACATTTCGACCTCAACTCTTGATCTTACATGATCAGCAACATATTGAGCCGCAACAGCCGCCCGGCGACCCACCATGCACCAGACGCATGTTCTACCTGATCTTCCCCCGCACTGCAAGAAACCCGTTTAAAAGAGATAGTTCCGGCGGTTACCTAACCTCAAAATCTTACAGTACGCACCCTCTGGCCGTCCTGCAGAGAGGAAGTCAGCTTATTTTTCCGGAAAGAGCTCCTTTTCCACTTGTTCGCAGATGCAGTGATAGACTACCACTCCCACTTCTTGAATATGCGGCGTAAAGTTGGAGGGTATTTCGATCAGCACATCGGCCAGTTCCGCCAATGCACCTCCGCCGCGACCGGTCATGGCGATGGTTTTAACGCCCATAGCTTTCGCGGCTTTAAAGGCTTCCAGCACATTTTTGGAGTTACCCGATGTCGAGAAACCGAAGGCGATATCGCCGGACACAGCATTGGCTTGTATTTGTCTGGAAAAAACCTGCTCATAGCCATAATCGTTGGCCAGACAGGTTACCGTGGAAGCATTGCAGACCAGCGCCTGAGCCTTTAGGGGCTTCCGCTCTTTAAGATAACGCCCATTCAGTTCGCCAGCCATGTGCTGCGCATCGGCCGCCGAGCCGCCGTTTCCAAAAAGGAACAGCCCGTGTTCTTCATGATAGGCGGAAATAATCATCCTGACGGCACGGTTTATAGATCCCGTGCTCTGCTCCAACGTATCGTTCAAAAGCTGTTCGACTTCCCGGAAGCGTTTAGTAAGCAGTTCTTTCATTACATACTCCTGTTCAACTGGTTCGCGCTTGTTCAAGCCAGTAAATCCAACACCTCAATCAGTTCGGAAATCCGGTGCGTACAGTGTGCTGAATCCGCCCCGCCTAACATCACCCGGTTCGGAATCCCCGCATTTTCGGCCGCTGCCATATCGGTATCCTTGTCACCAAGCATCCATGAGCGCAATGGATCAATATCATATTCTCTGATGGCCTGCAGAAACATACCCGGCTCAGGCTTCCGGCAGAAACATTTCTCCTCCGGAGCATGCGGACAGCTGTATACAGCCGTAATTTCAATGTCCTGCTCTGCAAACTTCCGCATCATCCATTCATTGAGTTTACGGAAGTCATCTTCAGTGTAATACCCCCGTCCAATCCCCGACTGGTTAGTCACCACAACCAGCCTATACCCCTTCTCTGCCAACAACCGTTTTAAGACGGGGAAAACCGACTTGATGAATTCAAAATCCTCAATGCGAAATACATAGCCGTGATCAACATTGATCACCCCGTCACGATCTAGAAAAAAAGCTTTTTGCCCGCCACTCATATATCTCTTCGTTCCCGCATATCCTCGGCCCGACAGGTGAGCAGGCAAGGTATCAGACTGAAAAACCGATTCAAGTGCAATACACCGGCTTGCAGTCGAGATTCACGGTTCAAAAAGGTAACACGAATTTTTAATTTCCGTAATCTAGAGTTCTCCGGTATGTTTAACGGGATTTTTTACGAAAGGATCTCCTGTATATGAATATTCTTATTACCGGCGGAGCCGGTTACATTGGCTCCATACTGACCCCACGCCTGCTGTCCCTGGGACACAAGGTTACTGTGATCGACAGCTTTATGTATGGGCAGACCTCTCTGCTCGACTGCTGCCATAACCCCGATCTGACCATCGTCCGTGGCGACATCCGTCATCCGGACTTCGTTAAAAAGCATCTTGCTAAAGCGGATGTCATTATCCCGCTGGCCTGTCTGGTTGGCGCTCCAGTCTGCAATCAGAAACCCATTGAGGCGCGCACCATCAATCTGGACGCCATTAAAATGCTGGCCGACCTGAGCGGTAAAGGACAAATCATCCTTTCCCCCACCACCAACAGCGGCTACGGCATCGGCGAAGAAGGGCTTTTCTGTACCGAAGAAACTCCCCTGCGTCCCGTTTCGCTCTACGGCACCCTCAAAGTTGAACTGGAGGAATATCTGCTGGCGACCGGACGCGCCGTTTCCTTGCGTCTCGCCACCGTCTGCGGTATCAGCCCGCGCATGCGCCTCGACCTGCTGGTCAACGACTTCACCTACCGCGCCGTAACCGACCGTTTTGTTATCCTGTTCGAAGCGCACTTTAAGAGGAACTACATCCACGTTCAGGATGTCGCCTCCGCCTTCATCCATGCGATAAAGAACTTCGATACGATGAAAAATCAGGCGTATAACGTCGGCTTGAGCGAAGCCAACCTCTCAAAAATGGAACTCTGCCTCGAAATCCAGAAGCAGGTGCCGGAATTCTGCATCATGGAGTCGGAAATTGGCAAAGATCCTGACCAGCGCAACTATATCGTCAGCAACGAAAAGATCGAAAAGACCGGCTTCATGCCAAAGGTTTCAATCCAGCAGGCGATCAGCGAGCTGATCAAAGGCTATCAGGTGATCCGCCGCCACGATTTCACCAATCTCTAACGGAGCAGACATGTTCAAGCGGATCCTCGTCACCGGTAGTACGGGCTTTCTTGGGCATCATTTCATGCCGAGACTGAAGGAAGCCTTTCCAGAGGCTGAACTGATCGGTCTCGGCTGCCGCGACTACGATCTGCTCGAGCCTGGTGCGTCCGCCGCCATGTTGAAAGAGATTCAGCCCGATTGCGTTGTCCACATGGCTGCAAAGTCCGGCGGTATCATCACGAACAAAAAGCGTCCGGCGGATTTCTTTTACGAAAACCTGACGATGAACACCCATACGCTCCACGAGTCGTGGAAGGCGGGCGTCAAAAAATTTGTCACCTTCATGGGCGGATGTTCCTATCCGTCGAATGCCACATCTCCCATCGGCGAAGACCAGATGTGGAACGGCTACCCGCAGATCGAGAGTGCCGGATACTCTGTCGCCAAAAAAATGCTCATCACCCAGTCGTGGGCTTACCGCGTCCAGCATGGCTTCAATTCGATCGTTCTGATCCCCGGCAACGTCTACGGCGAATGGGACAATTTCAACCTCGAAGAATCGCATGTCATTCCTGCGCTGATTCGCAAATACATCGAGGCACAGGAGCGCGGCGACAAAACCATTACTGCTTTCGGTACCGGCCGCCCCACCCGCGACTTCGTCTATGCCGGCGATGTCGCCGCCGCCGTGCCGTGGTTTATCAAAAACTACGACTCCAGCGAGCCGGTCAACATTTCCGCCGGACGGCGCATCTCCATCCGCGAACTGGCCGAAACGGTTAAAAAAGCCACCGGCTTTACCGGAGAAATTGTCTGGGACGCCACCAAGCCCGACGGACAGATGGACAAAATTTTCTCCGTGTCGCGGCTGAATGCCCTTGGGCTTTCCTGCAACACGACTCTCGAAGAAGGCCTGCGCCGCACCGCGCAGTGGTTTCTCAAAGCCCGAAAAGAAGGAACGGTTCGACTATGATGAAATGCGAAAAAAAATTAATCGATCGTTTAGATTATGCCGCACAGATGTGCCATGGAAAGCGCGTCCTCGACATAGGCGGGCAACATCCCTTAAACCATGAAACAACACATCCGTTTGGCTTGTCATATCGTCGGATTGCTCAAAACGCTTCGCAATATGAATGTTTTGATAGGGACGTCAAGCCGAACGTCAAATACGCAGGAGATTTGAATACGGTGGATGGTCGTGATCTTCTTGCTCGCACGCTAGAGGATTATCAGCCGCAGGTTGTACTGTGCATGGAAATCCTTGAGCACTTGAACCATCCGCACGCTATTATGAACATTCTCGCAATGTATTTGCGAAAAGGAGACGACAGGGAAGTGTTCATCACCATTCCAAACAATGGGAACTGGATTTTGAATGCGTTGGGATGGAACCAAGATCATAACGTGTCTTTTTTCAAGGGAACCGCAACAAGGTTTGTTGAACGATCAGATCTCGGCGGATTCTCAATTGTTATGCTTCCATGTATGCAGAAATACAAATGGTATTGGTGGATCATCTATCTTTTATCGTTCGGTCAGCCCTTCAACTGGGGCTTTGCAATTTGTAATTCGTCTGTGCCGGCAAAGAAGAAACCGTTCGCTTCTAAAGATTGCTAGAACTCGGCCCACCAGATATAAAAGTTCCCGGAGAAAAAAGGTGAAATTGAAATGATCATTGCGAGGACCCCATTTCGGATCAGCTTTTTCGGTGGCGGCACCGATTTTCCTGCCTTTTTCCAACAGCACGGCGGCACGGTTCTTGGCAGCACCATCAACAAATACTGCTACATTTCCGTGCATCACCTGACCGCGTTCTCCAAACACCGCTTCCGCGCCAGCTATTCGCGCACCGAATCGGTTCTCAAGCCGGAAGAATTTCAGCATCCACTGATCCGCGAAACGCTCCTGTTGCTCAATCAGCAGGAAGGCGTTGAAATTTCGCATGTTGCTGACTTACCCGGACAGACCGGCCTCGGTTCCTCCTCGGCCTTCACCGTCGGACTGCTCAATGCGCTCTATGCCTTCCGCGGACAGCGCACCACCCCCGAAGAACTGGCGAGGCAGGCGATTCACATAGAACGCGACCGCGTTGGTGATGCCGGCGGATGGCAGGATCAGTACGAAGCAGCCTACGGCGGATTCCGCCGCATCAACTTCCGCAAAGGACAGCCCGTACAGGTTCTGAGCATTGGTGTCACCGCCGACCGCCTGCAGGAACTCGAAAGCAACCTGCTTCTTTTCTACATGGGTACCGAAAGCTCCGCCGAAAAAATCCTGCAGGATCAGAAAAAGCGCGCAGGTGAAAATGAAAAAGCTCTTCTCACCATGATGCAGATGGTGGATCACGCGGAGCGGATCCTCGCCGATGGAGGCCCGCTCGCCGAATTCGGCGACCTGCTCCACGAATCGTGGCAGCTCAAACGCTCACTCGCCAACGGCGTCAGCAACTCACAGATTGACCAGGCCTACGAGGCCGCTCGCGCCGCCGGAGCGCGCGGCGGAAAACTGCTCGGCGCAGGCGGACGCGGTTTCATCTGCCTTTACGTCGAACCGGGAAAACAGGCCGCCGTGCGTGAAATGCTCAAAGGTCTCAACGAGGTCCGTTTCGGTTTCAGCGCCGAAGGCAGCCGCATTATTTTCCAAGCATTGGAATAACTTCTATGACATCAAATCGCGAAATCCCTTGGTTTATTCCCGTACTGGACAACGCCGACAGTGAGGCCGTTCGGCAAACCGTTGTGCGCGGCTTTGTCAATGAAGGTCCCGAAAACCGGGCCTTCGAGCGCGAGCTGCAGGCTTACTTTGACGTTCCGTATGCCGTCACCATGCCGAGCTGCACAACGTCCATTGCTCTGGCGCTCAAAGCTCTTGGTGTCGGGCACGGCGACACCGTGCTGGTACCGGCAGTCACCTTTATCGGCACAGCCAGCGCTGTCCGCCTAACCGGCGCCGAGCCGATTCTCGTCGATGTTGATCCGGTCTCCTTCAATATGGATCCGGCCGATACAGCCCGCCGGGTGCAGAAGAACACCAAGGCGATTGTACCGGTACACCTGAACGGACGTCCGGCTGCATTACCTGCTTTGCGGAAAATCGCTTCACAACATAATCTGTCCATTGTGGAAGACACAGCCGAAGGACTGGGGTCAAAAAGCAATGAGGGCTGGCTGGGCACCCTCTCTGATGCCGGCTGTTTCTCGCTTGCGCCGACCAAAATCATCACCAGCGGACAAGGCGGCTTCGTTCTGACCCGCCGCGAAGACGTTCGTGACAACCTGATCCGGCTCCGCGATCACGGACGGATGTCGCGCAGCAGTGACGTTCACCCTGTCACCGGATTTAACTTTAAAGTCACCGACATGCAGGCGGCTCTGGCCCGGTCACAGTTTAAAAAACTGCCGGCCCGCATTGAACGCTCCCGCGAAATTGACCGGCGTTATCTGGACGGATTGGGCGACCTTCCCGAAATGATCTTCACGCCCCGCCCGGCGGACGGCGGATATTTGATGTGGCCGGACTTTAAGAGCAAACAGCGCGACGCGCTGGTGGATTCACTCAAGAATCAAGGCATTACCCTCCGCCCCTTCTGGCCAGCGTTGCATAAACAACCGGCCTACGCTTCATCATCGGCATATCCCGGCGCAGACGAGGCCAGCCGCGAGGGCTGCTGGCTGCCCTGCTCGCCGAACATTACGGATGAAGAACTCGACTGGGTAATTGACGCCATCCGTAGATTTTTCAAGGGGAATAGATAATGTCGAATCCGAGTCAGCACCGCAAAAAAATCGCCGTTTTTTCCCGTTACCAACTGGCCGAGCAGTATGATCTGGCCGCCGAGTTCAAAGGGATGCTGACCGCTCTGGCAGAGAACAATGATGTGCTCCATCTGAGCTTTCGCAACACCCGCCAACCCGCCGGAGGAGTCCCGAATGGCGTCGAACTGGCTGAAATTCCGCTGGATGTTGACCGCCGCTGCGCCCGCGACATCACCGTCAAATCCATGCTGATGTTTCTCTATCTGCCGCTGGCCGCGTGGAAAATGCGCCGGTTTAAACCAGATGCCATTTTCGTTTCCGAAATTCTCCCGCTGTGCGGTCTGTTTTTTAAACTGTTCTGCAACACCCGCGTAGCCACCGCCTACGGCGACTGGCATGTTCATAATTTCCTGGAACGAAAAGCATGGAGCCGCCCGTTCGTTAAACTGGCGGAAGCGCTGGAGCGGCTTGAGATCCGCTGTCTGGACGGCTTTTTCTGCCGGGCCGACGCCGCTGGAAAACGCCTCATCGACTGCGGCGCCCGCGAAGAGCAGATCCGTGTTGTCAACGATGCCCCCGATCTGTCCGCCTTCTTTCCCCAGGACCAGAGTGACCTGCGCCGCCGCAGCGGGTTCGCTTCGGACGATGTCGTTCTGCTCTATCACGGCGTTATGCACCAAGGTAAAGGACTCGACCTCCTGCTGAAATGGACGGCGGACCTCTATCGCGAAAATCCGCGTATCGGTATTTTTCTGGTCGGTGCCGGCCCCGAACTGAAGCCCCTTCAAGAACTGGCCGTGCAACTCGGTCTTGGATCGCGAGCCGTCTTTACCGGCTGGCTCAAAACGGTCCACGAAGTCGGGCAGTATTGCAATGCGGCGGACGTCTGCATCGCCATGCGCACCGGTGCGGAATCAAATGTTCACATCATCCCCGGTGCCCTGCTCCATTCCATGGCCTGCCGGAAAACCGTTATCGGCCCCGACCTGCCGGGAATCCTTGAAGTCATCCGCGATGGCGAAAACGGTTTTGTGTTCAAAGCTGACGACGGCGACTCCTTCAAAGCACTGATTCGCCGGCTGGCCACAGATCCGGTTCTGCGCAACCGGGCTGCCGTACAGGCTGAGCTGGATATTCTGGAACGCTTCTCGGTTCCCGCCACCGCAAAGAAATATGCCGCAGCCATTGAACATTACGCGGCTCTGCCGCGAAAAAAAGAAAGGTCCAAGTCATGACCGGCAACAACATATTCTTCGACCTTACAGAGCTTAAAAGCCTCGGCCACGACAGTATCATCGGACGCACCGTCCGTATCCGTAAACCGAAACTTTGCTCCATCGGTCATCACACCATTCTGGACGACTTCACCTATGTCTCCTGCGGCATAACTGTCGGCGACTACACGCACATCGGCGCCAACGGCGTGCTGATCGGCGGCGACGCACACATCGACATCGGCCATTTTGTAAACATCGCCCCCGGTTGCCGCCTGATCGCCGCCTCGAATGACTTCAGCGGCGGCGGACTGGTCGGCCCTACTATCCCGCCGGAATTCGCGGCCCGTTCCATTATCAGTAAAATCACGCTGGAAGACCATGTTCTGCTGGGAACCAATACAGTCATTCTTCCCGGCGTTCACGTTCCGGAAGGCGTTTCCACCGGAGCCATGACACTGCTGACCGCCGATATGAAACTTGAGCCGTGGACGCTGTATGTCGGAAGCCCGGCGCGTCCGCTGCGCAAACGGGATTCAGCGCAAATACTGGCAACCGCCGCCCGTCTGCGGGCCGCAGAAAAACAGAATTAACATCATGCAAGCCGTCATTCTGCTCGGTGGAAAAGGCACGCGCATCCAGTCGCTCTACGGCGACCGTCCGAAATGTCTGGTGCCTGTCGCCGGCAAACCGATTCTGCTCTGGCAGCTCGAATGGTTGCGGCGCGGCGGAATTAAACGAGTTCACCTCGCTGCCGGCTATATGGCTGACGTTCTGCGCGACTGGCTGAAAACCGATGCACCAAAAGACATGGAAATCACCTTTTCCGTCGAACCCGAACCGCGCGGCACCGGCGGTGCGATTAAATTCGCTGAGCCGTGGATTCAGAGCAATCCCTACTTTGTTATGAACGGCGACAGCCTTACGCCCGGTCTTGATTTCCAAACCTTGGAAAAAGCACACCTTAATTCTTCCGATGTCTGGATAACGCTCGGTGTCGCGCAGATTGAAAAGACCGGTCGCTACGGAACCGTCGAGTTTGATAAAAACAATCGCGTCACCGCATTCCTCGAAAAAGCGGAGCGCGAACAAGGCTGGATCAACACCGGCGTTTACTGCATCAGCCGAAGCGCGCTGGAGTCGATTGAGCCGGATAAAAATATTTCGATTGAAACCGATATTTTCCCGTCGCTGGCCGCCGCAGGCCGATTGCGTGTCTTCCGCGCCGCGCCGCCCCTGCTCGACATGGGCACGCCCGACGGCCTTGCGGCGATGGAAAAGTTTCTGGGCTGACCGGCCCTATTTGTTTTCGCTGAGGTCGCGGTTCGGGCGGAAGAATTCAAACCATTCGGCGAAGCCGTAGCTCAGATGCATGACGGGAATCATGAAGAAGACCAGCAGGTCGCGCGCGCGCCGGGTCTGTGCAGCCGTTTCGAGAGCAACCGCCGCCGCCATCAGCGCATAAAGTCCAAGATCCAGTCTGAGCAGAACGGCGCAAAGGTTACAGATCAGCGCGGCGGGCACCAATGTAACCAGCGAAAAGACCCAGACGGCAGGAATCAGCGTGGTCCATTCGAAGCCGGTTCCGGCGCGTTTCAGGCGGATGCGCGTGGCGCCGTAGCCCCACATCTGTCGGCAGAAGCGTTTCACTGATTGCCGGGGATAGTGATAAACCCATGCGGCGGGAATAAAGAGCAGTTTGTGTCCGAGCTGTTGCGTGCGCCACGCGGCGATCATCTCTTCACCCGGATAAAATTCCGGCGGGAAGCCGCCCATCTGCTGGAAGACGGTTTTGCGGTAGGCGGCGTTGCATCCGATAATCCGGCTCCAGGTTATTTCCCGTACAGCGGTGTTCCCGATCCGGTAACGCTCTGCCACATAACCGGCCGCCCGTGAGGTCAGCGCCAACCCGGCCAATCGCGCCGATAAATTGATGTCCTCCGGCACAAGACTCGGGCCGCTGACCAGACCAACCGCAGGATTTTCAAATGCTTTTAAAATATGTTCCGGCCAGTCAGGAGCAATCACCACATCGTCATCCAGAAACGCGACAATGTCCGCACGGCTTTCCTCCGCGCCGCGGTTTTTCTTACGACTGGAATCGCCGTCCGGATACGAGATGGAAATATGGCGCACGTTCGGATTCGCCGAAACGATCGCTGTGACTTTCTGCAGTACATCGCTGTCGCGGATTTCGCCGACGACGATCACTTCCATCTGATCCGCGCCTTTCGTCGCCAGAACGGACTCCAATGTACGCACCAGGATTGGGCGGCCCATGGTTGGAATAGCGATAGAAAGATTCGGGTTCATGCAGTTTTCTTTTTCTTCGGCAGAATAACGCAAATGGCAGCGACTGAACAAACGGCCATTCCGGCAAACTGGAGCCAGAGGGTTTGATGCGGAGCAGTGATTTTCAGTTCAACTTCGTGCGTACCGGCAGGAACATAGACCGCCTGAAAAAGATAATCGGCACGCAGAACAGCGGCGGACTGTCCGTCTATTGCCGCCCGCCAGCCGGGATCGAATTTATCGGCAATACGTAACAGCGCGGCCTGCTCCGACTGTGTGCGCAACTGGACGTGTCCGGTTTTGTAACCAAGCACTTCAACCGTTCCGACAATGCCCTGTCCTGAGGACGGAGGTACGTCGGCGTCCGGCGCAAGCAGGACGTTTCCAAACATTGGAACTTTCGGATTAGCCAGCTCCGCCAGTGCGGCGTCATCGCTCACTTTTTTCCATCCGGCGATCAGCGCAAAGCGCGGCGCAGGCTGGCGGTCGCGCAGAATAATGTGCTGACCCCGCGGGGCGGAAGAAACGATAATATCCCCTTCCGGTGTGCCGCCGACGTTATAGGAAAAAACCGTCTCATACTCACCGGCGGGGAGTTGCGCAGCAACCTGCGCCGGGCCCATCAAGTGGGTGACGCCCGCCAGCCGCCACATGCGCAACGGATTTTTTCCGAGCGCACTGAGAAAGCGGCTGTACTCTTCGGGCATGCGCGGCATCTGGGTGATGTTGAAAGCGCGGATGTCGTGATACGGGAAAAGATAAGTCAGCCAGCTGTTATAAAAACTGTCCTGAGTGACCAGCGCGACACGCTGTACGCCGAGCTGCTGTTTCAGCGTGCGAGTGACGTCATTTTCGGCAATTAAACTTTCTGGAAGCGGTTGAATATAGTGGCGCGACAGCAACGCGGCGTCTCCGGCGACAATCAGCACTGCTACTACAGCAATCCCATTGCGGAACCGAAGCGCTGTTCCAAACCTTGGAAAAGCGAATAGCGCGACGGCAACGGCGGCCATAGCCGCCGCATACCACAAAGCTTGGGTTTGATTAGAGACGATCACCCTAGCCTCTTCACTGGACCACCCTCGCCCCGGATAACCTTGCATCATGAGATTCGATACAGTCTCGCCTCGACCGGAGAAACTGCTTAATGCGCAAAGAAAAAGAATTCCAGCCGCGCCAACCGCAATCCACAGAAATCGTTGTTTGGTTTTCTGCTCCACGCTTCTGAACAGTTCCTGCGCGCCGAACGCAGCGAGCACGGCGACAGCGAGTTGAAAGACCTGCAGAAATTTATTCGGGTTGCGGATGTTGTTGATGACGGGCAGATGATAGAGCGCACCATAAAGCGGGAAATATTTTCCGAAAGCGAGCAATAGCATCACTCCGGCGGCGCAGCCCCAAAAGACGGCGTCGGGGCGCGCTTCGCGGCGGCCGACACCGCGCACAATAGCGAAAAGCGCGAGCAGTAGCGGAAGGATGCCAAGATACGTGTTCTCCAGTTTGAAATTCATGAAGCCCTGCTGGGTCATTTTATTCCAGCCGGCGCTGCGACCCATACAGCCCCAGTACGGGCCGGCGGGCTCGCCGCTGCGCCATCCAGTGTAGCCGGGGGCGATGAAATCAATACTCTCTTCGGGCGGCCAGCTCCACTGGGTGGCGAATTCCCATTTGGCTTGCGGATTTTCCGCCGACTGTGAGGCCACGCCCTGCACGGCGCTGCGGTAGCCGCTGAGCAGTGAGTGCGATGCGACCAGCAACGCAACGACAAAGACAGGCGCGGCGAGTTTGAGCAGAGATTTCCAGAAGGCTTTTTTGTCTTCGCGCCAGAGAGCGAAAAGCAGATACGGACCGAGCATGAGCGCCATGAAAAGCGCGCTGTCCTGCTGCTCGGTGAACATGGCGCCGAGAGCGCCGCCTGTTAGCACGGCCCACGGAATACGGCGGGTCTGCGCAGTTTTTTCGATGCAGTAGAGCGCGGCGGAGGCAAAAAGAACGACGCCAAATTTGCCGATATGTCCGGCGTAGGCGAGCGTGAAGTTGCTTCCGACCCAGAAGGCGGTCAGCGCGCCAAGTAGACAGGCGGGCAATCCGCAGCGACGAAGTCGCAGAAAGCCAGCCAATAGTAGCGAACTGAGAATAAGGTCAATCGCATGCATCCAGTTGGTGAAAAAGCGTAATGGCTGGAACCAGAGGTTGAGATTGGTCCAGTTGAGATTTAGAGAATCAGGGAACCCAGCCAATGCGCTGTCGTACCAGCCGCCGAAGAAGACAGACGGGATGCCGGAGGCGCGGGCGGCGAGGTGGCCGATGTTGTCATCGGTGGTAAAGAGAACCCCGCCAGTCAGGCAGCAGCGAAAAATGATCAGCGACAGGACTAAAAAGAACAGCGCGACAAAAACCAACGGATGTTTTTTCATGCTTTTTCCAATAAGGTGGTTCTGGATTAATTTGAAGGAGAAGAGTAAATCAGAGAACCAACAGGTACGCATTAAAAAAGGAATGGATTCATGCACTTACGCTCTGCCCCGATCTTCATCGCGACTTCTCTTCTCCTGCTCACGGGTTGTTCCGACGGGCCGAAGAGGGAAACGGTTCCTTACGAAACGCTAGTGAAACGACTCGCCGATCCTGCGCAAATATCCAGTCTGGATGCGCCGGGCGCAAAGATTGTCACTTCGTATGACCGGAGCGGCGGCAACAATGACTACGGAAACTTTCTGAAACAGGGGCCGGACGGCTGGATGGTGCTGGCTGACCTGAAAGGCCCCGGCTACATCTCGCGCTTCTGGTCCACCGGCTCGAAAGACGGCTCGAAAAAAATCCGATTCTATTTCGACGGAGAAAAATCCCCCTCCATTGAAACCACGCTGGACGAATGGTGCGGGAAAAAAGAGCCGCTCACCCTGCCGCTGGCGGGTTACGAACCCTACTGCTGGTTCTCATGGCTGCCGATTCCTTTTGAAAAACGGCTGATCATCATGGAGCAGGCGGCGACCAAGGATGACAAACTCTATTACCAGATCGCCTATAATGCCCTGCCCGCCGGACAGACGGTGGAAAGTTTTAAACTACCGCTAAGCACCGGAGCCGTCGCCGCCATCGGCGAAGTAAAAACCCGTTGGAATGCCCGCGCTCCGGCTCAACCGGGACTGGGAAAACAAAATCGTCTCGAACTGCAAGGGCCGGGCCTTATTCAGGAACTTCAATTCACTCCGGACTGGACGGGCTTTTCATCTCCCGCCGCGATTGAAACGGCCCTGCAGGAGACGACCGTTCGCATTTACTGGGATGGGAACTCCTCGCCCAGCGTAGAAGCGCCGCTCGGCGCGCTGTGCGGCAGTATGTGGAGCCGCACACGCTATCAGAGCCTCTATTTCGGCATGACCAACGAAACGCTGAGTCTGCGCTTCCCGATGCCGTTCAAGTCGTCGGCGGTTATTAAAATCGAAGGTCCGGCTCCCGTTGTCATCGCGGCCGTTACCGAAAAGCCGCAGCCAACACACGGATACCTGCACAGCGGATGGAAAAAAAGCACCGCACAGGATGCTGGTAAACCGCACACCATTTTAAAAACGTCCGGCTCAGGCAAATACGTTGGCTGCATGTTGGGTGTGCGCAGCCTGGATCAAAGCTGGTGGGTTCTTGAGGGCGACGAGCTGATCGCTGTGGATGGCGAAATAACGCCAGGCTGGAAAGGCACTGGTTTGGAGGATTATTTCAATGGCGGCTGGTATTACGGTAACGCATTGGCCTCGCCACTGAACGGCATCGTTTTCAAAGCGCCGTTCCGCACTGTGCAGTACCGGATTCATCAGGCCGATCCGGTCGTCTTCACCAACTCGTTCAAGATGACTTTTGAACGCGGACCGGATCACGCCAGTCACGCCGCTTTTGAAAGCGTCTCCTTCTATTATCTGGACCGGCCGCAGGCGGCGGATTCCGACATTGGGAAACAATCGGTTTATCCAGAACCCGACCCGCTCAGCAAACTGACGCTGATGACCGAGGTGAATGATAGAGAGCGGCTAGGCGATTACACGGCGGCGCAGGACACCATCAGAACCTATCTGGAAGAGTTCAAAGACGCGCCGTTCGCACCACAGCTTTTCCAAAGGCTGGAAAACTACCGTAACGGTGAAACCATACCGGCCGGTCAGGCCCTGCTCGGCGTTTATGCCAATATGTCCGCCACGGTTTTTCTGGACGGCGCAATCATTGGCCGGTTCGGCGACCCGCAGGCTATGCAGTTTAAAACGGTAAACCTCGCTCCGGGCAAACACGTTCTGGCTGTTCAGGCTGGCCGACAAAACTATCCCGACTGGTTGCAACTGGCTCTAAAATATGGAAACCGGATCGTTGGCACCGACGGCACCTGGAAATTTTCGTTCAATCCGGCTGACGGCTGGAACACCGCAAGTTTTGATGATTCATCGTGGGAGTCTTTAAACTGCTGGGTGAAAGGTCCGCCGGAAGAGCCGTATATTTTCTGCAAGCCTAACGAACACGTCGGTATGCAATCGGTTCCGTGGGGAATCCGTCCATCAAAAGACTGGCCGGCCAATGCCCGGCAGGTTTTTTACCGGAAGGTGTTCACGGTCGAGTGACCGGTTTCATCTGAAGCACAGAATAAAGTCCAGCCAGCAATGCAATAACATTGGAAATACCGGACGCAATAGCAACCTGCCGGGCCTCGCTGTGAGAAAAGTGCACAGCAACCAAGTAGAGAGCGCAGGTTGCCACCGTTGCGGCTGTTTCTTTAAATCGGCGCTGGGCCAGCAAAAATTGAATCACCACGTTCAGCAGCGCGGAAGCTGACATAGCCAGAGCCATCAGACGGGTCAGTTGAACCATCGAATCTGTAGCGTGTTTTCCAAAAAGAATGTGCAAAAGCAACTGAGGAAAAACCAAACAGAGGATGGCCGCCACCGCCACAAAAAACGCCGTGTAACCGAATGATTGGAAGAAAATCCGCCGGTGTTCCGAAGTTACCCCATCCGCCGAAGCGACTTTTGGAAACATTGCCATTGCCACAGCCATTGGCAGGAATGCCACAATCCGCCCCAGCGTGGAGGCAAAAGCAAATTCGGTGTTGTCCGGAAGATAATGCTTCACCAGCAGCACATCCACGTTCATCAGCACAGCAAACGCCATCAACGGGGAAAAACTTTGTAACAGATAAAACCGCATGCTCGGCAGCGGCTTATCGGTTTCCGGTCTGCCACGCAGGATCAGGAACAGCCCGACGGCCAGCACCGCCGCCGAAATATAAACGCCCGCATCGAATCCCAGCAGAGCCCAGCCGCAGGATGAATGCCAGAACCAGACCAGCCCGGCACCCAGCAAAAGTTTCAGCATCGCGCCGGCGACACTTGAAACCGAACTCCAGCCGAATAGTTGCAAGCCCTGCCCTGCGCCGGTCAAGACCGGAAGCCAGAACATTGCCGGAAGCGCCGCGCCGGCGATGATCACCGGCGCGAAACGATCCAGATACATATAGCCAGCGACCGGCCCATTAAATACAACCACCGCCGCCCCCAGCAAAAAGCCCGGAACGCCGGTCAGCAACATCCATTTGCGTAACAGGCGTTTGATATCGCTGGTGCGCCCCTCCTGCCGGAGCAGACTGCTGTAGTGGCTCAACCCGGTAGTAAGCGTAGAGAGCGGATAACTAATGATAGCCAGCACACCGAGGAATGCCGCCAGCAGAGCAAACTCCTCGTCCGGCAACGCCCGGCCCGCCACCATCTGATAAGCCATATTGCAGACATGCACCACCATCATACCGGCGAACAGGATCGCCGTATGCCTCAGCAGATCATCCGCAAAAAGCGCGGTGAGTCTGCAACGGAGTTTTGTCATCGTATTCAAGCGGCGTAAACATAACCGGAACCCGGCCCCGGCGGCAGTCAAAATTTTGTTTTTTAGTTCCCTAAAGCATTGAAAAATAAGAGTTCCATTTTAAAAGGCAATGTGTCATCTTCCCCGTTGCGTTCGTCCAAAGGGACGTTGCATCGGTTCAAAAGCCCTGTGTCATGGGTTACGAATTGGTTGAAATAGAGTTGAGTATGACACATGAGAGGAAAGAACAGATGGACATCTACGTAGGAAATCTGCCGTATTCGGCAACAGACCCTGACCTGCAGGAACTCTTTGAGCAGCACGGCAAGGTCACATCGGCCCGTGTCATTCTCGACCGTATGTCGGGACGCTCCAAAGGCTTTGGCTTTGTCGAAATGCCGGACCAGAGCGAAGGTCAGGCTGCAATCGAAGCATTGAACGGTTCAGAGTTCATGCAGCGCGCAATCCGCGTCAACGAATCCCAGCCCAAACCGGCTGGCGAACGTCGTAGCGGTGGTGGCGGCGGCGGTGGCGGACGCGGCTTCGGCGGCGGCGGCGACCGTGGCGGCGAACGCCGTGAATCACGCTGGTAAAAAGCAGCGATTCACATCGTAAGAATGGCGCACCTTCGGGTGCGCCGTTTTTTTTTACCCCGAATAGCGCAACAGCTTTTCGGCCAGCCGTCCGAGCATCGGAATCATAAAACGAAATGGCGAATAGAACATCCTCAGCCGGACCATCGCCACAAACATATTCACCGACGACCGGCCGATCTCAACTTTAGAACCGCTCACATCGTGCCAGACTGTCGGAACCTCGCGGATAGAAGCCCCAAGGCGTTTCGCCTGAAACAGCATGTCCACATCGAACGCCCAGTTCGTCACACCTAAATTGCGCAGTACAGGCTGAATCACTTCGCGCCGGAACAGTTTGGCTCCGCACTGCGTGTCCGTCAACTTAAGCCCGAACAGAACCCTCACCAGCAGATTGAAACAACGCGAAGCCGCACGACGCGAAAGCGGCTGTTTCGGACTGACATCCGCCCCTTTCATCCAGCGGGAAGCAATAATACATCCGTCCAGACTGATTTTTTGAACGAGGTCGTCAAACGCTTCGGGTGAAGTCGCGCCATCTGCGTCAACAAAACCGATCAGATCGCCCTCCGCCGACTGCGCACCCAGCAAAACCGCCCCGCCCTTGCCGACACGCTTCGCCTCCTCAATCACCTTCACCTGCGGGTAACGCAGACCAATGCCTCGCGCCACTTCCGCTGTACGGTCACTGCAAAAATTAGGCACCACGATCAGCTCGGCTTCGTTCCCGTACTTTTCGGCAAAGTATTTAGCGTAGGCTTCCAGCATCGGCGGAAGCCGATGCTCTTCGTTGTGGGCTGGAATGACAATGGAGATCTTCATTTGCGTTCAAAGATTTCGAGTGTGGTATGAGCCTGACCAAAATTTTCGACTTCACAGCATTTCGTGTACTTGCTCTCCAAAGCAGCCTGTACCACTTTCCGGTCATTGGAAGAAATCTCCGCAACTTCCGGCGAGCGGATGGTCAGGCCGTAGCCGCTGAGGGCCGCAACCGGCGCGTGCGCCTTTGAGAGGATTTCCATCAACATCTCTTTGTTAAGCAAATTCAGTTTTTCTGCCTGTTCACGCGGCATGTCGGGATAATAGGAAAACGGCCCCATCTCCATGCCGTGCGGCACACGGGCACCGGCTTCAATTGCCAGATAGGTGTCCTGCGTCAGCAAAAGGCCGTCCTCGCCAAGTTTTCCGCGCAACTCTGCGCCGACCTTCTGTAAAGCCAGGAGATCGGGCGTTTCTTTGAACTTCCACCAGATCCGGTCGCGCCCGCGGATTAGCCATTCCTGATTCACCGGTGAAGAAAATGAAGCGGCGGTGCAGATCAACAACACGGCAAAGACCGCCCGCAACTGCTGTCGTTCCGGGCAGTGCGGCACCAGCGTCACCGCCAGCGCGGCGGACAGCAGCGGATAGACAATCACCTGATAATCGTCATACGGAAACGGCGCCAAAAAGTGTACCAGCGTAATCAGCGCGCCGGAAAACCAAAGAAGCGAAACGAAACTTTGCGCAAACGGTGAGCGTTCCGCATTCGCCTCGCGCAACAGTTCAATCAGGTTCGGACGGCTGTCCAGCGTCATTTCCTCAAACCCGCGCTCACGGACCGGCCAATGCAGTCGTTGCAGAGCAAAGGTCAGCAAAAGCCCCGCAGAGAAGACGAAATAGGCCTGTACAGAACGGGAAATAAAACCGGCTTTCAGCGCGATCATCTGCATCAGCCCGCCGGGCGAGCGCCCGGCATGGTAACCGAACAGCGCGAATTCGGTGTTTTCCGGAGCCAGCAAAAAGAACGTGCCCAGCCCGATCAGGAGAATAAAACCGCCGCCGAGCCCGAAGGCAATCCACGACAGCGGAAAAACTTTTTTGCGGTTCCATATCAGCCAGAGCCCCGCCACCGGCAGCGCAATTCCGGCCGAAAGCCGAGTGCAGGCCGCCAGCGCCAGCAGAAAGCCGCCCCAGAAAGCGGCCATGGCACCGCGACGGTTGCTACTGGTATAGCTCAGCGCCACAAAACCGGCCGTCAGGAAAAAGGCGCATAGTGCGTAGGTTTTCACAATGACGGTGAAATAACTCTGGTAAACATTAACGCCCGCCAGAATAAACGCGCATAACGCAGCCGCTTTCCGGTGCTTGACAGAAACAGAGCGTATGGCGAGCCACGCCGCACAGCCCACGGCGGCTAAACCGAACAGCGCGGTGATCAGCCGTCCACCCTCAACACCGAACTTTTTGATGATGGGAAAAAGCACGCCATAGATATAGGGAAGCGCAGATCCCTGCGTGAACATGAAGTCGCGGTAGAGCACCTGACCCTGGGTGATTTGTTTCGCAGCATAAAGGTACCAACCTTCATCCTGATTTAAACTGCCCAGAAAAAGATTGGCCGCGCTCAGCAGAATAGCCAGCCCAACCGCAACAACTGTAATGGAAACCCATGTAGCTCGTTTCATAATGCAACGGATATTGCCCTGCCCCAACCGCTTTTCCGAATCTTTTTTTCCAAACCTTGCAACCTTTTACGCCAGAACAATCAAAATCACCCCGGCGAGAACGCCGGCCAGCGCCCAGGCTTTACCGCGGCGGTTGACGTCACCGAATATAAACGCACCGACCGCAAAGGAAACCACCACGCTGCTGCGCCGCAGCAGGGAAAGGATGACAATCAGTGCATCGGGATTTTTGACGGCGTTGAAGTAGACAAAGTCGGCGGCGATCAGCAACAGTCCGATTGCCGAGACGCTCCAGCGCCATTCGAACGGCGTGTATTCCTTGCGCTTCGGCCACCAGACGCAGGCGGTAAAAGGCCCAAGCAACGCCACATTGTAGAAGGCGAACCAGAACTGGACGAGCATCGGAGTATAGCCAAGTTGCTGGATTAGATATTTGTCGTAAAGAGTGCTGATACTGCCGATCAGTGTGGCGAGAAAGATGTAGAGGATCCAGCGACTGCGGTGAAATACCACCCCCTCCTTCTGTCCGATCACAGAAAAGGCGTAATAGGAACAGAAGATCACAGCAATCCCGGCCCACTGCATCGGAATCGGGCGTTCATGGAAAAACAAAACCGCCCCGAGCAGAGTCCAGGCTGGCCCTGAGGCGCGGATCGGCGAAAAGAGAGAAATCGGCAGGTGCTTCATGGCAAAATAGGCCAGAACCCACGAAACGGATACAATCACCGCTTTGATCAAAATGTGCAGATGCTCAGACAATGTGGCAACCGGCACATAACAGTGCATTTGCTGCATCACCTCCGGGACGAGCCGGGAAGCCGCCCAAAAGAATGGCATCGGCATAAAGCCGGCAACCGTGGATAAAAATAGTACGGGGAGCACGGCGTTATGGTTCAGCGCATGCTTTTTGCAAACGTCGTAAAGGCCAAGCAGTACAGCTGAAATCAGTCCAAGATATATCCACATAACGGGTTCACCATGCATTAAAAAACAGAAGCCGGACATGGTACGGATTCCAATCCGGCGCACAAGGCGAAACCCGCCAATCTGCGGCCTTCACAAATTTTTCATTTCTTTCCCGTTGCACTCTGGCATCAAGACCGTATAGTTCCGTATCTGATGGATGTATCCAACGGCATAGGTATATATATTGTGAAAATTCGCCTCAGTCTGAAAATTAACCTTAACGGTTCGTGCGCATCATGAAATCAATTCTGCTTATTGATGATGACAAGTTCGTAACCACGCTCTATGCAGCTAAGTTGCAGAATGAGGGGTTTGCTATAGATACGGCGCATAGCGGGAATGAGGCTATCGAAAAACTCGAAAAAAACCGCCCGGATATGATCATTCTCGACCTGAATATGCCTGGGATCTCCGGCGTGGAGCTGCTCAGAGCCATCCGGGCCGTCCCGCTGTTTAAGCATGTTCCCGTTATCATTTTTTCCAGCGCGTACATCCGGACACTGGTCGATGAAGCCACGCAGCTGGGTGTTAATAAAATTCTCGCAAAATCACAGTGTCCGCCCAAACTGCTGATTGCTGAAGTCAAAAAGATTCTGGATCAGGTGCCATCAAGGGAGGTTTTTATAACCGCGGACGCCATCGCCCTGACCGAGAATCCGACAGTCGCCGAAATTCCCGCTCTGCTTGCGCAGTTCGTCGCTTCCGAAGAAGCCTCTATGTTGCACAACGTACTGCTGAAAATCTATAAAGCCTCCCTCCTCCATATCAACAAAGCACTGAAAGAGAATGAGGGTACAGTACAAGGCCAACTGGGCCGGGCGCTCGAAAAACTGATCGAGGACCTCTATACCAACCCCGGACACATCACCAAATCCACCAAACAGACATTGGTTGCAGGACTTCAGAAACTGGGCCAAATTTACGCCGAGAAACCCCAAACGGCGTTGGAATCTGAGCAGGCATTAAAGGATCTCCTGCGATCGCTCGAAGGCTGATCAATCCGTCTGGCGTTCTTCAATCTCTGCCCATCGGGCAAAGGCGGCATCCATCTCTACAGAAACTGCGGCGGCGCGTTCCGTGACGGTTTTAATTTCATCAGCCGGGCGACGGTAAAAGTCCGGCTCATTCAGTTTCTGATTCAGTCCGGCCAGTTCTACTTCAAGTTGCTCGATCCTTTTCGGCAGAGTTCTGAGATCTTCGCGCTCGCGATTACTCAGCTTCCGCTTTTGGGCCTTCTTCGGTTCTTCCGCCTTCTGACTCCCGACTCCTGACCCCTGACTCCTGACCCCTGATCTCTGAGAAAGCCAGTCGTCATAGCCGCCGGCATATTCACCAATCTGCCCGTTTCCTTCGAACACGAGCGTCTCAGTTACCACATTATTGATGAAGGCGCGGTCATGGCTGACGAGCAGCACCGTTCCCTGATATTCCACCAGCAGCTCTTCGAGCAGGTCGAGCGTTTCGACGTCGAGATCGTTGGTCGGCTCGTCGAGCACCAGTACGTTGGAGGACTGTGCAAAAATTTTGGCCAGCATCAGACGATTCCGCTCGCCGCCCGAAAGCGAGCCGACCGGTTGCCGGGCGTCAGCGGGCGAAAAGAGAAAATTCTGGAGATAGCCGATCGCATGCTGCCGGCCGGTGCCGGTCTGGACATAATCGTTATCCATGCAGAGATTCCACTTCACGCTCTTTTCCTCATTGAGCGTAATGCGGTGCTGATCGAAATAGGCAATTTCCAGCTTTGTGCCATGTTTAATTTCGCCCTGCCTCGGCGCGAGCTGACCCAACAGCGCGTTGAGCAGCGTGGATTTCCCGCATCCGTTGGGGCCGATAATTCCGATGCGGTCGCCGCGCAGGATTTCGACAGAAAACTCTTTGATAATATCCGCGCCGCCGTAGCCGCACGAAATATTTTTGGCCGTAATCACCTTGCGCCCGGACATCTCCGCTTCGTTCAGTTGCATCTTAACCGTACCGGTTCGCTCGCGCCGCTGGGAACGCTCAACCCGTAGTTTTTCGAGTTCGCGCACGCGGCCTTCGTTACGCGTACGCCGGGCTTTGATCCCTTTGCGGATCCAGACTTCCTCCTGCGCCAGCTTGCGGTCGAATTCCGCCCGCTGCCCTTCTTCTGCTTCGAGCAGCGCCTGCCGGCGGCTCAAATAGGTTTCGTAGTCGCAGGCCCAACTGGTCAGATTTCCGCGATCCAGTTCGACAATGCGCGTCGCCAGTTTTTTCAGAAAGACGCGGTCGTGCGTGACGAACAGTACCGTGCCGCGCCAGCGCAGCAGAAAGTTTTCCAGCCATTGGATGGAATCAATGTCGAGATGGTTGGTCGGCTCGTCGAGAATCAGCAGATCCGGTTCGTTGACCAGCGCCTTGGCCAGCAGCGCGCGGCGGCGCATCCCGCCGGACAGCGAGGAGAATTCCTGCTCCGGATCAAGCCCCAGCAGCGAGATCGCCTTCTCCACCGGATGATCCAGCGCGTGTTCGTGGTTCCAATCCTTGGAAACCAGATCGAAAACCGTCCCTTGAATATCTTGCGGAACCGTCTGCTGAAGCCGCGCAATCCGTACCTCACGCGAGCGGACAATCGCACCTTTATCCGGCTCCAGATCGCCACTGACAATTTTCAGTAGCGTGGATTTACCCTGACCGTTACGTCCGACCAGACAGATGCGCTCGCCCGGCTCGATTTGCAGCGTCACGCCGTCCAGCAATGCCGGTCCGCCGAACGCGATATGAAGATTCTGTAAACTGAGTAATGCCATAAGAAGGCGGAGAAGGTATCAGTCCGGCGGGCCGATTCAAATAGCATTTATACGAAATGACGCCCGAGCAGTTCTTCGACTTGTTCGCGCCAGACGGCGGCGTACTTCCTGCCTTTTTGTAACCGGACAAAAATACGGCGTGAAGCGATCTGGCCGAACAGCTCCGCCGAAGCGTACCGATCCAGCAAATGCGGCGGTTGTTTTTTGATCGTCTTAATCAACGCTTCCAGCAATCCGATCGGCTCTTCGCGCTCCGGACAAAGCACAAACTGCCAGAGTATGTCCGGGTCGTTAACAATCGCCTGCTCGATCGTCCAGCAGATTTCCGCCAAGTCGCTTCCGTGAATCATCACCGCACGACGATTCTGTCCGACTCGTTCCTTAAACAGACCGCGCAGCCGGTAGCCGGTGAATCGCGACGTCACCAAATCGGCGGGCAGTTCGGCGCTATCGTGCAATAAAACTTCAATCTGGCGCATATCGTTTTCCGACATCGTCGAAGTCGAAAACACGCCGTACGGTGGAAGCGCCATCGCTTTCATTTCGTACTGCTCCGCCTGTTCGCGCAGATCAGTTCCCGGTAGCAAAAGCGTCTGCATACACTGGATATTGATGTTCGGTCCGAGGCCGCGCGCCCATTCGATACTGCGGAGTACGTCATCCAGCGTCTGCTCCGGTAGACCATACATCAGGTCGAGCGTCACCTTCACTCCCGCGCCAGTCAGCAAACGGATTCCTTTTTCAACCTGCGCGATATTTGCCGGACGACGGATGGCTCGCAAAACTTTCGGGTCGGTGCTTTGCACGCCGACTTCCACCTCCACAAAATTGACTTTGGCCATCAGCGTTGCCTGTTCCGCCGTTAACGTATCGGCGCGCAGCTCGGCGAAAAATCCCAGCTTCCGGTCGGTGTTGATTTCCGCCAGTCGTTCCAGCAAATGAGTGAAGTCGGCGCGGGCGTTAAAAGTGGGATCAACAAAGCGGATTTCCCGCGCACCGGCAGCGCGCAACTGCTGAACGCGCTGGGCCGCCGCTTCCGCCGGAAGCGCACGAACTCCCTTCTGCAAATGGTGATAGCGGCAGTACGTGCAGGTCAGCGGACAACCGCGCGAGGTTTCCACATAAACTGACGGGCGTACTTTAATACACTCGCGCAACATCGCCACCGGAATCTGAACCGACGCCAGATCAATCTGCGGCGGCGATTTATTCCCTCTCTTCCAACCATCGGACGATGAAATCAGCACGTTGTCATACACCGGCATTTTACCGGTACGAATGCCTTTCAGAATCTCCGGAAAAACCGCCTCGCCCTCGCCGGTTACCAGCGCGTTAAAAACCGGCTCCTCCAGCAGAAACGGATGATCTTCCGAAATCTCCGGCCCGCCCGCCATCAGAAAAAGTTCCTGACGGGCTTCTTTCAGCAAACGGGCGACACGCAGCCCGCGCTCGACGTTCCAGAGGCATAGCGTAAACGCCACGGCTTCGACACCGCTGGCCAGAATCTCTTGAACCAAATGGGCGTTATCCAGTTCGTCCCACTTTGCCGGAGCGGTCACCACGTCCCAGAATTCGCCTTCGGGATGCTGTGAAAGCACATGCGAAAGCCAGAGCGCCGCGAACGGAAAATTCTCGCGCTGTGCCGACGTGTCGTTATCCAGCAGCGGAAGCTGGAGAAATAGAATCCGTTTTTTCATAACGGCTCTCTGGTCAGCGGCGGGCGGACATACGGCGGATAGCCGGGCAGAATTTCTGAAAGTGCCTGCTTGATACGGGCGATGGCGAACGGACCGGAGAACTGCTCATAAATTTTATCCACCGCCACCTGGTTCTCCGCGCTCTGTTCCGTTTCGATGCGGACGTACGGCAGCGGATCGGCGTTCGATGACGCGCTGACAAACCCTTTCGCTCCGGTAGCGTACGCGGCGCAGATTTTTCGGTCGCCGCCGACAAAGTAACGCGGCGTCGCCGAAATCAGCGACAGATCGGCGGACGAATCTTTCATTCCATAGTGCGGAACCTGCGCCAGAATCTCCGCTGTCAGCGGATTACCGGTATGCTTCGGAAAATTGTAGAGGATCAGCGGAAGCGCGGTGGATTCCGCTAACTCGTTGAACCAGCGGACAAGGCCATCGGCAGGCGCGCCGGCAAAATAAAACGGCGGCAGTGAGGCCAGAAAATCAGCCCCGATCTCTTCGGCCGCATGGGCGGTTTCCAATGTTTGGAAAAGCACCGGGCTGCCGGTATGGGCGATAATGATCCCATCCCAGTTTTCGCGGGCGACTTGCAACAGTTGCAACTGCTCGGCAGGTGTCAGCGAAAAGAATTCGCCGGTCGTGCCGTTCACCAGCAGATTGCGTACGCCGCACTCGGCCAGCCAGTCGAGGTGCGCCAGAAACGCCCCGAAATCCACCGCTCCGCTTTCCACAAACGGCGCCGGCACCGGAACCACCAAACCCTTAAGTTCAAAATTATCCATTTACTGAATTCATTCTATAGTCCGATACTCGTAATGCCGTTCTGGCATGGCCTGCTTGATGCGGGTCACGATCTCGTCTCTCCTACCAGAAGCCCAGGCAGGAGTCTTGGCTTGCCAATCTCCCTCTCCGGGAAGACAGATCACTCGGCGAATCGGACCGCCAACGCAAATTTCAGCCCAGAAGACAATCTTGCCATTTCCATGTTCTACATAGGCAATCTCATCTCGACCGTGACCGATGATCATCCAACCTCTGATAAGAAAACGAACATAACGGAAAGTGAGCCATGCGAGAATCCAGAGCACTCCGGCTGCAATTAGTATTACTACGATGGGATCCGAAATCATTTTATGCCTACCATTTAATGCGCGTCATGACGGAATTGCCAAGCGCTGAATGGGAGCGAGTCTAATTGGTTGCGAATTCTTCGTCAAACGGGTTCAACTGCGGTTTGGGGATTCCATCCGGCGGCAGAATCCGAAACATCTGGATTTCATAGCCACAAAAAACACAAAAATTCACGAGAAGGGTTTCGGGAGGTGTCTGCTTTTGTGCGTTTTCGTGTTTTTCGTGGCCATTGCTCTTTTGCGTTGTTGTGCGGGCGTGGTAGCTTTTCGTCCTCATGACGAAACAAGAATCTATTCCGGTCTGCCCGCTCTGCGCCAACGGTGCGACGGAGCCGTTTCATCGCGACCGGAAGCGGGAGTTTTTCCAATGTCTGGAATGCGATCTGGTTTTTGTTCCGCCGGAATTTCATCTGTCGCCCGAAGCGGAAAAAGCGCGCTATGATTTTCATCGGCAAAGCCTGACCGACTCCGGCTACCGCGACTTCCTGAACCGGCTGTTCCGGCCTTTGGAAGGGAAACTAACCCCCGGCGCGCACGGACTCGACTTCGGCTGCGGCCGGGAACCGACGCTTTCTGTGCTGTTTAAGGAAGCCGGCTACGCCTGCGACAACTACGACTTGCACTTCGCCAACGATCCGGCAGTTTTAGAAAAGCAGTACGATTTTCTCACCTGCTCGGAAACGATGGAGCATTTCACCCAGCCACGTGAAGAGTTTGAGCGTTTCCTGAAGTTAGTGAGGCCCGGCGGCTGGATCGGCGTTATGACCCAATTGCGCGATGAAGCGCCGCCGTTTGAAAAGTGGTTCTATAAAGACGACGCGACGCACGTCTGCTTTTTCTCGCGCCGGACTTTCCAATGGTTGGAAAAAACCTACGGCCTGCGCGCCGAATTTCATCCCGATAGCGTCGTTCTCTTCCAAATGCCGGAATAATGGTTTCGACTTGAACAATTTGGAGTGCGGCGGCTCGACGCCGCTTTGTCTGCACGCTGTTAAAGTGAAAGCGCTGTCAAGCCAGCGCACTCCATACAAAACGGTTTCCAATCTCTGCCTACCCTGAGGCACTCGAAGGGGAAACTACTTCGTCTTTTTCGGAACGATCATCATGTAGATATTGCGGCCCATCAGGCGCGGAGTCTGCTCGACGGTCGCCACTTCTGTGCAGTCGACAATGATCCGTTTCATCAGTTCGAATCCGAGTTCGCGGTGGGCGTTTTCACGTCCGCGGAACATAAGGGAAACTTTTACGCGGTCGCCCCCGGCAATAAAGTCATGTGTGTGGCGAAGCTTGGTCTGGTAGTCGTGGTCGCCGATGTTGACGTGGAATTTGACCTCTTTGAGCTTGGCGGCCGTCTGCTTCTTTTTCTGCTCTCTCTTCTTCTTCTCCGTCTCAAACTTGAACTTGCCGTGGTCCATGATACGGCAGACCGGCGGTTTGCAGGTGGCGGAGATTTCTACGAGGTCGAGGCCGGCTTCGTGAGCGCGTACCAGCGCCTGGCGGGTCGGGATTATTCCCATCTGTTCGCCGTTTTCGTCGATACAGCGAATCTCGGGAACGCGGATCATGTTGTTCATTCTCGGGCCGAACTCTCTGCGCGGCCTCTCTTTATAATTCGGATTACTAATAGCTTCCTCCCAGGTTTTTCTTAATCACGCCTTACTCTGCACGGCCTTTTTAACTTTTTCAACAAAATCAGCCAGCGTCATCACTTCCTGCGCACCGCTGCGGTCGCGCACGGCGACGGTGCCGCTCTCGATTTCTTTAGCGCCAAGCACCAGCATGTACGGCACTTTGTCCATTTGCGCCGTGCGGATTTTCGCGCCGATCTTGCCGGATTTCTGATCAACCGTTGCGCGGATATCCTGCTGACGAAGTTCTGCGGCCATCTTGACGGAAACTGCTGTCTGGTCTTCGGAAAGCGGCAGTATGCGCACCTGCTCCGGCGCAAGCCAGGCCGGGAACGCGCCGCTGTAATGCTCAACCAGAATGCCAAAGAACCGTTCGATGCTGCCGAAAAGCGCACGATGCACCATATAAGGCCGGTGCGGTTTGCCGTCTTCGCCGATATAGCTGAGATCAAAACGATCGGGCAGATTAAAGTCAAACTGGATGGTGCTCATCTGCCACTCGCGGCCGATGGCGTCCTTGATCTTCAGGTCGATCTTCGGGCCGTAGAACGCGCCACCGCCGATATCGGTCTCGTACGGAAGGCCCGACGCCTTGAGCGCGGATTCGAGCGAAGCCGTCGCCTGCTCCCAGCGGGCCGGATCGCCGACCGCTTTTTCAGGCCGCGTGGAGAGATAGGCGGTAATGCTTTCGAAACCAAAGGTTTTCCAAATAAAGGTCGAGAAGCGCAGTACTTCTTTGATTTCATCCTCAATCTGATCCGGCGTGCAGAAAATATGCGCATCGTCCTGCGTGAAGCCGCGGACGCGCAACAGTCCGTGAAGCACGCCCGCTTTTTCGTAGCGGTACACGGTGCCCAGCTCGGCCCAGCGCAACGGCAGGTCGCGGTAGGAACGGATGTCGGATTTATAAATGTTGATATGGAACGGACAGTTCATCGGCTTGACGTAATAATCCGACTTGTCGATTTCCATCGGGGCGTACATGCCTTCTTTGTAGAAATCGAGATGGCCGGAGGTCTGCCAGAGATTCGCTTTGCCGACGTGCGGGGTGTAGAGAAGTTCGTAACCGTTGCGGAAATGCTCCTGCCGCCAGAACTCTTCGATCAGCGAACGGATACGCGCGCCTTTCGGGTGCCAGTGGATCAGCCCCGGGCCGACTTCTTCGTGCACGCTGAACAGGTCGAGCTCTTTGCCCAGCTTGCGATGGTCGCGCAGTTTAGCCTCTTCGAGCTGTTTCAAATAAAGACCGAGCTGTTTGTCGTTGGTGAAAGCCGTACCGTTGATACGCTGAAGCATCGGGTTGGTTTCTTTGCCGCGATAGTAGGACCCGGCGAGAGTCAGCAACTTGAAAGCGCGGATCTTACCGGTGCTCTCAACGTGAGGGCCGCGGCACAAATCGAAAAAGGTTCCGCATTTATAAAAGCTTATCGCCTCGCCTTCCGGAATGTCGGCCAGACGTTCGAGCTTATATTTCTGTCCGGCCAGCATCTTCGCGGCTTCGGCGCGGCTGACTTCAATGCGCTCAAACGGTAGGTCTTCGGCGACAATTTTCGCCATCTCCGCTTCAATCGCCGGGAAATCTTCCGGCGTCAGGCGCTGGGGTAGATCGAAGTCATAGTAAAAGCCGTCATCGGTCGAAGGACCGATGTCGAGATGGACGTTTTCGTAAAGCCGGCAGACGGCGGCGGCCATGACATGGGCCGTGCTGTGACGGAGCGTTTCAAGTTGCAGGTCGTTTTTCATAAATAAGGCGCAAACTGTACATTTACAGCTATAGCGTGTCAATCAGGCGCCTCGCCGGAAGGCCTTTTTCCCCTTCGACGGATTCGGCAAACTCACCGCAGGCAGGCTCAGGGCAGGCAACCATTGAAAAAACCTGCGATCAGTCGGTGAGCCTGTAGATGCGAGCCGTCTATTTCCTCTTAAGAACAGCGCGCCAACCGGTCGGCTCTTCGTAGACCGGCATTTGCAGATGGCTGACTTCGCGGGCCTGTTCGATGATGTAGAAGGCGTCGGGATCGTCCGCCTTGATGAGATCAAGAATCCATTTAATGTCCCGGCGACGGCAGACAATCAACAGCTCCATCACTGGGCCGTCCCGCCCTTCGCCTTCAAATGTGGTGACAACCTGTCCCGCCGCGCGCAGTTTTGCAGTCAGAACCGCGCACGCCGTGCGGGTAAAAACCCTCAGGGCAAGGTGTCCTAGAGCCAGCTTACGTTCCAGCGCGATACCGACGACGTTGCCGGTGGCAAATCCAAGCCCGTAGAAAATCGCCAGAATCGGCGCGACGTAAATCTGTTTTACAATGGTTGAAATAATCGTCACCCAAAGAGTGACTTCGATGAAGCCCAGCGCAAATGCCAGCCGTGTGCGGCCCTGCACGGTGACAATTGTCCGGAGCGTTCCGATCGACACGTCCACAATGCGGGCGCAGAAAATCAAAAGCCCGATCAATAGAATATGCCAACTCAAAACCAGCCTCCGTTAGAATATTTAAACAGGTGAGACAGACACTCCTGTCTGTCCTTATTGCGCAGACAGGAGTGTCCGCGCCACATTCAGCCGTGGTTGGTGGCATCGATAACGGCCTGAACGGCGGGGACTTTTTCTTTCAGCAGGCGCTCGATACCGTTTTTCATCGTCATGCGCGCACCCATGCAGCCGCGGCATCCGCCCTGCAGTTCCACGTAGACGTTGCCGTCTTTGACGGTCGTGATCGTGGCTCCGCCGCCGTGGCCAGCCAGCGCCGGATTGATTTCTTCTTCAAAAATTTTCTCTACCGCTTCGAGTATTTCAGCATCGTTCATGGTTCATTTCCTCTCATTGAATAAAACGTAATTCATTGCCCCGTGGTTGGCAAACATCATGTTTTCTACAACCCTTCCTCAGCCAGCCGGATCTTTTTCTGGGGCTTGCGTATTTTTTTGTGGTATTTCCGGAGCACCCGGGCGAAGCGGATCAAATCTCTGAACGGCGCAATCACGCTCTTGTGACGCTTCGGCGGCTTGGTGATACGAACCGATCCAACCCGAATGCGCCGGGAGGCGATGTTAAGCAGCGTCTCAAACTCGGACGGCAGCGACGACTTCTCCTCGAGAAGAAACGGCAACACATCGCAGCGGTAAAACCGGAAGCCGCACGGCGGATCGGGCACATAAACGCCCAGCAGACGATAGAGCCATGAGCTCATCATCCAGATCGTCCAGCGGCGCACCACCGGAATGCGTTTAACATCCGCCATCCGGTTTCCAATCAGCACCGGCAGATGCGTCCGGTAATAGGCTTTGAAAAAATTTACGATCTCGGCCGGATCATGAAACCCGTCGGCATCCAGAGCGATCACGGCATCGAATCCTTGCGAAAGGACATACTTGAAGCCTTCGGTCAGCGCGGCGCCTTTGCCGCCATTCACCTTACGGCGAATCACTTTGGCTCCGGCGGCTTCGGCGCGCGCAGCGGTTTCATCCGTCGAGGCATCATCCACCACGATCACATCCGGCAGATAGGTGAGAGCTTTGGAAACGACATCTCCGACGGTCCGCTCCTCGCAGAAAGCGGGCATCAACACCGCAACCCGCGCCACATCTCTATGCTGTGAAATCGTCGCCATATCCGTTCGGGTTCCCCTCACAAATTCGAAGCACTAAACACGAAATTCTAAACAAACTCGAATGATTAAAATCAAAAACAGATTCATATAAAATCCCATTTCGTGCTTCGATATTCGAGTTTCGAAATTCAAGCGGACTTCAGTCCGCGCGTGCCAGTTCATCGGCCCGGTAGGAGGAGCG
>JBAXDG010000004.1:0-54885 GCA_037141075.1 Kiritimatiellales bacterium
TTCCTGCAAGGACATCACTGATTCGCCGCTCGGGATGTCTCGCTGGCGGAGGAGATCGATCCTCAATACGGAAGCGTTCCCGATCGAGTTCCCACCTCAATGACTGGTCATTTGTTTGCTTCATGATGATCACAGTTTGCAAAAAGTGTCCGAAATCAGCAAACTGTAACACATAAACAGGATGTGACACACGTTGAATTCAATTCCGGAAACCATATTTTCATTGTTACTGATGCCGGTGCTTCTCGCGCTATCGGCTTTTTTTTCCTGTTCGGAAACAGCTCTTTTTTCACTGACTCCGGAAGCCGCGCGTCGTCTTCGGGGAAGCCGTCAAATCGACGAGTTGCTGGCAATCTTTCACCGTGAACCGTCCGAATTGCTGACATCTATTCTGCTGGGAAACCTTTTAGTTAATGTCCTCTTCTTCTGTACCGGTGCCGTTGTGGTCGGACAGTGGGCCGAGGCTCACGGCGAGTGGGTTGAAGCGCTGGGTGGATTGCTGGTGCTGCTCACCGTCATCGTCTTTGGGGAAATTATTCCAAAAGCAGCTGGAATAACCCTTTCGGCTGGGATACTTAGGCTGGCCGCGCTCCCGTTGCGGTGCTGGTTCGTTTTCACCCGCCCGTTTCGGAGGCTTATCCGCTGGTTGCTTGACCGGTTGCACTTGGGAGCGGATCGCCCCCAGGCTGGAACCGATCTGACACCGAGTGAGCTCAAAGAGCTTCTGGATGCTGTCCGTCACGAGCCAGGCTTCGGAGCACCGGAAAAAGAAATTCTTGAAGATATCGTCAATTTATCTGGAGTTCGAGTGCGCGAGGTTATGGTTCCCCGAGTGAATGTGCTCAGCGAGTCTCTCGGTGCCGACCGGCGGGAACTTCTTCGTGAGGCCAGAGAGAATGAATACAGTTGCATACTGATCTATCGCGATAACGATAATGATCTGCTCGGCTATATCAGCACCGGTGAACTGTTTGCCGATCCCAGCGCGTCCCGTCCTCTCGAATCGTTCGTCCATCCGCTGGTTTTTGTGCCCGAAACCAAGAAGGCGGACACGCTGTTGCGCGAATTCATGACGAACGGCTGGAAGCTCGCCGCTGTAGTCGATGAATACGGAGGATTCTCCGGCATTGTCACGATGGAAGATTTGTTTGCCGAGGTGATCGGTGAATTTGAACCTGGGGAAGCCGAAGAGATCGTCAAGCTTGATGAAACGACCTATCGCCTATCCGGGCAACTGCCGATCCGGGCATGGAAGGAACTGCTGACAGGTATTCTTCCCGGGCATGATGTCGGATCGCCGGCCTTTGATACCCTCGGCGGTTTCATCATTTCGCTGCTGGGTCGTCTTCCGATCCCTGGCGATACCACCATGGTTCGTAATCTTCGACTGACCGTTGAAGCCATGCATCACAGCCGGGTCGAAACGGTGCTGTTGCATCTTAATCAACCGGAGGAAAGCCCGTGAACCTGCTTTGGCATCTCCTGTTTATATTATTTTTTATCCTGGTGGCCGCTTTGTACGGGGGCTATGAAACCGGCGGGTATTTACTCAATCGCATCCGGTTGCGGTCCGGCGTTCGCCGTATGGATCATGCGGCACTTCGTCTTCAGCGCGTGCTGGCCGATTCGTATCTATTCATTTTCACCGTGCTCATTGGTCACAATGTTGCAGTCTACCTGGTTTCGCGCAGCGTGACGGAGCTTTATTTGAAATCCGGACTTTCCGGACATGCCGAACCGGTCTGGGGTTTTATTCCATGGAACGCCGAAACCGCCGCCACACTCACGCTCATGCTTCCGCTCTTTATTTTTGCCGAAATTATCCCCAAAAATCTTTTTCGCCGCCGCGCCGATACACTCATGTACCGCTTGTCCGGCCCGTTGCTGCTTTCATGGAAAATTCTTCGTCCACTGACGGTCGCGCTGAAAATGCTCTTCAATCTATTGACCGGGGGTAGGGGGCGCAGTGAAGCACTCAATGGATTCTCACTTTCCCTGCAGGGACTTCGTGAATATTTTTCTGAAGAAACGCGGCGTGAAACATTGAGCGACTATCAGCACAACATGATTGGCAATCTGGTTGCCATGCATCGGGTGCCGGCTCGGCAGATCATGCAACCTGTGGCAAACATTGCAGCGGTTTCGCTGAACATAACTGTCAATCAGGCATTGGAAATGATGCGTGCACGCAACGTCGAACAGCTGGCAGTTTACCGCGGCTCTATCCACAACATCATCGGGGTAGTCAATCTGTTTGATCTCATGGATCCCGCGTTGCAGTCATCGGATAGTATTAAGGCCAGTCTGCATAAAATCGTCCGGCTCTCTGCGGACATTCCCCTGACCCGAGCCTTTCGCCGGCTGCGGCAGTCTCCTGTCGCACCGGTCGCCATAACCGATCGCGCTTCTCGCACCGTCGGATTGCTCCATCTGCGCGACATTGCCCGCTACATTGTCCAGGCTTCCTGAAAATCCGTTAAAACCGGATAGAACGGGGGTTGCGGGGTATGTCGAACCGTGCTATACCTAGTGTCTTCAAGGGCAAAAAAGCCCAATATATGGTGGTTTTTAAGCAAATGGCCAACGAAGACAAAAAACACGTTTACGACGAAAGTAAGATCAAAACTCTCTCGTCCCTAGAGCATATCCGGGCCCGAACCGGGATGTACATTGGTCGCACCGGCAACGGGAACCATTACGACGACGGCATCTACGTTCTGCTCAAAGAAGTGGTCGATAACGCCATCGACGAATTCATCATGGGGCACGGCAAGAAGGTCGAGATTACCATTGAAGAAGATACGGTGAACGTCCGCGATTACGGACGCGGTATTCCGCTCGGTAAAGTGGTCGAATGCGTTTCGCGCATTAACACCGGTGCCAAATACAACGACGATGTCTTCCAGTTCAGCGTCGGTCTTAACGGCGTCGGTACCAAAGCCGTCAACGCGCTCTCCAGCTACTTTGTCGTCCGTTCTCACCGCGATGGCGAGTTTGTCGAGGCCCGTTTTACTCAGGGTGTTCTCGAAGAGGAGGAGAAAGGCAAATCGAAGCAGGAAGAAAACGGAACCTTCATCAGCTTTTCGCCGGATCCTGAAATTTTTAAAACCTATAAATTCCGCGATGACCACGTGGAGCGGCGCCTGCGTTTCTATTCCTACCTCAATGCGGGACTCTCACTGATTTTCAACGGGAAGAAAATTGTTTCGGAAGGCGGACTGCTCGATCTGATCGCCGACGAAAGCGAATTCGAGAAAGTTTATGAGCCATTCCACTACCGCGACAAGATGCTCGAGATCGCCTTTACGCACACCAACCGTTTCAGCGAAGACTACTACTCCTTCGTTAACGGCCAGTTCACCAGCGACGGCGGCACGCACCTCAGCGCATTTCGTGAAGGATTGCTGAAAGCGGTAAATGAATACTCCGACGGCAAGTTCGACGGCGACGATGTGCGCGAAGGAATTCTCGGTGCCATTGCCATTCGCCTTAAAGAACCCATCTTTGAATCGCAGACTAAAAACAAACTCGGGAATACGGAAATCCGCGCCGACCTCGTCGCCGACATCAAAAAAGCCATTGTTGAAATGCTTCACCGCAATAAGCCTGCGGCTGATCAACTCATCGACAAAATCAAAGACACCCAGCGCCTGCGTAAAGACCTGCAGGATGTTAAAAAACTGGCTCGCGAGCGCTCCAAAGCGGTTTCGATCCGCGTCCCGCAGCTCAAGGATTGTAAGCAGCACTTCAGCAAAGAGAAGGGCTCGCACGGCGACACAATGATCTTCATCACCGAAGGACAGTCCGCAGCCGGTTCACTGGTCAGCTGCCGCGACGTCAATAAGCAGGCGATTTATACCCTAAAGGGCAAGCCGCTGAACGTCTGGGATCTCAAACGCGACGCGCTCTATAAAAACGTCGAAATCTACAACCTGATGCGCAGTCTCAACATCGAAGAATCCGCCAATGATTTGCGCTACGGACACGTCGTGCTGGCCACCGACGCTGACGTCGACGGCCTGCACATCCGTAATCTCATGATCACTTTCTTTTTGCGCTTTTTTGAACCGATCGTGCGCGACGGGCACCTCAAAATTCTGGAAACGCCGCTCTTCCGCGCCCGTAACAAGAAAGAGACGATCTACTGCTACTCGGAAAAAGAGCGCGACACCGCTCTTGAAAAACTCGGACGCGGCGCAGAAGTCACCCGGTTTAAAGGACTCGGTGAAATCTCGCCCGGCGAGTTCAAAGCGTTTATCGGTAAAGAAATGCGGCTGACTCCGGTTGTGGTCGACGAAGATCACTCCATTCCTGAAGTGCTGACCTTCTACATGGGCAAAAACACGCAGGAACGCCGCACCTACATCATGGAAAATCTGATCGTGGACGAAGAAATCCTATGAGCGAAGAACAGGAATTCCTTTTCGGCGACGAGCCGGAAGAAAAAAAGCCCGCTAAAAAATCAGCGGCCAAAAAAGCGCCGGTCGAACCCGAAGAAGAGTTGCTGGACGAAGTGCCCGTTTCCCCGAAAGGGCAGCGTCAGCGCCTCGCGCTGGATTCCGAACACGGACCGCTTCGGAAACTGGTCGACTACAACTTTCTGCAGTACGCCTCTTACGTTATCTGCGACCGCGCCATTCCCAACGTCGAAGACGGTCTCAAACCGGTGCAGCGCCGCATCATGCATGCGATTTCCGAAAAAGATGACGGCCGCTTCATCAAGGTGGCCAACGTCGTCGGTCACACCATGCAGTATCACCCGCACGGCGACGCATCCATCAACGACGCGCTCGTTTCTCTCACCAACCGCGGCGGCTATCTCATTGAGGGGCAGGGGAACTTCGGCAACATTTACACCGGCGACCCTGCCGCCGCCTCGCGATACATCGAGTGCCGCCTGACACATCTGGCGCGCGAAGAGCTCTTCAATAAGGATCTCACCCGCTACATTCCCAGCTACGACGGCCGCAACAAAGAGCCGGTCGTTCTGCCCTGCAAACTGCCGCTACTGCTTATGCTCGGCGCCGAAGGAATCGCCGTCGGCCTTTCCAC
The DNA here is from genome assembly GCA_037141075.1 of Kiritimatiellales bacterium. Classification (GTDB taxonomy): domain Bacteria; phylum Verrucomicrobiota; class Kiritimatiellia; order Kiritimatiellales; family Tichowtungiaceae; genus Tichowtungia. Next base: position 5,053 of record JBAXDG010000004.1, read on the forward strand.
CAAAATCCTCACCTACAACTTCATCGAACTGCTCGAAGAACAGATTGAAATTCTCCATGAGAAAAAACGTACGCCGCATAAGTGCACCGTACTGCCCGACTTTCAGACCGGCGGCCTCATGGATGTCTCCGAATACGACAACGGCAACGGAAAAGTAAAAGTTCGCGCAAAAATCGAAGAACGCGGCGGCAACCGGCTCGTGATCACCGATCTGCCGTATGGGCAGACCACCGAATCGCTCACTTCGTCGATCGAAGATGCCGTGCGCAAGAAAAAGGTGGCCGTGCGCGCCATTAATGACTTCACTGCCGAAAACGTCGAAATTGAACTGGTTCTTTCGCAGGGTGCCGACCCCGAGCAGGTCAAACAGGCGCTTTATGTTTTCACCTCCTGCGAAACCCCGATCTCCAGCCGTATCGTCGTCATTCATAAAAACCGTCCTGTTGAAATGACGGTGGATGAAATCCTGCACCTCAACACGCAGCAGTTGCTTACTATCCTTGAGGCGGAACTTAATTTTAAAAAAGACAAACTGCTCGACGCTTTCCATACCAAGACGCTCGTGCAGATTTTCGTCGAGAACCGCATCTATAAAAAAATCGAACAGTGCAAAACCTACGAAGCGGTTCACAAGGCGGTCATGGACGGCCTGGAACCCTTTAAGAAACAGCTTCGCCGCCCGGTCGTAGATGAAGACATCGAAATGCTTCTCGCTATCCAGATCAAACGCATTTCGCTTTTTGACATGAGTAAAAATAAAGAGGAGCTCGAAAAAATCCTCACCGAGCTGGCCGAAGTGGAGAAGAATCTTAAGAGCCTCACGGCGTACGCCACCCGCTACCTCAAAGACCTCATCAAAAAATATAAAGAGTTCTATCCGCGCCGCACCGTGGTCAAAACCTTCAAAGAGATCGAAGTTCGCCAGCTCACCGCCAGCGAACTCGATATCAAGCATGACATGGAGGCTCAGTTCATCGGCTCGGCGGTCAAAGGCGAATCGATCCTGAAGTGCTCCTCACTCGACAAGCTCATCTTTGTCTGGGACGACGGCCGTTATCAGATGATGCCGCCGCCCGAAAAACTTTTCGTCGACGGCAACCTGCTCTACAAAGCCATATTCGACCGCGACCGCGAAATGACATGCGTCTACGTCAGCGGACGCGAAACCTACATCAAGCGTTTCACCTTTGGCGGAACCATCATGAACCGCGACTACCAGATTGCGCCCGAAGGCTCGAAAATCATCTTCTGGCAGGAAGGCTGTCCTGAAGAGCTTTACCTGCGTTATCGTCCCGCCAAAGGCCAGCGTATCCATCAGCAGTTTTTCAAAATTAAAGACCTCGCCGTCAAAGGCTCCAAAGCCAAAGGCAATCGTCTCACCACTAAATCTGTGCAGTACATCGACACCAAGCCCGGACGCTGGTGGCGCGACGACGAGGAAGCGCCTCAAGGCGTCCTGCTTTAAGTGATCGTTTTTCAAAAAAAAGAGCCCGCGAAAGGGCCCTTTTTTGTTGGCAGCGGAATCGATGCTTAGAACTGCCAGTTTGCGAGCACCATGACGGGCAGGGTCTCTTTTTCCGAGGCGATGTTGACCAACCCTATTTGCAGTCCGTCGAGCGTCTGCGTCTGGTTGATCACCCCGATCTGAACTCCCCGGAACTCCCGGGTTGCGTTGTAGAGACCGACTTGAACGCCATGAGCGCGGTCATAGGCTACATTAACGAGACCCGCCTGAACCCCTCTAATGTCATCGGCGTAGTTGACCAGCCCGATTTGACATCCGGCGGTGTCGAATCCCACATTAACGAGTCCGCCCTGAAGGCCTTTGAGCACTTCGGACTGATTATACAGTCCGCCTTGAACACCGGCCGATTCGCCGCGAACAATGTTGGCGGCATTCCAGAACGTGAGCCACGGGATTCCCTGAAAGCCGGTCATATCCCCTTCAACATAATTTACAAAACCGACCTCGACGCCTGTTGCGTTTCCCCACACAACATTGACGGGGCCGACCCCCAACCCGCGGAAGGTTTGAGCGGTCTGATTAACCAAACCGACATCCAGACCGGTCACATTTCTGTTCAAACCGACGATGTTCAGGCGCAGGCCGGTAATATCCTCGTCACAGGGGATAAGTTGCATCGTAGGATAGAGGGCTGCTTGAAAGGGGTAGGTTTCTGCGGGTGCGGAAAACATTTGTACCTGCGCGAGAGTAGCCCCGGCCTGCGAGAAGATTAGTGCACTCAGAATCAGGATCATTTTTTTCATATCAGACTCCTTGTTGATTGATTCGCTGACCGTATTCATAGCAGTTGGATAAACGGGTTTCCAGACATTAGGGAAAAGATTCTGCGGTTTTTCCAATGTCTGGAAAATGGTTTTGCGCTAGCCTCTTGCCCGTATGACTTCCGTTTACGACAGCACATTGGAAACCCTCTGCCGGGATCCTCACCGGCTGAAGCTCTTTCGTAATGCCTTTTTCAAGAAAGCGTTGCCACTCGATGAGTGTCTGGAGAAAGCGCCGGAACTGGCGGGCAAGTTCTGTTTCCAAGCATTGGAACTTTTTGAGCGCCGCGACTCACAGCGCGACGGCGCAACCAAATTGGTTTTTCGGGCGAAGCCCGCCCTGAGGGAACTCGAAGGGCAAGACCACAAAGTCGAAGCCGTCATTTTGCGAATCGCATCGGGCCGGACGAGCCTTTGTATTTCGTCGCAGGTCGGCTGCGCCGCCGACTGCACCTTCTGCGCCACCGGGAAACTGGGCTTCGTTCGCAACCTCACCGCCGCCGAAATGCTAGATCAGGTTCTACTCGCCAAGCGGCTATTGCGCGAAGAAGGACGGACGCTCCGCAACGTAGTTGTGATGGGCATGGGCGAGCCGCTGCGCAACGAGGAGAATCTTTTCCAATGTTTGGAAATCCTGCGTGACCCGCGCTTTTTCAACCTGTCCGAAAACCACCTGATGGTTTCCACGGTCGGCATTCCGGATGCGATGGTGCGTTTCGCGGAGCGCTTCCCGAACATTCAACTGGCATTAAGCCTTCACAGTGCACGCCAGGAAGTGCGCGAACTGATCATGCCCATTGCAAAATTCCAAACCTTGGAAAAACTGAAGGCCGTTTTTGCCGCGCCCACAGAGGGCGCTTCTTTTCGAGGATACGAAAAGCACTTTCGGAATACCTCAGGTCCAAGCATTGGAAGAACCGCCGGATTCATGGTCGAATATCTGATGCTCAAAGGCATCAACGACGGACCGGAAGACCTTGCCGCGCTGATTGATTTTTTGCGCGGTACCAAAGCACACATCAATCTGATTCAGTTCAATGCCTATCCCGGCGCGCAGTTTACTCCGGTTGCTGAGGAAGCGCGCAAAGCGTTCGGCGATGAGCTGAAACGCGCCGGATTCAAGGTGACGCTTCGCTATTCCCTCGGCGACGACATCGCCGCCGCTTGCGGCCAGCTGGCGGGCTAAATTTTGCCTTTGCTGGAGGGCAGGGCATCCAGGGCGCGTTCGTCGGCGGTGCAGGCCATTCGCAGGGCGCGGGCGACGGCTTTGAAAACTGCTTCGTGCGCATGGTGCAGATCGTCGCCGTATTTCTGGTCGATGTGTAGGTTCAGTTTGGCGGTGTCGCAGAACGACCGCCAGAAGTGGCCGAGAATGTCGGTGTCAAAATCACGGATCAGCTTTTTCGGATTGGCAATTTTGTAAACGAGATAAGGCCGTCCACCGAGGTCGAGCGACACTTCGGCGCTGGCGAGTGCGTCGTCCATCGGAAGAAGCCAGAAGCCGTAGCGGTTGATGCCGCGCCGCTCGCCGAGCGCTTCGTTGAACGCCTGTCCAAGTGCCAAGCCGACATCTTCGATGAGGTGGTGATAGTCCACCTTGATGTCGCCGGAAGCTTTAATGTCCATGTCGATCAGCGAATGCTTGGAAAGCAGTTCGATCATGTGGTTGAAAAATGGCACGCCGGTTTCGATGGAATAGGTTCCGGTTCCGTCGAGGTTGATCGTCAGCGCGATATCCGTTTCGTTTGTCTTGCGCTTAACCGTCGCTTTCCGCTGTTTTCCCATAACCATCCTGTCGTTTGAGGTGTGCGGATAACTTAGAAGCCTGTCCGGTTCCCATCAAGCACGAAAACATTTGCAGAAGGATGAGTTGCGGGTTGATTTCTTCTGCGAACAGGGCATTTTATGGCTTTTCACTTAAACCTAGAGGAGTCGATTATGGCAAAGGCCGCAGCAAGACATATTCTCGTGAGCACCGAAGCAGAGTGCAACAAGCTCAAACAGCAGATTGAAAACGGTGCGGATTTTGCCGCTCTGGCAAAACAGCATTCACAGTGTCCTTCCGGACGTGATGGCGGAGCGCTAGGCACGTTTTCGCCCGGCCAGATGGTTCGTGAGTTTGATCAAGTGGTTTTTAGTGCGGAAATCGGCAAGGTGCAGGGGCCGGTTAAAACACAGTTCGGCTATCATCTGGTCGAAGTGACCATGCGAACAGCTTAAGCTAACCGCCGGAGCGTTTAACGGTGTAGCCGAGCTTTTGCAGTTCGGTGACGAGCAGGTCGCGATGGTCGCCCTGGATTTCTATGACGCCGTTTTTGACCGTCCCGCCGGTTCCACATTGTTGCTTAAACTGCTTCGCCAGTTTCTCCAGTCCTTCGGGGTGGGACGGGATTCCGGTGATCACAGTGACGCCGGAACCCTTGCGGCCTTTTGTTTCCCGTCCGACACGCACAATGCCGTCACCTTTTGGAGTGGACGGCTTTTGCTGCGGTTTTTCTTTTTTGGAAGGAAGCTGACTGCCCGGAGTGTTTTTGCTCCACTCCGGGGTCATATCCAGACTGCTCAGATCAATCGGCATGAACCGGTTACTCTGCAGCAGGTTCCTGTGATTCGTCAGCGATGGCCTCCGTGGATACCGGAGCCACCGTTTCCGGAGCTTCTTCTGCATCCAGTACGGCAGCGGAAACGATCCGGTCACCCTCGTTGAGGTTAACAAGGCGTACGCCCTGCGTATTGCGTCCGATGACGCGCAGGTCGCTGGCTCCGATGCAGATCATCTGTCCGTTCTGGGAGATGAGCATAATGCGGTTTTCATCCGTTACCGCGTGGGCGCAGACGACCATACCGTTGCGTTCCGTGGTCTGGATGCTGATGATGCCTTTGCCGCCGCGGCTCTGAAGGCGGTATTCGTCGAAGCTAGTGCGCTTGCCGTAGCCGTTTTCGGTAATGGCCATCATGGTGGCGGAGGTGTTGACGATTTCGATGGAAACAACTTTATCATCGCCTTCGAGCGTAACGCCTTTAACACCGCGCGACACGCGACCCAGCGGGCGGGCATCCTGTTCTTTGAACCGGATGGCTTTGCCGTTGTGCATGCTGAGGATAATTTCGTTTTCGCCGCTGGTCAGCTGCACGCCGATCAGTTCGTCGCCTTCATCAATATTGATGGCGTTGATACCGCCGGCGCGGATGTTCTTGTAGGCCGATAGAACGGTCTTCTTGATGATGCCGTTTTTGGTGGCCATCAGCAGATTGTGCACGTCATCGTCGAGTTCGCGGACACAGATGATGGAGGCCAGTTTTTCATCCGGGCCCATTTCAATGACGTTGGCCAGAGCCCGTCCGCGCGCCTGACGGCTGCCTTCCGGAACGTGATAGGCTTTGAGCCAGTACATGCGGCCCGCTTGCGTAAAGCAGAGCAGATAGTCGTGCGTCGAGGCGGTAAAGACGTGTTCAACGAAGTCCTCTTCCTTGGTCTCCATGCCCATCACGCCTTTGCCGCCGCGGCGCTGCTGGCGGTAGGTGTCGACTGGTACGCGCTTGATGTAACCGGTATTGGAAAGGGTGATCACGCACGGTTCATCCGCGATGAGATCCTCGATTTCAATTTCGCCCTCATCGACTTCAAGTTGCGTACGGCGCGGTTCGCCGTACTTGGCTCTGACTTCGGCCAGGTCGTCTTTGATAACACCGTAGAGCTTTTCTTTGTGTTCAAGCAGATCGGCCAGATAGGTGATCAGCTTCTGCAATTCGTCGTATTCGGCTTGGATTTTTTCGCGTTCGAGGCCGGTCAGCTGGTAGAGGCGCATATCGAGTATGGCTTTGACCTGCAACTCGCTGAAATGGAAACGTACAATCAGTTTTTCCTGTGCCTCTTCGCGCGCCTTGGATGCGCGGATGATCCTCACCACTTCGTCCAGATTATCAAGGGCGATCAGCAGGCCTTCGAGGATATGGGCGCGCGCATGCGCCTTATCGAGATCGAACTGCGTCCGGCGGGTGATGACCTCGAAACGGTGCTTGATGAAACACTGCAACAGTTCTTTGAGGTTCATTACACGCGGGCGGCCGTTGTCGATCGCAAGCATAATCGCGCCGAAGGTGCTGGCCAGCTGCGTGTGCTTGTAGATGTTGTTGAGCACGACTTTTCCGATCGCGCCGCGTTTGAGTTCAATCACCACGCGGATACCTAGCTTGCCGGATTCGTCGCGGATATCGGAGATGCCCTCGAGCCTTTTTTCGCGAACCAGCTCCGCCATTTTGGTGATCATGGCGGCTTTATTCACTGCATAGGGAATTTCGGTGATGATAATACGCTCACGACTGGCGCCAAACTCCTCGATGTCCGCTTTGCCGCGCATCCGGATGCGTCCGCGACCGGTGAGATACATTGACTTGATTCCGCCAAGGCCGTACACGACACCGGCGGTCGGGAAATCGGGACCTTTAACGAACCGGCAGAGATCTTCCACACTGGCGTCAGGATTTTCGATCAGATGGATGGTGCCATCGATTACTTCGCTTAGATTGTGCGGTGGGATATTGGTGGCCATCCCGACAGCGATCCCGGTGCTGCCGTTAATGAGCAGATTGGGAATGCGCGCGGGCAGTACGGTCGGCTCCATGAGCGTTTCGTCGAAGTTGGGGCGCATATCGACGGTGTTTTTGTCGATATCGGCGAGCATGTCTTCGGCCAGCGGAAGCAGTTTACATTCGGTGTACCGATAGGCCGCCGGACGGTCGCCGTCGATCGACCCGAAGTTTCCTTGGCCATTGATGAGCATGCAGCGCATGGAAAAATCCTGCGCCATACGCACCATCGTGTCGTATACGGCGGTGTCGCCGTGCGGATGATAATTACCGATCACTTCCCCGACGACCTTTGCGCATTTGACGAACGGTTTGGAAGCGGTCCAGCCGCGTTCTTTCATGGCGTAGAGGATGCGGCGGTTGCCGGGCTTAAGGCCGTCGCGCGCATCGGGCAGGGCGCGGCCGATGATAACGCTCATCGAGTAATCGATGTAGGCGCGCTGCATTTCGTCTTCGATATTGACCAGATCAATACGCTGATGTTGTTGTGTATTCATTGCGGTGCGGTTTCCTGTGCTTTAAATGTCGAGGTTCTGTACGTTGAGGGCGTTCTTTTCGATGAACTCGCGGCGCGGTTCCACGTCGTCGCCCATCAGGATGGTGAACATCTGGTCGGCTTTGACCACGTCTTCGAGCACGACGCGGGTCATTTTGCGTTTGGCGGGATCCATCGTGGTTTCCCAAAGCTGTTCGGGGTTCATTTCCCCGAGACCTTTGTAGCGCTGGATCGAAAGGCCGCGGCGGCCCAGTTCGCGGATGGTAGTAAGCAGTTCCAGCAACGAGTGCAGGGCTTTCTTTTCGCCTTTCTCGTCCACCAGATAAAACTCCGGCGTATCGAGATGTGAGAGACAGCGGGCATGGAACCCTTTGGCTTCGAGCTGGGCGATCAGTTTTTCAAGCCGCTCCGCCGTGTGGATTTCCATCCAGCGGAAGCCCGGCCCGCCGGTCAGCGAATCGGCGATTTCCAGTTCTTTGCCGAGCGAAGCTTCGGTCTGCTCGCGCAGAGCGCGCAGTTCCGTATCGTTGGAAACGTAGTGAATTTCCGGCGCGCCTTCGCCGCGGTCGATTTCGACGCGGAAAGAGGGCAGGCGTCCGTCGCGGGTCAGCCGACTGATGTAATCGTCAAAATCAACATCCCGGCGGCCCATTTGCTGAGCGATGCGCTCCACTTCACTTAGCAACTGCAGCACTTCAGGTAACTGCGTCGATTCCAGCAATGTGTTGCCAAGCTGACAGACGAGCGTCTGGTCTTCGGAGCCGAGGTCGAGCAGGATGCGGGTGAGATGGGCTTCGCTTTCGATGTACTCCTCGCGTTTCTTGCGTTTGATTTTATACAGCGGCGGCTGAGCGATATAGACATAGCCCGCCTCAATCAGCTGCGGCATCTGGCGGTAGAAGAACGTCAGCAGCAGTGTGCGGATGTGCGCACCGTCCACGTCGGCATCGGTCATGATGACGATCGTGTTGTAGCGGGTTTTGCTCAGATCAAATTCATCCGCTCCGATGCCGGTTCCGATGGCGGTTATCATCGTGCGGATTTCCTCGTTGGCCAGCACCTTATCGAGACGCGCCTTTTCGACGTTGATTACTTTACCTTTCACCGGAAGGATCGCCTGAAATTCGCGATCACGGCCCTGTTTCGCAGAACCGCCTGCGGAGTCGCCCTCAACGATGTAGAGTTCGCACTGCGCCGGATCGCGGCTGGAGCAGTCGGCCAGTTTACCCGGCAGACCGCCGCTTTCGAGCGCGCCCTTGCGGCGGGTCAGATCGCGGGCTTTACGCGCGGCGTCGCGGGCGCGGGCCGCCAGCATGGCTTTTTCGATCAGGCCGCGGGCGACGGACGGGTTTTCTTCAAAGTAGGTGCCGAGTTCTTCATTGACGATCGCCTCGACAATGCCCTGCACCTCGCCGTTGCCGAGCTTGGTCTTGGTCTGGCCTTCAAACTGCGGGCTGGGAATCTTCACACTGATGACAGCGGTGAGACCTTCGCGGATGTCATCGCCGCTCATCGCCTGCTTATCGTCTTTGATCAGCTTGTTGGTCTTCGCGTACTGGTTGACGGTGCGGGTGAGGGCGGAGCGGAAGCCGGAAAGGTGCGTGCCTCCTTCGATGGTGTTAATGTTATTGGCGAAGCTGTAAATGCTCTCGTTGTAGGCGTCGCTGTACTGCATCGCGATCTCGGCGGTGACGCCGTCTTTTTCGCGCTCGAAATAAATCACGTCCGGGTGAATCGGCATCTTACCTTTGTTCAGGTGGCGCACGAATTCACAGATGCCGCCTTCATATTCAAAAATCTCTTCGCGCTGCGGCTCTTCCTGGGCCAGGCTGATGCGTACACCGCGGTTGAGAAATGCCAGCTCGCGCAGACGCGAGGCGAGAATGTCCCATTGAAAACCTTCGTGCGTAAAAATTTCGTGGTCGAGCTTGAAGGTGACCTTGGTCCCGGTCTTCTGAGTTTTTCCAATCACTTCAAGTTGAGAAACCGGAACGCCGCGTTTGAAGCGCTGATGGTGAACCTGGCCGCCGCGGCAGACTTCCACTTCGAGCCATTCGGAAAGGGCGTTTACGCAGGACACGCCGACGCCGTGCAGGCCGCCGGAAACCTTGTAGGAATCATTGTCGAACTTGCCGCCCGCATGCAGTTTGGTCAGCACCACTTCAACAGCTGGTTTATGTTCCGTCGGGTGCATGTCCACCGGAATGCCGCGACCGTCGTCGGTCACCGTGAGCGAGCCGTTGGAGTTGATTGTGACCTCCACATGCGTGCAGTAACCGGCCAGCGCTTCGTCGATGGAGTTGTCAACGACCTCATAAACGCAGTGGTGATATCCGCGGACGCCGGTGTCGCCGATGTACATCGCGGGGCGTTTGCGGACGGCGGACATGCCTTCGAGGACGGTGATTTGACCCGCGTCATAGCTGGCGGATTTTTTAGGGTTTTGCTCAAGTTTTTCGTCTGACATAATGGTTCTTTTTCCTCTCAAATTCTAAGGAGCGCATTGTACAGAAACCACCTGAAGGAGACCACTTAAAATTAGGTAAAAAATGCACAAAAAACCCTTTAAAATAAGGGTTTTTTAATGGGTTAGTCGGGTTTTTCGATGTTTGGAAAACGCAAGAAAAAAAGTTCCAAACAGCGGAAAAATTTTAGCCTGGAAAAGGCCTTTTTGAACGGCTGAAAACGGCATCAGACCCAGACGGAAATCAGCCAACAGGAACTACCAGAACCGGTATATTTGAGTTGAGCAGAATACATTCACTGATGTGGCCGATCGGCAACTTACAGCTTCCCCGGCCATGTCCGTGCGCTCCAATGATAATCAGATCGACTTTCAGATCCATCGCTGTCTCAAGAATGGTTTCGCAAACCGAACCTTGTGAAAAAACAGGCGTGACCTTGACGCCGACCCGCTCAAGAGCCTTGGCGTCCTTCCGCAGGCGCATGGATTCGGGCTTCGTGTCAGATTCCTCCTGCGCAAGGTCGGTTGGTAATGGTTCCGCATGGATTAGGAACACCTCGGCATCCAGCTTTTTAGCGTAGGTCTTTGTGTATTTCAGGATAGTTTCCGACGTGGTCGAGAAGTCAATGGTCGCCAGTATTTTCATTTCACATCTCCCCTTTAGCAGGCCGGCATTATTGGCAGGTAAAAAGATGAAGTAAATCGGAAAGAGACGCAGAGTTATTTAATTCCGACGACGTAGGCGACCCAGCCGAGAGCATTTTCGTAGGATGTGCGGCGGCGATAGATGTCATCGGACTCGCAGTCCTTGGTCCAGCCGTGCAGGTAAATCTCCGCGGACTTGAATCCGGCTTCAATCAGCAGTTCCTGCAGCTCAGGCAGGGTCCAGAGCCGCCAATCGTAGGTGAAGGCCTTCTCGATTTTTCCGATGCCTGGAATATTGAAGTGGATGTAATTCACGACGTGGTGGTCTATGACGTTATATTCAGCCTGATCCCAGATGTATTTAAAGGATGGCACCCGGGTTCCGTCGGCGGAGGTAAAGGCATCCACTTTGCGCGGCTCCAGTTTGGTGCCGACCGCTTCCGTGCCGCCGTAGATGTCCATGACGAACAGTCCGTCCTTTTTCAGCGCGCCGCGCACCTGTTTGAAGTAGGTGCGGAGCAGATCGCGTGTCTTGAAAACGCAGTAGGAAAAATTGAGCGCCATCACCAGATCAACCGGCGGGGTTTTGACTTTCAGCACATCGGCACAGAGCAGATTCAGTTCTCCGGCTTGCGGGGTGAGCTGCGCCACATTGTGGGCAATCCCCCAGTCGAGCGTCGGCCGGTCGATATCCACGCCCCACGCGCGGTGTTTGGGGGAGCGCTTCACCCATTCGCAGGCGAGCGCGGCGGTGCCGCAGAAATCCTCGCGCAGATCGTTCGGTTTCCGCCCGTGCTTTTTCTTGAAAATCCGCGCGGCGAAATCGAGGTCGGTCTCCACGCCCTGCACGGAGGCTTCGTATAGATAATGTAAATCCGGAATTTTTTTCTTCGAAGCCATATCAGTCCTTAAAATGTTTTTCGACCAGTTCACGCGCGGCGTGGTGAATCTGCGGGTTCGTACAGAGAAAACGCAGGCCGTGTTCTTCGGCGCGCGGATAAGCGGTGCACACCGCGCCGGCGCGTTCGGCGATCAGTCCGGCGGCGGCGATGTCCCAAAGATAGAGCCCAGGCTCAAAATAGCCGTCGGAACGTCCGCAGGCCACGTTACAGACATCAATCGCCGCCGAGCCCTGAATGCGCAACTTGTGCATCGTGCGGGCGGCCTCGCCAAAAAAAGTGATGGCGCGTTCGTCAATGTCTTTGGTGATGCCGGTGAACCAGATCGCTTTTCCAAGGGTTGGAACAGTGGAAGGCTGAATCGGCGCGCCGTTGCATAGAGCGGGGCCATCAACGGTCGCGGCGTAGCATTCGTTGACTAATGGAACAAAGACGCATCCGGCCAGAATTTCACTTTCGCGCCGCACGGCGATGGAGCAGCACCAGCCTGGAAGTCCGTGCGTGTAATTAACGGTGCCGTCAATCGGGTCGATGATCCACTCGAAGGCGTGATCCCGGACGATTGATCCTTCTTCCCCGAGAATCGTATGATCGGGAAAATGGTTGTGGATGATACTTTCGGCGATGCGCTGGCACTCGCTGTCCATCACCAGTTTCACATCGTGATCAAAATGCTGCGCGATTTCCTCGCGGCGGTGGAGATTTTTCAGAGCGTGTTCACCTGCCGTGCGTGCGGCATCAACGCAGACATCCAACAGCTGTTTATTCGAGGGGTTTTTCATCCGTTAGAAAGTACCGATGAACTGGCCGCGCCGCAAGCCTCCAGCTTCAGCTGCAGGAAGTTCCCAGCAGAACGCGCACAACATCGGCGGCGGAGTAGTCCAGACTGCCGGGTTTGCAGAAACGTCCGACCTCAGCCAGATCGTCACCCATTGTGATCAGGCAAAGCTCATAGTTGCCATCGGCCAGTCTCTGAGGCATTCCGGCGTTGGCGATGAGCGCATTGCAAAGGCATTTGCGTCCGACGGTGTCTTCTTTTTGTCCGCCTTTAGCCACATAGGCGTCGGCAGGTTCAGCAGGGCAGCGGTAGCCGATCGTTCCGTCGGTGCGGCGGTACGGCTGGCGCAGAATGCCGAGGTCGCACACGCGCTGACGTTGCTGATAGACCGTCCCGTTGGACAGACTTCCAGGCAACTCAACCACCTTAAACGGAAACCCTGTCGGCGATGCGAGAGGATCCGTGAAGACGTGTGATTCGCCGGCAAGCGCAAGGCGGATCAATTCGTGGCGCGCCTCGGGCATCAGTCCGGACTCCTCACAAAGCGCAAAGGCGGTTCCTGCCTGAATACCGCAAGCTCCTTCGGCCAAGGCCAGCTTCAAACCTTCCGCCGATCCGCATGATCCGGCCAGCCAGAATGGAAGACCCATTTCGCGGAAAGCGGCCAGATTCGCGGCATCACGCGAACCATAGACAGGTTCACCCGTTTCGCTCAAAGGTCCCCGTCCGCGAGGCGGCGCGTTGTGTCCGCCCGCCAGATTGCCCTCAATGATAAATCCATCAATAGGGCCGTTTGCCTTGCGCAGAAGAATGGAGGCCAGCGCTTCTGATGAAACAATCGGTAGAAAATCCGGACGCCGGAGAACTTCCGGTAAAGGGATGTCTTCGATGAACTGCGAAGGATCGAAGCGCAGATTGACGGTTTCGCCTTTGCCGTCGGCGCCAGCGACATAAATCGGGTATTCCGCCGTTTCGTGCCGGGTCAGTGCGGTCAATATGCCCGGAATGGTCAGGGGAATTCCCGCGCCCATGATGATAACGGCCACGCCCGCCAGCAGAGCTCCGTAGATGGAGGCCAGATGGGGCATCTGAATTTTTTCCAGATAGTTGATGCCGACCGGATTTTCATGACCCATTCGTGCGAGAAAAACTTCCACAAAATTACCCACAATGCAGAGTTCCAGCGGCTCACGCCGCCCGTCGAGATCGTGCATCGGGTATTTCCGGTACGGAGCCTCTTTGGCCTTTCCGCCGGGAATAAAAAACGCATCCAGAACGCGCTGAGCCATGCCGGGGAAGGGAAAATGCTCCAGCGCGCGGCGGACGAGGCCTTCCGGATCACCGTCCTGAAGCCGGCGCGTTAAAACCCCGTCGAGCGCTGTGCCGGAGATCACGCCGAGCTGGCCAAGGCGCGACACAGCCTGAGCCAGGCGCCAGTTCGAAATACTCGCGCCCATCCCGCCCTGAATGATTGTTGGAGGGGTAATATCCATAGACAGCCGAAGTATGAGCCTCTGGATGGGAATAGCGACGATAATCTCAGAAATAGGGCTCTAAATTAACGGGGCGGGCGAAGCCGCTTATTGCCGTTTTCGATCCAGAATTTTCGTCAGCCACCACCATACGGCCCAGCCGAGCAGGATCATCATCAGCGAAAAGACGCCGTAGGAAATGCGCCAGTCGATGCCTTGTGTCATCATGCTGAATTCCGACATTCCGCCCATGCTGGCGATGATATTGAGCGGAAGGAATACAACGTTGATGAGAGTGAGGTTTTTCAGCAGGACGCCCATATTATTGTTGATGATAGTTCCGCGGGCATCCATGAGACCGGACAGAACTGTGGAATAGATGCCGGCCTGTTTACTGGCCTGCTGATTTTCGATGATGACATCGTCGAAAAGCTCGATCTGATCGGCGGTGAGTTTCAGCCGGTCGGCGGCGACATGGAGTTTAGTCAGCACGGCGAGGTTGGCTTCCAGCGCGTTGTGGTAATAAATCAAACTTTCACCGAGCGAGAACATTTGGAGCAGATATTTATTCTCCATGGATCTGACAATTTTAACCTGCAAATCCTGAGACATCATTTTGATGGCTTTCAGATGCCCTTGATAATGGTGGACGGTAAGGAGCAGCACCCGCAGAACACAGTCCCAGACAGAGTCGATTTTCTTGAATTCACGTCCGGTCAGGGAAAAGTCGCCTTTGGGAATAATCAGAGCCACTTTGTTATGCTGAATCACGATGCCGAGTGAAGAGACTTCGAACTGGATGGTTTCGCTGCGGGAAACATTGTCGGGGCGCTTCCAGATCATAAAGGTGCTGTCGGGTGTGTTTTCGACACGAGGAACCTCATCGGAGTCATAAATCGCTTCCATATCGAAGGGATCCAGATCGAACTGAGCCAGCAGGGATGCTTTTTCCGCATCGGTCGGCTCGCAGCAGAGCAACACGTTTGCTTCGTCAACAGTGCTCGGCACGAGCCGCGCTGATTCTATCCGGTAGGACGTTATCATGAGAATTACCCCGCTTCGTTTACTGCCGCAGCAGACATTCAGGACTCAAATTAGCGCGCAGTTTGTATACCTATTCCGCACCCTCGGCAAGCTGTTCGTCTGCTTTTTTTACGAACCCTCCAGAACCTGAAAATCCTTCGCTACTCAGACGTACGGCTGAGCGCCTTGGGCGGCGAGAAAATGATGTGACTGAGCATCGCGCGGCGGAGAGAACTTTTATCTGACGGGCTCAGGATTTTTCCAAGGTTCGGAGCATTTTGGATCGAAGTTGCCGAACCTTGGAAGCTTAGATTCAACGTCGGCAACCGGATGGTCTGTACGCTGCTGCGGAAAGCACTCATCTTCGGGCGGATGTCGATTTCCGGGATCTTTACCGGGGCAGGAGGCGGCCCTTTCTGGCCCATGATTTCGCGGCGCAGCGGCTCAATGTCCGGCAAAGCCGCGATATCGTCGGGCTTCCACGGATTCTTCGTTCTTGCCTCATTGCGTCGCGCCGGCTTCGGCGTAAAAACTGGCTCCGCCGGCTCTTCGACAAACTTCGGCGGTTCGACTCTGAACTCCTGAACCCCGGCCATTTTGCGCAGCAGTTCGGCAATCGGATCTTCGGTCTGCCTGCTCTCTTCACCGGTATCGGAAGGCGGCGGGCGCGGCTGGTTTTTCTTGGCCGCCGCGCCGGCGATCTGGGCAATCACCCAGAACACGCCGACGACCAGCCAGATAATTCCGCCTTCCGCTCTGACGACAAGGTCGGTCATGCTCAATCTTTCTTATGAGCCGGTTCGTCACCGCCTGCGAGCGATTCGCGCATTGAGGTGTCGGCCATAACGTTCTGCATGCGGTAGAAATCCATCACGCCGAGATGGCCGTCTTTAAAGGCCTGGGCGATGGCCAGCGGAACCTGCGCCTGCGCTTCAATCACCTTGGCCTGCATTTCCTGAACGCGGGCGCGCATTTCCTGTTCCGTGGCAATCGCCATGGCGCGGCGACCTTCGGCTTCCGCCTGACGAAGTTTTTTGTCCGCCTCAGCGCGTTCGGTTTCGAGCATGGCACCGACGTTGGCGGTGTTCGAGGTTCCGGCGACGCTGACGTCGGCGATATCAATCGAGACGATTTCAAACGCGGTCTGCGCGTCGAGTCCGCTGTCGAGCACCTTGCGGCTGATGTTATCAGGATTTTCGAGAACCTTTTTATAGGAATCCATCGAACCAACGGCGCTGACGATGCCTTGTCCGACGCGGGCGATAATGGTTTCTTCGGTGGCACCGCCGACGAGCTGGTTCAGGTTGGTGCGAACCGTCACACGCGCTTTGATCAGCAGGCGGATACCGTCCTTGGCAACAGCGTCGAGGAAAGTTGTGCCTTGTTTTGGATTCGGGCAGTCGATCACTTTCGGGTTAACGCTGGTGGTGACGGCATCGAGAATGTCACGGCCTGCGAGGTCGATGGCGGCGGCCTGCTGGAAGCCGAGCTCGATATTGGCTTTATCGGCGGCGATGAGCGCCTGCACCACGTTGACGACGTTGCCGCGCGCCAGATAATGCGCTTCGAGCAGATCGCTGCTGATATCAATTCCGGCTTTGATGGCTTGAATGCGCGCCCGGGCGATCAGCGTGACCGGCACTTTGCGCAGGAGCTTCATACCGACCAGATTGCTCAGTTTGATAGGCGCGCCCGAACCCCAGGCTTGAACCCAGACCGCGAGCACGGACAGAATAACCGCCGAGCAGACAAAGACGACGACCAGTAAAAAGATGCCTAGTATAGTTCCCATGATGTTTCCTCCGTTGTTGTTTACGTAATATCATCCGGTGACTGAATGATCAGCACCGGTTTTCTAAAAAGAGCGAGAAGTAGCGCGCCGAGGCCGTATATCGCGATCAGGATGTTGGCGAAAAAGGAGATGGCGGTGAAGGCTGTCAGGGCATAGATAATCAGCAGTCCGACGACCAGAGCACCCGTCCTGTTGCGTTTTGAAATTTCCTTGCGGCGCAGAATCAACGCGCCGAGCCAGAGGCCGACCGCGATTTTACTGAGATAGAGAAGAATGAGGTAGAAGAGAATCAGCAGAATGCATAGCGGCAGTCCGACAAGGGTGAAGAGTAGCAGGAATGCGCACATCGGAATAAGAAACAGCGCGGCGAATCCGGTGAGCAGGCAGGCCCCGCGTGAAGTGCGTAGCAGCTGAACGGTGTTGGCGGTGTATCGCGAAAAGATCGAACTGAAAACCAGTCCCGTCAACAGGGCGGCAAAGGCAAAGCTGAAATGGCCGAGCAGATTAGGTTTAAGAAACTGCCTCGGCGGCGGAGCCTCAAACGTGCGAGCCAGTTTTCCGCCGAGCGCAACAGAAGGGGAGAGCACCAGTTCCTTAGGTGCGGTATAATTCAGGTCGCCACCAATCACCGCGCCGGGCAGAATTACAATCTCCTGCGCCGCGATGGAAACGTTGCCGGCAATTTTTCCGCCGAGCGTCGCCTTTTGCGCCACGATACGGACGTTGCCGGCAACCGAGCCTTCGCTGATCACATTCTCGCCAAGGCAGAGCATGTTTTTGGCAATTGTTGCCGACGGATCAATCTTAACGGTAGTGCCCATCGCCGTCAGTGAACCGCCGAGCGTTCCGGAAACCTGCGTCGTGCGTGAAATCAGCCGCACATGGTCGCTGAAACGGCCCGCCGCGATCACCTGATCACCGCCCGCCCAGACATCGCTCTTAAAATTTCCGCGCAGGTCGAGGACCCCGCCCGCCGCGAACAGATCATCAAGCGCGTCGCCGCTGATGGTGATCGTCTGCGCCGAAATCCACATCTCATCGCGCAGCGTTTCCGCCTCGCTACTGATAAATTGATCCCGCTGCACTAACTCAATCGCACCGGCATGTTGCGTAAACAGTAGCGCACCGAGCAAAATCCCGAATTTTCCAATCTCCAATTTCAAATTTTCATCTCCCGTACATAAATTCTGTTGCCCGCCACCTTAATGACCTCGATGGCGGCATTTTGTTCAATCCAAGTTCCATCGGCGATCACGTCCGCGTGGCGACCTTCGATCAGCGCTTTGCCGGCAGGACGTAGAATGCTCAGCGCGGTGCCCTTCATGCCGGGCTTCCAAGTCGAATCATCCTGATCCTTTTTGGAGATGTGCTGCGTCAGCGACAGCGCCTTGCCCATTGGGCTCTTCGGAAAATATTTCATCCAGACAAACGCTGCGATGGCGGTCAGCAGAAGAATAAAGAACAGACTTAGCCAGCCGAGCCACAGCGGGAAAATCATAAAACCCATCACCGCCGCGCCGATCAGCGCCGCCGCACCGGCCGCACCGACCACGCCGCCGGGGATAAAAATCTCCACGCCGACCAGAAATAACCCGCACACCAAAAGAGTAATATACCAGCTCATGCGCGGCATTCTACCTGCCTTCCGCCCCGATGGAACACAAAAGTTCAATGTTTGGAAAACAGCCTCTGGATTTCCGATGTTTGGAAACTTAGGTTGACACGGAGGCGGCATAAGCCTACAACCCTGCGCTCAATTGGTTCGACTTCACGAACCGTACGCCGCGATCGACGCGGCATCTTCTTTCCCTACACGTCCGGCAGGCAGAGAGTTTTTAATATATTCCGGACGGAAAAGAAGGTTCATGAAATCACAAAATGTATTCGCGGCTCTAATTGAGCCGCTGCAACGCGCTGTGGCCGAAGAAGGCTACACCATTCCCACACCCATTCAGCAGCAGGCGATTCCGCATCTGCTGGAAGGCCGCGACCTGCTCGGTTGCGCGCAGACCGGAACCGGCAAAACCGCCGCGTTCACACTGCCGCTCCTGCAGGAAATGACCGAAACAAAACGAACCGCGCCCGGCGGAAGACCGCGTGCGCTGATTCTCACTCCGACGCGCGAACTGGCCGCCCAGATCGGCGACAGCATCAAGACCTACGGACGCCACGTGAAGGTCACCCATACGGTGATTTTCGGCGGCGTCGGCCAAAACCCGCAGGTTCAGGCGATGCGCCGTGGTCTCGATGTGGTCGTTGCCACGCCGGGCCGTCTGCTCGACTTGATGCAGCAGGGCCACATTCATCTCGACCAGATCGAGCTGTTCATTCTCGACGAAGCCGACCGCATGCTCGACATGGGATTTATTCCTTCTGTCCGTAAGGTGATCGCCAAACTGCCGAAAAAACGTCACTCGCTCTTTTTCTCGGCGACGATGCCGCCGGTGGTTGCGAGCCTCGCCAAAGAACTGCTGCACGATCCCGTTCAGATCACCATTGATCCGGGTCAGCCGACGGTTGAGCGCATTGCGCAGAAGCTGATGTTTGTCGACAAAGAGAACAAAGATGAACTGCTGATCGATTTGATCACCGACCACAACATGGACAAAGTTATCGTGTTCACCCGCACCAAGCACGGCGCGGACAAAGTGGTCCGTCAGCTCGTTTCAGCGGGCATCACCGCCGCCGCTATTCACGGTAATAAATCGCAGAACGCCCGCACAACGGCGCTGCATAATTTTAAAACCGGCAAACTGCGCGCTATGGTCGCCACCGACATCGCCGCGCGCGGTCTCGATGTGGACGGCATCACGCACGTCGTGAATTACGATCTGCCCGAAGAACCGGAAACCTACGTTCACCGCATCGGCCGCACTGCCCGCGCTGGAATGGACGGCGACGCCGTTGCATTTTGTTCCGCCCGCGAACGCGACTTTCTGCGCGACATCGAAAAGCTGATCCGCAAAACCGTTCCCGTGGACAAGACGCACAAATATCATTCCGAAACCGCGCGACTGGCCACCGGCGCTGACGCACGGCCCGAGCCGAAAGGTCGGCAGGGCGGCGGACACCGTCGTTCATCCGGACCTTCGTCCCGCGGATCGAGTCATGGCGGAGGACAACACCGTTCACCGCGCCCGACGCATAAAGGCGGATCGTTTTCGCCCAGCCGACGTTCGGGAAGCCGGTAAAGGCAGGAGGTGAAAAAACACCGAGCTTCCAGAGTCTGGAAGCTCGGATTCACCTCGTCAGGGTTCATCCTTAATTGGGGTATTTTTCGTCTGTCGGGATCGGGCAGGGAATCCAAAGTACGATTAAAATTCTTTCTCCCGTTATCGTCATCTGGGTGCCCAGACATCCGAGTAAAAGTTTCTTTGTATATTCTTCCCTGAACCCGTTATAGATCCTTATTTTTTCGCTCTGCTTGTTATAAATGAGCGGGGTGAGAAGCGAGCCGGAGCAGCCATACCGGATAAGCTGACCCTGTTTATCAAAGTCCGCATACTTAGTCCTATCAGCCAGAAGGAGTCCGAGATTTCTGTGTTGATAGGCTTGGAAACCTCTTTCCGTTTTTGCGACGCGTTCGTTCCCCCATAAGAATGGAAAGAGAAAACAAGTTCCCGCGTCAGCATATTCGTCTGTGCTTGCTTTGTATTTTTCAAGCAGCACGGTCGGAATATCCTGGTCGAGTCTCTTTAGAGATATTTGTGTGCAGCCCGCGCAAATAAGAATTATCAGTATTACAGCCAATCCCTGTATTTTCATATTTTCCCTTTCCGAACGTTACGAGTGACCCGCTGGTTCTCATCCCTCCCCATTCGTCTTGTTCGAAAGAATGGCCTGCCATGAGCGAGAGAGTCAAGCGAACGAGTCGAATGGTACCCCGGGCGGATTGCCACTCCCTTCGGTCGTTGCTTCACATTCGTGAAGCCTGTCTCGGCCTGCGGCCTCGGCGCGAACCCACGGGTTCTCATCCCGCTCTATTCATCTTTCATAGTTCATCATTCATCATTCTGAACCATGGTACCCCGGGCGGGATTCGAACCCGCGACCTACGGTTTAGGAAACCGTTGCTCTGTCCAGCTGAGCTACCGGAGCGATGGGGCGAACTATGAAGGATGAACTATGAAAGATGAAAGCGGATTTTGAATTTACGATGCATTGCGAAGCTGGACTGTCTGCCGCCGTTCCGACTCAAATTATCGGGTAGTAACCCTGAGTTGTAACCCGATGCTCAAATGTGGAATGACAGTCTGAAATTCAGACAAACTACCTGTTCCATAGGTCATCCTTCATATTTGCCGTTCGCTTCGCTCTCTGCCGTTTTGCTTTCAGCAATACGGCCTCTGCCTTCGGCGGTCATCCTTCTCGCCTGATGTCTTATCTTGGGAAGGCGCTACGGTAACGACTCCCGTCAATATGATTGGCCGAACGGGACCAGAGAGGTATAAGCACGGTGATTTGTGAGAAACTCTAAAACCGGACTCGCATATGGGGCCCAGTCAGGGGGATGCTCGACAAGAATGAGAGAGCTGTGGTATTCGAGAGCCTATGCTGAATGCTATTGACCAAGCGGAAAAATTCCTGAAGGTGGCCGGCGAATTTAGTCTAGGAGACCTGCCCACCGAGCAACCCCATCCCCTGACGGCGGATCTCTCCCGCCTTTCGCGGGAGGATTTGCACGCCGCGTTCAACCGGTTGCGTGAGGTGGATCTCGCGGCGCTGTCGCGCTTGTGTGATGAGGTGGAGGGGATTGCGGAGCTTGCGCAGTGCATTGCGGATACCTTTGCCTCCGGAGGACGTCTGTTTATTGCGGGATGCGGCGCCACGGGACGGCTTGCCCTTACCGTGGAAATGCTGTGCCGGAGCGGCGTGCTGCCGCCGGAGTTGCGGGAATCCGTAATTGGATTCATGGCGGGCGGTGATGTTGCGCTGATCCGTTCGATTGAGGGCTTTGAGGATCACCCCGAATATGGAGCGCGACAGTTAACAGAGCTGGGCTACCGGGATGGCGACATGATCGTGGGCGTGACGGAGGGCGGGGAGACGCCGTTTGTCATCGGCGCGGTCCGGGCTTCGATTCCGCTTTCGGCCTGCGCGCCGTGGTTCTGTTATTGCAACCCCGACGCCGTGCTCCGGCGTGTCGCCACCCGCTCGCGTGAAACGCTGGATGACCCGCGCATTCGAAAGCTGAATCTGACTGTGGGGCCGATGGCGCTCGCGGGCAGCACACGCATGCAGGCCACCACCGTCCAGTTGGCGGCTCTGTTGATTGCTATCCGGCATCGTGACCGTCCCGGCATGATCGGGGAGGAACTGAAGCGCCTAATGACGGCGATCGAGCGACTGAATTATGCAGAGTTGGCGCCGCTGACGGAGGCCGAGAGCGCCATTTACCAGAACGGGGGCCATGTGCTTTACTCCACCCGCGAGTATGGACTGACGGTGCTCACCGACACTACCGAGCGCGCCCCGACATTCAGCCTTGCTGCATTTGAGAACCTGCAAGACGCCAGCCTGCCAAAATCGCTTTGCTACCTGATGCTTGCCGGGTCACTGGACAGTGCCGATGCCTGGAATGCCATCCTCGGGCGAGGGCCGCGCACGCTCGAATGGCCGGAAACGCGCAGCATAACCGGTAAGGATTGGCTGCTGGGATACGATATTTCGAGCCGCGCCCGTGCACACCGCGAGGCGCGATGGGGCGCTTCCGCGCATCTGTTTTCGATTGAGGACGACAGCAGCAACGTCCGCTTCGTCCTTGATGATATTGTGGCTGCGATACGGATGCCTGCCGATGTGATTCAGCGCAACCTCTGCCTGAAGGTGCTGCTCAATGCGCATTCCACGCTGATGATGGGCCGTCTTGGACGTTACGAGGGGAACCTCATGACCTGGGTGAAGCCGAGCAACAACAAGCTGATCGACCGGGCCATTCGCTATGTGCGCGAACTCCATTACAGGCGTTGCGGACGCAGGCCGGATTACGCAGTGGTGGCGCACGCGCTGTTTAAGGCACAGGCGTCGTTGCAGCCTACCGAACCGATTGTATTGAAAACGCTGGAGAGAATCCGGCTGGGGGAATGACACAATGGCTCTTGTTGACTGGCTGATTGCGGCCGCGTATTTGATTACGGTTCTTTTCGTAGGCTTCTATGCCGGCAGCCGGGAGGAGAATGAGGCGGATTTTCTTGTCGGGGGGCGAAACGTTCCATGGCCTGCGGTGCTCGCGTCGCTGATCGCCACCGAAATCAGCGCGGCCACCTTTCTCGCGGTACCGGGCATTGGCTTTGGCGAAAACATGACGTATCTGCAATTCGGCATCGGTTCCATCCTGGCGCGGTTTTTCGTCGCCGCCGTGTTCATTGGAGTCTTTTACAATGCAGGCTGCATGAGCATCTACGAGTTTCTCGGCAAGCGCTTCGGGCGGCGCAGCCAGTACGCGGGCTCCCTGCTGTTCCTTGTCACCCGGCTGATGGCATCAGGTGTCAGAATGCTTATCGCGGCAAAGGGACTCAGCGTTATTTTCGGGATGCCTCTGCATTGGGTCATTATCACGTTCACCCTCTTTACCGTTATATACATAGGGTACGGCGGCATCAAGGCGGTGATCTGGACAGATTGTGTGCAGGCGATCGTGTTTACAGGGGCCGGGGTCGCCGCGCTTTGCTACATCGTGCAGGTGATGGGGTGGCACTCCTTTGTATCAGCGGGCATGGAGGGCGGTCGTTTTGAAATATTCCGGCTCGTACCCGACGGAGAGGGAATCGGCGCGTGGCTCAGCGACTCAAAAACGCTGCTGATGGCGGTCTTGTTCGGTTTTATCAGCACAACGGCTGCGATGGGAACGGATCAGGATCTCACGCAACGCCTGCTCAGCGCCAGAAACGCGGCTGGCGCACGGCGCAGTATGGCCCTCAGCGGGTTCGTTGCCATCCCGATTGCCGCGCTTTTCCTGCTGGTGGGGGTCGGGCTCTACGGGATCAGCGGCACGCCGATGGGCGCCGCGCTCACGAATCTCTCAAGCAATGACGAGGCATTTCCGCGGTTTATTTGCGCCATCGCTCCGGCGGGATTGCGCGGGCTGCTGGTTGCCGGCGTACTGGCCGCGGCAATGTCCAGTTTTGATTCCGCGGTGGCCGCCCTGGGTTCCTCGGTCTTACGGGATTTGATCGAACCCTTGACGGGCAGGGAGGGGAAGAGGCTCAACCATCTGATGATTTCCCGCGTGCTTATTTACGTTTTTGCCATTGCGCTCGCGCTGATCGCATGGCTGTTTCGCGATAGTAAGACGTTCCTATGGCTCGCATTTCAGGTTACCAGCGTCACGTACGGCGTCCTGCTCGGAGTATTCCTGCTGGGTCTAAGAGGCAGGCGCGGCAATGATACCGGAAATATGCTGGCGATCGGGTTGGGACTGTTGGTGGCGGCTATAAGCCTTGCCGCCATTAAACTGGGGTGGATTTCCCTCGCTTGGACATGGGTAATAGCGATCGGCGCATCGGTTACCTATGCCGTTGGCAGCGCTTTTAAACGGAATGAAAATGATTCAAAATCACTTTACGAATGAAACACCGCCTGACTCGATTGTAGGACACGCTTCCCGTATTCGGGAGCGTGTGATCGGCACAGGCTCTCTGAGTACAGAGAAGCCCGTCCTACAAGATCAAGATGCGGCATTTCAACCGCTACGTACTCTAGTACCCGAGCCTAAGTCTGTCCGGCTTAAGGAGGGCGCTTGCATCCATCCGGAGCAGGCACCCTCCGTCGCGTTTGATGCGATGCTGGGCGCCGAGGCTTACCATTTATCCATTTCACCCGATGGCGTGCACATCGCGCATGGCGGGCCGGCGGGCTTATTCTACGCGCGTCAGACACTCGCACAGATTGCCGGCCAGTGCGGCGAACGGATGCCCTGTTTGGAAATTGAGGACGCGCCGGCCTTGCCTGAGCGCGGCTTTATGCTGGATATCAGTCGCTGCAAGGTTCCGACGCTTGAGTCGCTGATGGACATGGCCAGCCTCATGGCTTCCCTGAAGCTGAACCAGTTTCAGCTCTACACGGAGCATACGTTCGCCTATGCAGACCATGAAACCGTCTGGAAAGACGCTTCCCCGATGACGGCTCAGGAACTCCGCGCATTGGATGCCCATTGCCGCGAACTCCACATTGAACTCGTTCCCAACCAAAACAGTTTCGGACATATGGAGCGATGGCTGCGCCACAAAGACTACCGGCATCTTGCCGAGTGTCCGGACGGCTTTGTGCATCCGGTTGACGGCAAGCGCCGCCCCTGGGGCACGACGCTCCGGCCCGACCAGGAATCGCTAGACTTTATCGGCGGATTGTTTGACGAGCTACTGCCCAACTTCACGAGCCGCAAGTTCAACATCGGTGGCGACGAGCCTTGGGAACTGGGGACGGGCTGGAGCCGGCCCCTGGCGGAAACCATGGGAAAGGGCCGGCTCTACCTCAATCATTTGTCGAAACTCGTGGCGCTTGCCACCGCGCATGGGCGCGAGGCGCTTTACTGGGCGGATGGCCTGCTGCATTCGCCAGAACTGGTTCCTCTAGCCCCGGACAACGCCCGCCCGGTAATCTGGGGATACGAGGCCAACCACCCATTCGACGAACAATGCGCGCTGATAGCGGCGACGGGTAAGCCGTTCTATCTTGCGCCAGGAGATTCCACCTGGAACAGTTTTACCGGGCGTTTGCACACGGCGCGCGCCAACATCCGCGCCGCCTCCCAGGCCGCTGTGCGCCACGGAGCCAGGGGGTTCCTGCATACGCATTGGGGCGACAACGGTCATCCCCAGACGTGGGCGACCGCCTTGCCGGGTTTGCTGCTCGCCGCGAATGCCTCATGGAATCCCCGCGCCGATGAGCCGGCTTTGGCGGACAGCCTCGACATCTTGCTCTTCAAAGACTCCTCGAGGCATATGGGCAAGGCCTCTGTCGCGCTTGGGGGATTGGATGAAGCCATGGGCATCTCCATTCCGAACCGCAGTTTCCTGTTCCTCGGTTCGCACCTGCCGCCGGAGGAACTCGCGTCCTATCAGCCGTTGCTGACGGACCGGAAGCTGGAGGCCGGGCGGCAATGCCTCGATGTGGCGCGGGAACACATCGGGAAGGCCGCCCCGCAAACGGGCGAAGGGTTGCGCTGTCGCGAGGAACTGCTGCTGGCGCACGACATGGCCCGCTACGCGCTTGAACGTGCACGTCGAATCAGGGACAACGCCTCCCTTGACCCGCTGCAAGCGGTGAGAATGGCGATCAAGGAGCGTTTCGCGGACATTTGGTTGAAGCGCAACAGACCCGGTGGACTTGAGGAAAGCAAGAAATCGATTTTCAATTCATAAGTTTACACAGCATTAGGTCATGAAGATAAAACCCACAGTTAAACCGGAGCTGGATGTATCGTTTGTTCCGTTTGCGTTATGGAACCGTGAATTTCAAAAACGTGCCGATTGTCCGGTTACGCTTGTGCTGCTTTATCCAGGGGGAGGTTCCCGTTATGAAACCCGGATTCTTCGGAATACACCTGAAAACCGGCCGCTGAATTTCCGGTATCTTGAACGCACACTGAAGTTTCTGCTCTGGCAGCGCGGAGCGGAAACGATCCAGATTGCCGGGTGTGATGAGCTGACATCTGAGATTGCTGAAATCTATTCCCCTTCAGGATCCCGCAGTTTCGACGCAGAGTTTTTCGGGGGAAGGGTTTATTCAAACCCGCTGAGTATCAGCGCCTGTTCTCCGGAAAACCTCCCGCAACCCTCTGAAAATGCGGTTTCGCTTGGCCGGCATTTAAACGGCTGCCGCATTGGGTTTGATCTGGGCGGATCGGATCGAAAATGTGCGGCGGTTATTGACGGCAAAGTTATATTTTCTGAAGAAATCCGCTGGGACCCGTATTTTGAAAGCAATCCGGAATATCATTATGCAGGTATCATGGATTCCTTAAAGCGTGCGGCTGCGTATCTGCCTCAGGTGGATGCCATCGGTGGAAGTGCGGCGGGCATCTATGTAAACAACGAAGTTCGCGTTGCCTCGCTGTTCCGCGGGGTCGCTCCCTCCGACTTTGACTCACAGGTCCGGCGGATGTTTTTCCGGATCAAAGAAGCGTGGAATAATGTGCCGTTTGAAGTGGTCAACGACGGCGAAGTGACAGCGCTGGCCGGTTCCATGTCGCTCAACGACAGTCCGGTGCTTGGCATTTCCATGGGCACAAGTCTGGCCGCAGGATATGTAACGCCCGGAGGCGGACTCACTCCGTGGCTCAACGAGCTCGCCTTTGCGCCGGTGGATCTGCGCGCCGATGCGCCGGCGGATGAATGGTCGGGCGACCGCGGTTGCGGCGTCCAGTATTTTTCCCAGCAGGCGGCCGCCCGTCTGGCCCCCGCGGCCGGGTTTAACTTTCCTTCTGAAATGCCGTTCGCCGAACAGCTTGTTCAGGTGCAGGAGCGGATGGCTGCCGGTGATGAGCGCGCCGCAAAAATATATTCCACCATCGGGACCTGCTTCGGCTATGCTCTTGCCCACTGGGCAGACTTTTACGAACTGCGCAACATCCTTCTGCTCGGCCGCGTGACCAGTGGCGCCGGCGGCAGCTTAATAATTGAGAAGGCCGAAGCCGTGCTGAACACCGAATTTCCAGATCTTGGAAAAAAACTTCGCATCACCATGCCCGATGAACAGATGAAACGCCATGGACAGGCGGTCGCCGCCGCCAGTCTTCCAGACCTTGGAATATAGATATGAAAAACCCCTATATCGATTTTGTTGAGGCTTTCCGCAATGCACTGCAGTCGGTGCAGGCGGCGCCGTCGCCTCAGAAAAAACCGGTAGTTGAGTCGGAACGGAAAGTTCTTCTGTTTTCGCCGCACCCCGATGATGAAATCATCACCGGCTTGCTTCCGCTGCGCCTGATGCGCGAAGCCGGTGCGCAGGTGATCAACGTACCGGTTACCTTCGGCAGCAATCCATTGCGTCGGGCTGAGCGGGCCGAAGAATTGAAGGCCGCCTGCGATTATCTCGGGTTCCAGGCATTGGAAGAAACCGGATGCCGGCCGCAGCGCGGTTTCCAAAACCTGGAAAAAGAAAATATTGTGGAGCTGCTGACCGCTTTACAGCCGGTCGCGATCTTTGTTCCGCATGCCGACGACTGGAATTCCCGTCATGAGTCTACTCATCATCTGGTCATGAATGCTCTATCGGCAATGCCGGCTGCGTTCTCGTGCCTTGTGTTTGAAACGGAATACTGGCACCCGATGAAAAACCCGAATCTGATGGTGGAGGCCGATACACAGATGCTGGCAGATCTGATCGCTGCGCTCGCGCTGCACGCCGGCGAGGTCGCGCGCAATCCGTATCATTTATCGCTGCCTGCGTGGATGATGGACAATGTGCGCCGCGGAGGCGAGGTGGTGCTGGGACAGGGAGGCTCGCCGCCGGCGTTTGCATTTGCCACGCTGTACCGGTTGCGCCGCTGGGCGGGTGGAAAAATTTTCCAACCATTGGAAAACGGAAGAGCACTCGGTTGTAATGAAGATGCCAACGCGGTGTTGAGTTGAACATTCGCAGTTCGAAACGGATGAGCGATGAGCTGGCGGTCATAGTTAATCAGAGATGGTATTGGGCTTCTCTTGAAACAGAGAAAAGTTGAGGTTGGGTGAGTAGGGCCAAAGTGAATCTCGACTTGAAAAAGGTCTCGGTGTTCAGAGATAAAAGATTAGCCAAACATGCCGCCTTAGAGTTTGGACTAAAAACTTGGCGATATGTGAAATTCTAAAATTGCCGCTTCGCTCCTGTCCCGGAGGAACAGGCTCTGTCCTTCGGACGGTCATCGGCTGACCCGTTTTTAAAATTCATTGGCTGACCCGTTTTAGATTCCCCGCAGAGGCGCAGAGGGGTTATTTGATTTTTTACTTAATCGTTCCGCAAGTTTTCCGGCCATCGTTTTTTATGTGTTCTTCAATTGAGTGCTTTTCTTCTTTCGATAGATAAACGTGATCTTTGGCCCACGGGTACAACTCCGGAGATCGGTAAAGAGCAGGGATTTTTCTAGTTATTGATCGCTTGAAATTTTTGATGAGATTCTTTTTTCGGCCTCCGTATCGAAAGTTTTTCCACACCAGTTGTTCGCGCTGTGCGGGGTGCTTATCCGTATCAAGCACCTCTTCCAGATAGCCTTTATGGAGCAGGCGGAATTTGACTGCGTTTTGTTTGCGGTCCGAGGCAGTCAGGTCAGCAATGTACGCGCTGTATTGCTTCGGGTTTTGTTGCTCCAGCCAGTGTAAATCCTGGCAGAATCTCCGGACGGACCAGACCGCATCATCTAGCTTGAGCAGCTCATCGCCCAAAGTTCCGCGCGGGCGTATGGAATACCGATCCTGTCCGTATCGGGTTAGATACTCAAAAAACTCTTCTGTTGCGGGATCTATTTCGAACGGATGGCATTTGAGTGATCTGATTTTATTGACCGCTTTAACGAGGTCGTGTCCCTTATCCGCCTTGCCATCATGAAAGAGAATGATGGCTTTTAGATATTTTTCCAGTGCATGTAACGCCGACCATAAAAACTGATCTAGCAGTTCCAAGCGGGCACAAGCGCGGGCGGCAATATAGTCGTGATCTGCTGTGTCGCGGAACGACTCCTTGATCAAATCGTTGCGCTTTGCTCGGAAATATTTGTCCATTTCGATTACTCCATCCCGATTTGGTCGATTTGCTTCATGAGGCGGTTGGTTTCGGTGAGGGCGACGATGACTTTCTGGTAGTGGAGAATGTCGTCGAAGCTGAGAGTGCTTCCGTTGCGGTCTTTCAGCCATTTTTGGGCGGGCTGGTAGCCGCCGATGTAAGACTCCCATGCGATGAGCGGGACGTTTTCGAAATACTGCGTGTCGTTAATCCAGACGCGCCCGGACTCCTTGCTGACCGGCTCGTAGCCGATGGATTTGGCAGTCATTGAGCGGGTAATGGTGTTGTCGCCGTCAACCGGATAGCGGGTAATGAACTGTTCGACAACTGGTGATTCGAGCAGGTGAATCTGCCGGAGTTCGCCGCCGAACTGTACGAGCTGCCAGAATTTATCCACATCGGTCGGATACGGAACGCACGGGAAGTCTATCTTGAGGAATTCTTTGTATTTCTCGCGGTATGTTGGGGAATGTAAAACCGCGTAGATGTAGTCGAGCAGATCGATCGGCGCAAATGTGCCGTCCCGCTCTTCTTTCTCATCGGTGAATTCCAGACCGAGACCTTCGGCAATTTGCGCGACAATTTTCAGATCAAGATTCGGAATACGGGTTCGGGGTTCGCCTAAGTCTAGTTGCCCACCGTCTGGGTAGAGGTAAAGAGGCAGAAGGTAGTTCACTTCTTTGAGGCTCACTGTGTGGTGTTGCATTATGTTATTAACGCAGAAGATATGCTTCCACCCGGAGTCAACCTCTGTTCCTCTGGTTGTACTTAATCCAAAGTTTTTTCCATTGAGGAAGTGCTCCATTATTTGTTTCACGGGCCATCCAATAAACCCCTTGGATTCGCCCGTGTAATAAGTCCACCTAGAGTCAAAAGGTCGATATTCGCATTTTACGAACAATTCATCTTTTACTCCAAAAGTCATGACGTTTTTCTTGACGAATTCAACCTTCCCGTCGCGGCTTTCCCAACTGGTTTCGGAGTAAGTGTTTTTTATTTCTTCACAACTGGAGTTGTGGATAGTTGTGATCACGTTTTTTATGCCGTTTTTTGTGTCATGGAAGGCCAGCGAGTCGCGCTTGCTAACGATGCCTGTTCCGTTTAGAGGAAACAGGGTATTCAGAGAAAACCCATTGTTATAGGGGGTTGCGGTCACGTAATCTTTTTGAACCATTAGGTAATGCGGCGCATTGTTTGGAAGTTCTGTATATCCAACCGTCTTGAGCGAATGATCGACCAAAAAATCATATTTTGGCTGGCGACCACCGTAGAGGTCGCAGTGGTAAACGGTTCCGAGTTCGCCGGGTTTCTTTTTGCCTGTTTTGACGAACAGGTTGATGGAGACGCCCTGTTCAATATCGAAAACATTTACGTCCGGAGAACCGTCGGGGCAGGTCTCTTTTTTCTTGGTGTTGCCGTGCAGGTCGAGCGTGTAGATCTTGTTGTAGGTTTTCAGCAGGTTCCAACGCATGCCGCGAAAGGTCGGGTTGTCGAGAAAACCGTGCGGATTGATAAAGGCCAGAATTCCCTCGCCGTTCTTTTCGATGAAGTGCTGTCCGTATCGGATGAATTTTACGTAGTCGTCGTTAATCCATTTAGAGTTTTTCTCTTTCAGCTTTTCCTTGCCGCCGGGTTCTTTTTTGTAGTCCTCCATCAGCTTCATGATCCATTTGCCTTTATTGGCACTTTCACCGGAGTACGGCGGATTGCCGAGGACGACCATGACGGGCGTATCGCGTTTGATGTGGTTGGCCTCATTGGCCTCGGTGCTGAGCCAGTTGGCGAAGAGTGTTCCGGTGTCCGGATGATGTTCTTCGAGCGAGTTGGTTAGATAGACGTTGAAGCGCTGTTCTTTCTTCGGCTGGTAGCCGGTTTCGGTGAGAAGCATGTCGAGTTTGAGGTGCGCCATAGCGTAAGAGGCCATGAGCAGCTCGAATCCGTTGAGGCGCGGAATAAGATGCTCTTCGACATAGCCGCTCCATGCGCCTTGCATAGCTTGGAATTTGCCGTTGTAGATGAATTTGACGACTTCAGCGAGGAAGGTTCCGGTTCCGGCGGCGGGGTCGAGAATCTGTACTTTGTGGACTTCTCTTTCTTCGATGATCGCTTTGCCCTTGTCTTTGCCTTTGGCAACAGCGGTGCCTTGTGCCACAACCTTGATTTTGGTCTTCGAAGTGTCGGCCAGTCCGTCTTTGAGTCCAAATTCCGTTTTGAGCAGTTCATCCACTGCGCGGACAATGAAACTGACAACGGGTTCCGGTGTGTACCAGACGCCGCGCGCTTTGCGGAGTTTCGGGTCATACTCCGACAGGAAGGTTTCGTAAAAGTGGATGATCGGGTCACTGGTTTTCGTGCTCTTGCCGAAGTTTTTGAGCAGGGCTTCGACATTGGTGGCGCGGAAGACTTCGGCAAGGTTGTCCACGGTGGGCCGGATGCGGTCGTCAATGTCCGGCCCGGCGATGTAACCGAATAGTTTGCGCAGGAAGGGATTGGTTTTCGGAATCAGTTCGGCAGCTTCCTGACGGCTGAAGTCGTCCAGACAGGTGTCGTGCAGGCGGGCGGCGAACATGCCGTAGGCCAGCGTCTGGGCGTAGATGTCGGCGAAGGCTTTGGGTTCCAGATCGTGGATGAGGATGTTTTTGAAGGAGTTGTATTGATCCTGCAATGAGCTGTTGGCCTGTGTCGTTTCGTCAGAAGTAACGGCCTGTTCCAGAATGTTCTGCAACAGTTTGGCTTTGCCTGCCATCATTTCGGCCAATTTCTTTGGCGATTTGATCGTCTGGCCGATGAAGGTGCAAAAGTCGCGGGTCAGGTTGGTGAACTGTTCAAAGTTTTCCGGCAGCGGACGGATGGTATCGCCAGTGATTTCAGCAATACGAATCTCATGAACCAGTTCGCCGTTCTGGAAAAACTGAAACCATGTGTAGTCGGTGATGATCAGGTTATCCAGTGCTTTGCGGTAGCGCGCAAATTGCTCTTTATAGTTTTTGTGGTTCAGGTCTTTACCAACATCCTTCGCTTCGATGTAGCCAACTGGGATTTTTCCTTTGGTAATGACATAGTCGGGGTTTCCGCAGTCGGTGACGTTGGAGGGTTCATTGGTGATTTCAACGCCGGGAACCAGTTCGCGGATCAATTCTTCCAAGTCTCGGCGATAGGCGTGTTCACGGGAAATCCCCGATTTGTAACGCTTGTTTACGGTATCAACGTACTGGCTTAAATTCATACTGGGTTTCTCGTTTACTCAATCAAGTTGAGTCGTCGAATATCTCCATCCGTCCAAAGACGGGAAAGGTTTACTCGATTTTTTCAGTGGTTGAAAGCGTAGGCCGCAGGAAAGAATTGCATCCGGGAAAGAGCAACGGATTCCAGAAGGCTGAAAGATGAAGGATGAAACCTGAAGGGGGAAATTCAATTTTCAGGTTTCCAGTTTCAGGTTTCCAATTTCAGGGTTCTTTCCTGATGTCATGATTAATTCTCATCGAACAAAACTTCTCGCCGCACATGGAGCAGTAGCGTTGTTTGACGTCGAATTTTTCGCCCGGCGGCATGGACTGCTCGCGGAAGCGGCGGGCGCGTTCCGGGTCGAAGCAGAGGTTGAACTGATCTTCCCAGCGGAATTCAAAGCGGGCTTTGCTAATGGCGTTGTCGCGATCCTGCGCGTTGGGAATTCCCTTGGCGAGGTCGGCGGCATGCGCGGCGATTTTGTGGGCGACGACCCCTTCGCGGACGTCTTCTTTATTCGGCAGGCCGAGATGTTCTTTCGGCGTGACGTAGCAGAGCATGGCGCAGCCGTACCAGCCGATCATCGCGCCGCCGATGGCGCTGTTGAGGTGGTCGTAGCCGGCGGCGAGGTCGGTGACCAGCGGGCCGAGTGTGTAGAACGGTGCTTCGTAGCAGTCGGCCAGCTGGCGTTCCATGTTTTCTTTAATGAGGTGCATCGGAACGTGGCCGGGACCTTCGATCATCACCTGACAGCCGTGCTTCCACGCAATTTTTGTCAGTTCGCCGAGCGTTTTGAGTTCGCCGAACTGGGCGGCATCGTTGGCGTCGGCGAGGCAGCCAGGGCGGAGTCCGTCGCCGAGTGAGAAGGCGATGTCGTATTTCTGCAGGATTTTGCAGATATCTTCGAAGTGGGTGTAGAGGAAGCTCTCTTTGCCTTTATTCTGCATCCACTGCGCCATGATTGAGCCGCCGCGGCTGACGATACCGATGAGGCGTTTCGCGGCGAGCGGAACGTGTTTTTTCAGAACGCCGGCGTGGATGGTGAAATAGTCGACGCCTTGTTCGGCCTGCTCGATCAGCGTGTCGCGGTAGACTTCCCAAGTGAGGGCGTTGACGTCGCCGCCGACTTTCTGGAGCGCCTGATAAAGCGGCACGGTGCCGATCGGCGTCGGGCAGTGGCGCAGGATCGCTTCGCGTGTTTCGTGAATGTCTTTGCCGGTGGAAAGATCCATGACGGTGTCCGCGCCCCAGAGAATCGACCAGCGCATCTTTTCGAGCTCTTCCGGAATGGATGAGCCGAGCGCGGAGTTGCCGATGTTGGCGTTGATTTTGGTGCGGAATTTCCGTCCGATAATCATCGGCTCGCTTTCGGGATGACAGCGGTTGACGGGAATGATGGCGCGGCCCGCGGCGATTTCGTCGCGCACAAGCTCTGGCGCGACGTGTTCGCGGATGGCAACGAATTCCATTTCGGGTGTAACGGTTTCGGCGCGGGCCAGTTCAAGCTGGGTGGCGTGTTTACGTCCGGCGATCCACGGCGCGCGTAGAGCGGGCAGGGGACCTTCCATATTCGGCCCGGCGGTGTCGTAGACGCGAATCGGGGCGTTACGGTTTTCAGTACCGTCGGGATTGATGGTGTGCGCCAGTTCGATTTCGCGGAAGGGAACCCGGACGCCGGGTTGCGTGCCGTTGACATAAACTTTCCGCGAGTGCGGGAAAAACGGTCCGTAGTCTGAAGTCTGTTTCATCGCTCTTTTCCTTACTAAAGCCGGGAAGAGAGCGGTAAAGGAACCGTTCGCTTCCCTTCGCGGCATTATCCGCGCAGGTTCAAAGGGTGGTTTCTCAGCCCGTCGGGGCACCCCCAGCAAAGGCGGAACTATACTGCTTCCGGCGGGCGGGAAAAGCTTTTGTTCCGGTTTTATACGTCGGAAAATTCCGCGAAGTTTATACGGGATTACGGCAACTGGCCGCATTCCGGGATTGTAAAAAACGCGTTCTCTGTGGAAACTAGAGCTCCAATTTCAACGAAGGAGCTTTAATGAGCAAGATTGCGATTAAGAAGGATATTTTCTGGGTCGGCGCGAAGGATCCGGATCGTAAGGTGTTTGATGGGTTGCTGCCGCTTTCGCAGGGCACCACCTACAACGCCTATCTTGTCCAAGGTTCGGAAAAAACCGCGCTGATCGATACCGTTGAGCCGGAATTTCTGGAGGTTCTGTTGGCGAATCTCGAAGGTGTGAAGAAAATCGACTACATCGTGTCGCATCACGCTGAGCAGGATCATTCCGGCTCTATTCCCGTACTGCTGGAAAAATTTCCGGAAGCAACGCTGATTTGTCTGCAGAAGAATAAGGAGATGCTGCAGGATTTGATGACGATTCCGGATGACCGGATTCAGGTGGTTGCGGACGGCGGAGAAGTTTCGCTCGGCAACAAAACCATCCGCTTTATGTTTTGTCCGTGGGTGCACTGGCCGGAAACCGCAATCACCTACATCCCGGAAGACAAAGTGCTTTTCCCGTGCGACTTCCTCGGCTCGCACCACTCCTTCACCAACATCTTCGCGGGCGACAATCCCGCCGTCTATAAAGGCGCCAAAGAGTATTACGTCCAGATCATGATGCTCTATTCCAAGATGACAGCAAAGCACCTCGACCGCATCAAGGCGCTGGACATTGAAACCATCTGCCCAAGTCACGGCTCAGTCTACGACAAGCCGCAGATCATTCTCGATCTCTACGAAAAATGGATGCGCGGCGAACCTGAAAATCTGGCGCTGATCGCCTATGTTTCGACGCACGGCAGCACCAAGCTCATGGCCGAACATCTTCAGGCCGCGCTCGAAAAACGCGGCGTAAAGGTGGCGCTGAAGGATCTCGTCACCGTTCCTCTGAATGAGCTGGCTGGTTTCCTGACGGATGCCGCGACCATTGTTCTCGGCTCGTCCGTCATCATGGCCGCCTTGCATCCGGTCGCAGTCAACACCGCGTTTCTGCTCGACCGCCTGAAACCCAAAGCAAAATTCGCGGCGGTCATCGGCTCGTACGGCTGGAGTCCCAATCCGCTCAAAAACGCGGCGGAACTCCTGCCGTCATGGAAAGTGGAAGTGGTTGGAGCGGTCATCGCTAAAGGTCACCCGAAAGCCGAGGCTCTTGCCGAACTCGACGCACTGGCCGACACCATCGCTGCCAAGCATCGCGCCGCCGGATTGCTGTAGAAGAGAGTTTCTCGCCAAGGCGCAGAGGCGCGAAGAGGTTGTTCCAATGATTGGAATTCTGTAGCCGAGGCCGGTGGCCTCGGAATGGCAAGCCCATCGGGCTCACCCACAGAAGACGTTGCTACCGCAGATTTCCACCCCGCTCTTGCGCCCTGGCGACTTTGCGCGAGATGAATTTTCCAATGCTTGGAATTCTGTGGCCGCGTCCGTTGGGCGCGGCAATTGCGCGGTCACCGTCCGCGCCTACAGGAGAAATTATTATTGCGGCATGGAGACTCGGTAATAGCGGCTGGGATAATTGGTGAAGGCCGGGTCGCTGAATTGAACTGGGCCGCTGGTCAGTGTATTGGTCGCAACGGGAACCCAGATGCCTTCAGCCAGATTCGTGCAGGCTTCCACGACGACGACACGATCAGCAATGCCGGTAATATTGAAGGAGAAGCCGTTGGTCTGTACGCCAAGATTTTCGCCGCTGGCCTGAATCGTTGGATTCCATAGAGCTGTCGGACGACCGGCCCAGAGATTGGGAACCGTCGGCCACCCTGTCGTTCCTTGGAGATAATAGACGGTCGCACTGGTGTTGAGAAACACATCAATACCATCCAGATCAGGCGCGTTTCCTTGAAAATAGACATCCTTCAAGCTGGTGCAGTTCCAGAACGCCCAACCTTCGATACTGGCAACGCTGCTGGGGATCATTATTTTGGTCAGGCTGGTACAGTATGCGAACGCATCGTTCCTGATATAGGCGACGCTATCAGGAATCATGACACTGGTCAGGCTGGAACAACCACCAAACACCCCTTCGCCAATGCTCGTGACGTTGTTACCAATCTTTACGTTGGTCAGGCTAGTACAGGAGATGAACGCCATGCGCCCGATGTTGGTGACGCTGCTGGGGATTGTGATACCGGCCAGGCTGGAGCAGGTATCAAACGCCTGTTCCCCAATACTTGTGACACCGTCAGGAATGGTGATTTGGACCATATTGGTGAGATGCGTAAATAAGTCAGAGACAATGTTGCTAGCACCGTCGCTGATCGTAACGGCCATATAGGGGCATCCAGAGAAAGCCCATAGCCCAATATTGGTAACACCGTTTCCGATCGTGATACTAGATAGTCTGGTGCAGCCATAAAATGTGTACTCTGCGATACTTGTAACGCTGTTAGGAAACGTGACGCTGGTCAGGTTCGTACAATAAGGAAACGCGTCTTCAATGCTAGTGACACTATCAGGGATCGTGATCCCGGTTAGGCCCGTGCACCCATAGAACGCCCATTGTTCAATGCTGACGA
Organism: Kiritimatiellales bacterium; assembly: GCA_037141075.1. Lineage (GTDB taxonomy): Bacteria > Verrucomicrobiota > Kiritimatiellia > Kiritimatiellales > Tichowtungiaceae > Tichowtungia. Next base: position 41,937 of record JBAXDG010000004.1, read on the forward strand.
CGCTATTGGGGATCGTGACACTGGTCAGACCTTCACAGGAATAGAACGCATAATTTCCAATACGGGTTACATTGGTTCCAATTGTGACATTAGTCAGGCTTGAACAGTAAAAAAACGTCCCAAATTCGATATTGGTGACACCATTGCCGATCGTAACGCTAATCAGGTTGGCGCAACCATCGAATACAGCAGTCCCAATGCTGGTGACGCTGTTGGGGATTGTGATGTTACTCAGGCCTGAGCAACCAGCGAGCGCAGAGTCCCCGATGCTCGTAACGCTGCTGGGGATCGTGACTGAGGTCAGGCTGGTGCAGGCGTAGAACGAAGCATTCCCGATGTTAGCGACACCGGAACCGAGTATGGCATTGGTCAGGCCGGTACAGCCCATGAATGCTCCGATCCCTATGCTGGTAACGCTGTCCGGAATCCTGACGCTGGTCAGACCGGTACAGCCGCTGAATGCTTCGTACCCTATGCTGGTACCGCCGTCCGGAATCGTGATGCCGGTCAGACTGGCGCAGTTCCGGAACGTCCCGTCCGTGATACTGGTGATGCCTGTGCCGAGCGTTACGTTGGTCAGGCTGACACAGTTTTCAAATGCATAGTCTCCGATGTTGGTGACGCTGTTTGGAAGCGTGACGTTTTCTAGAACCTCTAGTTGACTGAATACATTTTGCCCGAAGACGCAGGTCACCGGTAAACCATCGATTGTATCGGGGATAGTAATGTTGGTATAGAATTCCGGGTCATAGCCACCCATTCTAGGGCTGTATCCAGTAATGGTGATGGTGTTGTCGGGATTGGTTGTGTAGTAGAACAAGTCGGCATGCACCGCGACGGGAAGCGACAACAGCAGCAACAGGGCAATCTTTATCAAATTTTTCATCGGCGAGACCTCTTTGTTTGAATCCAATGCTCTTGCATCATGGAGTCTTATATACCCCCCCCCTCGATTTTGGACAGCAGTTTTTGATGGAAGTTGGTGGAACGCGACCTCCGGGCGCGTTAAGCGTGCGCGGAGCGCCCGCTCCACCTTGTACAATCAGCGGCGCAAAGATGTTTTTCCAATGATTGGAATTCTGTAGCCGAGGCCGGTGGCCTCGGAACATGGCGAGCCCGACGGGCTCACGGTTGCCGGGGCCACCGGCCCCAGCTACAGAAGATGGAAAGCGGCGTCGCGCTATGCTTGCCGCCGCACTCCAGAATGTTTTATCGGTAATTTCGACAAGACAAACCGCTGGCGCCGCAATATGCTTGCGGCGAAAACAAGGAGGGGCATATGGAAACGAATGCGGTGCAGAGTGCGATGGGCGGGATGCGGCAGATGTTTAACAATACTCCGGAGTGGATAGCGAAGGCGGAGACGATACTGACGACGTTCGGATTCAAAATTATCGCGGCGCTTCTGATCTTTTTTGTCGGGCGCTGGATCGCGAAGATGATTCAGAACGGTCTCGAAAAGGGGATGCTGAGGGCTAAGGTTGATCCGGTGCTGGTGACATTTACGGTAAACATGGCTTATGCTGCCGTGATGGTTTTTGTGGTGCTGGCCGCGCTGGGGCAGCTCGGTGTGCAGACCACTTCGTTTATCGCCGTGCTGGGCGCCGCCGGCTTGGCTGTCGGCTTGGCTTTGCAGGGTTCGCTTTCCAATTTCGCGGCGGGTGTGATGATTATTATTTTCCGCCCGTTCAAAATCGACGACTACGTTGATGGCGGCGGCGTGAGCGGCGTGGTGAAGGCCATTCATATTTTCACGACGACGCTGACAACGCCGGATAACAAGAAAGTGATTGTGCCGAACTCAAAAATGATGGGCGACAACATTACAAACTATTCCGCCGAAGGCACGCGTCGTGTTGATCTGACGGCGAGCATCAGTTATGGCGACAGCATCGATAAAGCCAAAGCGGCGCTGATGGATTTGCTGGTGAAAGATCCGCGCGTGCTGAAAGATCCCGCGCCGTTTATCGGCGTTTCCGCGATGGCTGAAAGCAGTGTGGATTTCGCGGTGCGTCCGTGGGTGAAGGTCGAGGATTACTGGGATGTGTTCTTTGCGCTGAACGAGGCGATTAAGAAACGGTTCGATGCCGAAGGGCTTTCGATTCCGTTTCCGCAGCGCGATGTGCATCTCTATAAGCACGACGCCTGAGGAACGAGAACTTTCAGTGCACGCTTTTGTACGGTGATTTTAACCTCAGCCGGGGCCTCAATCAGTTCGCCGTCGAGCTGCATCGGCCCCGCTTTTTGTCTCCGGACCGTCAGCGTGCGGAAGGGTTTGGTGTGTATTCCGCTTAACCGGTCAATGGTGCCGTCAAAAAGTTTCCCAAACATCAGCACGATGAGCGGCATGTCGCGTTTGCGGACGGTAACGAGCAGGAGCTGTCCGTCGTCGGCCTTGGCGCCGGGCGCGATCTGCGCGCCGCCGCCGTACTGGGTGAGGTTGGCGGCGGTGCAGACCTGCGGATCGTCGATGGTGAATTCCTCTCCGTCATCAATACAAAAGGTGAAAGGCTGCGGAGTGTAGTCGAAGAACTGGTAAACGCCGGCAAAAATATAAGGCAGTACGCCGCGCACCGGCGATTTTTCAAAAATATTCACCAGCGCGGCGTCCCACGCCAGTGAGCAGGTGACAAAAAACGGCTGGCCGTTGGCGAAGCCGACGTCGATGCGCTGTACAGAGGCCGAGGCCAGAGCTTCGGTTGCTTTGACAATGTCGAGCGGAGTGTTGAAGTGGCGGGCAAATCCGTTGCCGCTTCCGGCGGGGATAACGCCCAGTGCGGTGTCGGTGCCGATCAGCACACTGCCGATCGTGTTGACCATGCCGTCGCCGCCGATTACCAGCAGTCTGCCGACGCCTTCTTCCACGGCGCGGCGCGCTTTGGCCTGCCCGTCTTCTTTGGAGGTGCTGAACTGAATTGAAAGATCGTTGCCGGGTCGATCCCAGTGTTCGATGAGCGCCCCGTGAATACGGTCAAGAGCGAATCCCATTCCGGAGTTCGGGTTGATCAGAATGCGGACTTTGTTTTCGGTCTTCATGCTCAGTAGATTAGTCCGCTACGGACTTTTTCCGCGGCGGCGGGGTTGTCGAGCAGTTCGATCAGTTTAAGCGCGAAGGCGAAGGCCGTGCCGGGGCCTTGGCTGGTGACGAGGTTGCGATCGACGACGACGGCTTCATCGGAGCGGTCAGAGCGGCGCATTTCTTTTTCGACGCCCGGAAAGCAGGTGAAGGCCCGGCCTTTGAGAACGCCGGCTTTGTGCAACGCGAGCGGTCCGGCGCAGATGGCGGCAATCCATTTTTCTTCAATATCGAAAATACGAATCGTTTCCTGCACGCCGTCGTGTTCGCACAGCGCCTTGGTGCCGCCCGCGCCGCCGGGCAGAAAGAGCAGGTCGAACGAAAGCAGATCGAGTTCTTCCCAGCGGGCGTCGGGAATAATTTTTACTTTGCGCGAAGCGGTGACGGGCGCGGCGCCGTGCAGTCCGGCCAGCACGACGTTCCAGCCCGCGCGGCGGAGTGTGTCGGCGACGATGACTACTTCCATTTCTTCGCATCCGTCGGCAATCGGGATCAGCGCGCGGATCATGGCGACTCCTTATTTATCTTCCACGCAACGCACCAGTTCACTGGCGATCATGCCGAGCGTACCGGCGGGCAGGGGCGTTTCGAGGGTATTTTCGAAGAGGTCTCTCAGATCGGCGTCGGTGCAGATGCGTACGCCGCCGACATTGGCGAGGTTGTCCTTCGGGCGGTTGCCGACAAAGCAGACGACCGGATAAACCGGTACCGCCGGGCAACCTGTGGCGGACAGATGGTCGAGCAACGCGGCGGCTTCTTCCCTGACCTGTTTGAGAGGCGGGCGGCTCGGCATATGTCCATTGCTGAGAACCTGTCCGTTCTGGAAGGTAATCTCGCCACTCCAGTTTTTGGTTTCGATCACAAAAATTCCGGCGGGCGCGACGACGATATGGTCGAAGGCCGGGCCGCCGGGGTCGAGCTGCAGGTCGTTGAAAACCGTGTGGTTTGAAGGCAGGAAGGAAAGAATACGCGCTACGGTCTCTTCGCCTTCAGCTCCTTTGAGGAAGCTGCGCAGTCTGCGTGCGCTCCAGCCGATGAAGAGCGCGAGCGTCACCGCCAGCAGGACAAAAAGAACGCCGGCCGAGGAGGTGGAAAGGTGCGGAACGGGCAGGGCGGCGTGCAACAGCCAGCCTGCGGCAAGGCAAATGGGCATCAGCGGCCAGAAGACGCGTAACGGGCCGAGGGTGCGGGGGCCTTGTCCGGGGCTGCCGTAAACTTTTGCAAAGCGGGAACTGTTTTTTTCACTGTTCATGAATTGAACATACAGGAGTTTGCGCTGTCTGTAAACTTGACCTTTAGGCCTAAAAAGGGCTTATCTTTCCGACTCTACATTCGAACGAAAGGCATTGTACTTGAATAAGAAAAACTTTTTCCGCCGCTCCGACTGGGTTGCTTTCGGGCTCACTTTTCTAATTACACTAATCGTCTATACGTTGACGCTCGCGCCGACTGTTACGCTCGAAGACTCCGGCGAACTGATCACGGCTTCTGACCATCTCGGTGTGCCGCATCCGCCGGGCTATCCGATCTGGTCGCTCCTGACCTGGTTCTTCCAGTGGATTTTCAATTTCGTGACGTATCATGGCCATCCGAATCCGGCGTGGGGAGTTGGCTTTTTCTCCGCGTTCAGCGGGGCCCTGGCCTGCGCGACGCTGGCCCTGCTGGTGAGTTGTTCGGGTCTCCAGATTCTACACGGACTGAAAAAAGAGACGGATGTGCTGGGTGAAAAGACGGAGCGCCTTTTCTGCTGCGTGGCCGGGATCTCCAGCGGATTGTTGCTGGCGTTCAGTCAGGGCATGTGGTCGCAGTCGGTGATCGCAGAAGTCTATGCGCTCAACATTCTTTTCCAGACGGCCGTGCTGCTGTTTCTCTATCGCTGGATGGTCGAGCCGGGAAATTCCAAGCCGCTTTTCCTGATGGCGTTCACGTTTGGTCTTGGTCTCACCAACCACCAGACGCTTTTATTCATGGGAGCCGGTGTTGGTTTGGCTGTTTTTCTGCGTCATATCAGACTGGGTCGCGACTTCGCAATCGTCGGCGCTTTTTATATCCTCATGGTCGGCCTGAACAAAGTTATGGCCGGAGACCCGCAGTATGCGACATGGTGCTGGGTGTCAGGCCCGGCGAATATCGGATTCTGGTTCTGGACAGTCTATGCGGTAGTCATTCCGTTACTCGGCCTTTTCCTGCCGAACGGGAAAACAGTTTGCGGGACCTATCTGCTGATGTTGCTCGGCCTGTCATTCTATCTTTATATGCCGGTTTCGTCCGACCAGAATCCGGCGATCAACTGGGGCTATCCGCGCACATGGGAAGGTTTCATGCACGCCATCACCCGCGGACAGTATGAAAAGGTCACACTAACCGATGTCTTCTCTCCCATGTTTCTTAAACAGGTCGGTGCCTATCTGCACGACCTGCGCGCCCAGTTCTTCGGTCCGATAGCTTTGCTGGCGATTCTGCCGTTTGCCTTTATCGTGCGCATCGGCCGTAAAAACCGCGACTGGCTGTTCACTACGATGGCGGCCTTTATCGGCGTGGGTATTCTTTTCATCATTCTGCAGAATCCGAAACTCGACATTCAGACGCTTTTCATTGCTCGGGTTCAGTACATCCAGTCGCACGCTATTTATGCGCTGTGGATCGGGTATGGTCTGCTTTTGCTGATGGCGTGGCTCGAGGCTCTGGTTGGCAACAACCCGGTTACCAAGTGGATCGGCACACTGCTGGTTGTTCTTCTGCCGTTCTCGCTGATACATAAAAACTACTACAACGAAGAACAGCTCAAGGTCGTCGGCGGCTCTGAGCAGAACGGCCATGACTTCGGCTGGCAGTTTGGCAACTGGGAGTTGCAGGGGATCGAAGGAATTAAAGAAGATCTCCACTATAAGAACTCATTCCCGTTTGAGCGGCGCATTTCTGATGCTGAGTTTGATAAGTTATGGCAGGAATATCCTGAAACCCTGCGCAAGAACAACTATCCGCCGCCTATGGGCACCAATGCGCTCTTTTTCGGCGGAACTGATCCGGGACGTTTTGTGCCGACCTACATGATCTATTGTCCGGGGGTGCGGCCTGATGTTTATCTCATCACTCAGAACGCGCTGGCCGACACCACGTTTATGTCGACCACCCGCGACATTTACGGGGATCAACTTTGGATTCCGTCCTCGGCCGACAGCAACCGCGCCTTTCAGGAATATGTTGAGGCCATTCAAAGCGGAAAGCTTGATGCGGGGGCCGATGTCAAAATGGAGGGAGGGCGCGTGCAGGTGCAGGGCGTTGGCGGTGTAATGCAAATCAACGGCATTCTCTGTAAACAGATTTTTGATCACAACCAGTATGTCACGGAAGTGAAAACCGATGAATCCACCCGGGAGGCCAGTTCGGCGGTTGTTCCGTTTGATCCGGTTGGTCCAGACGGCAAGATGCGCAAGCGTGAATTTTTCGTCGAAGAGAGTTACGTCATTCCATGGATGTATCCGTACCTCACGCCGCACGGCCTTATTATGAAGATCAACAACGAGCCGACAGCCATCACTCCGGAGATGGCTCGGAACGACCATGAGTTCTGGGACTGGTATGTGAAACGGCTGGTGAATGACAAGAAATTTGTCCGCGATGTGTGCGCCCGTAAAACCTTCTCCAAACTGCGTAGCGCCATCGCCGGACTTTATGCCGCGCGCGGCAACATGGCCGAAGCCGAATACGCTTTCAAGCAGGCGGTTGAGCTTTATCCGCTCAGCCCTGAAGCCATCTTCCGCCTCGCCGATCTCCTTATGCGCCAGCGCCGGTTTGACGAAGCCCATAAAATTATTTCTGATTTTGCCGCGCAGGATGTACTCAACGACAGCGCGCAGGGATTCCTGAACCAGATCAATCAGACGAAGCAGATGATCGCCCGCAAGACGGAACTCGAAGGCCTGTTGCACAGCGGGGGGCAGAGTGCGGATATCAACGCGATTTTTGAACTTCTCCAGCTCTACAACGCGCTTCAAGAACAGGGGCCCATGACCCAGTTGTTTAACGATGTGCTTCGTTCAGCACTGCCGCCGGAAATCAACCTGCAACTCGCGCAGATGCTTATTCAGATGAAGCGGTTCGATCTGGTGGAGCCGGTTCTTATCAAATATCTGACGGCCAAACCCGACGATTTGCGCGTGCAAATTGATCTGGCTGCTGTACGCGTTGAGTTGAAACGGTTGGATCAGGCGATCGAGACGCTCAGAAAGGTGGTTGAAAAAGGCGGCGAACCGATTCGCACCGCACTGCGCAAAGATGCTCGCTTTCAGCCATTGTGGAACGACGCCCGTTTTCAGGCCATCGTCCCTCCAGCACCGGCTGGCCGCCTGCCTTTAGGAACCCTGCCTCAGTCCGGCGGCCTCGGTGGATCGCTGTTCCAATAATGTTAAGCCATGAATGAAACGCCAGAAACACTGATCCTGATTGCCGGGCGCGCCGATTATCCGCTGTTGCTCGCCCGCGCCGCCCGGGCGCGCGGCGTAAAGCGAATTTTCGCCATCGCCTTCAAAGGTGAAACCCGCCGCGAAATCGCGCAGGTCGCCGATGAGGTCGTCTGGTTGCACGTCGGCAGTCTCGGCGCACTGATCGATGCTCTTAAACAGAGCGGGGCGCATCACGCCGTCATGGCTGGACAGATCAACCCGAAAAACCTTTTCTGTATGCGGATGGATAAAGCGCTCGTTGATTTGCTCAAAAGTATGCCGGTGAAAAACGCGCACACCATCTTCGGCGGACTCATCGACGAAGTTGAAAAAATCGGCATCAAACTGCTTCCCGCCAGTTCCTTTATGCAGGACTATATGCCCGCTGCCGGACTGCTCACCGTCCGCGCGCCCGACGCCCGCGAGCTCAACGACATCGCCATCGGTCGCCGCGTCATTAAAGACACCAGTCACCTCGACATTGGCCAGACTGTCGTCGTCAAAGAGGGGATGATTCTCGCCGTTGAAGCGTTCGAAGGTACTGATAAAGCCGTTCAGCGGGGCGGGAAACTCGGCGGGCGCGGCGCGGTCGTCGTCAAAGTTCCAAAGGTTGGACACGATATGCGCTTTGATATTCCAGTCATTGGAAAGTGGACGCTGAAATCGCTCAAGAAAGCCAAAGCCTCCTGTCTGGCCATTGAAGCGGGCGGAGCCATTCTGCTTAACAAGGACGAACTTATTACTCAGGCTGACGCCATGGGTCTTGCCGTCATTGTTCTTGAAGCGCAGAGTTAGCCCATGAAATCTCTTCTGGTTATAGCGGGCGAAGATTCCGGCGACATGCATGCGGCGGATGTCATTCGCGCACTGAAGCAAACCCGTTCGGATATCACCGTCTGGGGTATAGGCGGAGAAAAACTTCGCGCCGAAGGAATGGAACTGCTTCACGATACCCGCGAAATGGATGTGATGGGCTTTGTCGAAGTGTTTAAGCGCTATCCGTTTTTTAAGCGCACGTTTGACGAAGTGCTGACGGAGGCGGATAAACGCAAGCCGGATGCCGCGCTCTTGGTGGATTACCCTGGCTTTAATCTGCGCCTTGCCCGCGAACTCAAAAAACGCGGCATCAAAGTGCTTTATTATGTCTGCCCGCAGGTTTGGGCGTGGAATCGCGGGCGGATTCCAAAGATGGCGAAGATCATCGACCGGCTGATGGTGATTTTCCCGTTTGAGGTCGCGGTGTTCAAGGACGTTGACCTGAAAGTCGATTTTGTCGGCCATCCGATGGTGGACGAACTGCGCGAGTTTCGTGAAAAACTGCCAGAGCCGCTACCTTGGGGCGGAAGAACAAAGATTGCGTTGCTGCCCGGCAGCCGCAAACAAGAGATCACGTATATTTTGCCGAGACTGCTCGAGGCGGCACAAATGATTGAAAACTGGCGTTCCGATGTTTGCTTCCTGATTCCGGTGCCGGAACGACGCCTTGCGCTGGTTGAGGCTATTCTGCAGACGGCGGCCAAAGCGCCGCGCAGTATTTCGATTCTGGCGGGCAGGGCGCGCGAGGTGCTCAAACAAGCCGACGCCGCGTTTGTTGCCTCCGGCACGGCGACGCTCGAAGCCGCGCTGCTGCGCTGCCCGACCGTGCTGGTTTACCGCGTAAGCTTTCTGAACTATCTGTTTGCCCGCGCTCTGATTCGTATTCCGTGGGTGGGCATTGCCAACATTATTTCCGGCAAGGAAATCATGCCTGAACGCCTTCAACAGCACATGCTGCCGATTGAGCTGGTCGCGACGATTGATCCGCTGATGAACGACACGCCGGTACGTGCGGCGATGATTGAAAATTTCCAAACCTTGGAAAAAATGCTCGGTGCCGGTGGGCCCGCTGGCCGCGTTGCGGCGATCATTTCCGAAGAGCTCGCCTGATTTTCTGTCTAGCTTCGTCAGGGTCTCGCAGGTGAAGAGCATTTAATCCACGTAGAAAAGGGAGTAAGCGATGAAAGCGGATATCGGGCTGATCGGGCTGGCGGTGATGGGCGAAAATCTGGTTCTCAATATGGAGAGCAAGGGGTTCACCGTGGCGGTATTCAACCGTACCGTGGAAAAAGTCGACGCATTTATCGCTGGGCGCGGCGCAGATAAAAAATTTATCGGTGCGCACAGCATCAAAGAATTCTGCGCGAGCCTTGAGCGTCCGCGCAAAGTCATGATGCTGGTGAAGGCCGGAAAAGCCGTAGACGATTTTATCGAGCTGGTTATTCCTTTCCTGGAACCGGGCGACATCATCATCGACGGCGGCAACTCGCACTTCCCGGACACCATTCGCCGCGCAAAATATGTCGAAAGCAAGGGCTTCCTTTACATTGGTGCCGGCGTTTCCGGCGGTGAAGAAGGCGCGCTGCTCGGCCCGTCCATTATGCCCGGCGGCTCACCCGCCGCATGGCCGGCGGTTAAACCGATCTTTCAGAAAATCTGTGCGCAGACCGATGCCGGCGAACCCTGCTGCGAATGGGTCGGCGAAAACGGTGCCGGCCACTTCGTCAAGATGGTGCATAACGGCATCGAATACGGCGACATGCAGATGATCTGCGAAACCTACCAGATGATGAAGGAAGGTCTCGGCCTCTCGAACGAAGAGATGCACGAAGTATTTAAGGCGTGGAACGAAGGCGAACTCGACTCGTATCTGATTGAAATCACTCGCGACATCCTCGGTTACAAAACCGAAGCCGGCGAAGCGGTGCTGGATAAAATTCTTGATACCGCCGGACAGAAGGGCACCGGCAAATGGACCGCCGTTGCCGCGCTGGACGAAGGTCAACCGCTGACGCTGATCGGCGAGGCGGTTTTCGCCCGCTGCCTGTCGGCCATTAAAGATGAGCGCGTGGAAGCGTCGAAGACGCTGAAGGGCCCTGGTGTGAAATTCAAAGGCGACAAAGCCGCGATGATCGAAGACCTTAAACAGGCGCTCTACGCATCCAAACTGGTGAGCTATGCGCAGGGCTACCAGCTCATGCGCGCCGCCGCGAAGACCTACGGATGGAACCTCAACAACGGCGGCATCGCACTCATGTGGCGCGGCGGTTGCATCATTCGTTCCGTGTTCCTCGGTAAGATCAAAGAAGCGTTCGACCGCAACCCCAATCTCAATAACCTACTGTTGGATCCGTTCTTCAGCGGCAAGGTGCAGAACGCACAGGCCGGCTGGCGCCGTGTGATCTGCCAATCGGTTGAAATGGGTATTCCGATGCCCGCTATCGGCGCTGCGCTGTCCTATTACGACGGCTATCGCGCCGCCCGCCTTCCGGCCAATCTGCTCCAGGCACAGCGCGACTATTTCGGCGCGCACACCTACGAGCGGATCGACAAACCGCGCGGCCAGTTCTTCCACACGAACTGGACAGGTCGCGGCGGTGATACCGCTGCTTCGACCTATATCGTCTAAAACGGATTTATTCGGTTTAGAGCATGTAACGATTGTGGCGCCGTAACCCACCCCGGCTTGCAGCCACCCCTCCCGTGGAGGGGAATGAAAAGCGCGTCTACACGATCCCCTCCGGCGGAGGGGTGCCGGGACGGCGGGGTGGGTTTGAAGTTCATATGCGCGTACGGCATCTCAACCGTTAAATGCTCTAGCTGGTCAACGAATCTGGTGAAAGACTTCCAACCCTTGGAAACCAAATCAGATCAAGATTCGGATGGAGTAAAAGCTCTGTGAAAGACGGAAAACCGCACGAGGAGTCCGGAGGTTTTGCTCGTGTAAAAACCGCATATATGCGACTATTCAGGTTGAAAGATTTCCAGATAACGGCGTTTAGGAGGACTGATATGAAGAAGATTTATGAAACGATAATGGCGACAGCCGGCGGCAACTCTTGGGCTTTTCCCGGCATACGGCGAAGGCTTGTTATTTGTTCCGTTTTCTTGCTGGTGATCCTGTTCGCCGGAACGCAACAAGTGAATGCCGCCATACTTGGGATGGATCGCGCTTCGTATGGCGTTTGGGACCGGGAAGGTGGGCATCCTGTCGGCTCCTATCCCTACACCCGCGGCCAGTCATGTGATTTGTCTTGGGGGGCTGTTAATACCGCCCGGAGCAACTTTACCTGGACGGCGATAGATAGCCTGTTGCAAATTGCTGACGATCAAAACCAAATGTTTACCGTCAAGGTATCCCCCATCGACGGATCGGCACCGGGAAAAAGCATGCCGACATGGATGTTCACTAGCGACGTTCCGAAAATAATTTGTCCTAGCTATACGTATGGGTATTATCTGGATCCGGAATTTAAAATCTACTTCAGCGAAATGGTGACTGCGTTTGCCAAGCATGTGCGTCAGGACGTGGCGTCGAATCTGCAGAGCCGCATAGCCTTTGTCCGCGTGGATACCGGCTGCACGGGGGACGAAGCCCCGTATGAAGGCACGGATGTGCCCTATGTTCCGACAAGTCCGACGAATTATCAGATTTCCGCTTCGGCATGGAAGAATTACAGACTTTGGGTTTTCGAACTGTACCGGCATGCTTTTCAGGACGGGCCGGGCCCCGTTATTCCGCTTCTGTTCCAATCCGTTGAACCACCCCAGTTCCAAGACGAGTGGAATTGGGTAAGCAGTAATATCGTGGGGGGTGTCGGTATAAAGCATGGCTCACAGTTGCGGGGATATCAGTTGACGGAATCTGAGTCGAATGTCGAGGTGTGGAAGCCGCTGGCGCTGGATTCCGATTTTAAATTTTTCTCCAGAAACGAAATGGACCAGACCTGGAAGTATTACTATTTTCAGCTCAACCTCCCGTTGACCATGTACTGGACCGCTCTCGAGCAGTTGAATGTCGGTATGAGCATCTGGGATTGGAGCGGTACGTGTCTGGAGGCCGCAGTTTCCAGTAATATGGTTTTTACTGCCACCCTCTTCAATACGTGGGCGGCGGAACTCGACCCGGCCACGGCCCGCGGCGGATTCTGCGTTTTCCATGACGGACTTTCTTCGGACGACACAAGCCGGTTTTCGGTCGCAACCTATGGAAGTGCAAGCAAGGGCAATACCGCCCGATACACGGCCATCTGCGCGGCCTATAGCAATCAAGGGGCCCGGATGGATCACCTGGTGGCGGCCACATGGGGGTCGGTTGCGCAGCGCAATCCACCCCCTGATGGCATGAACGGCTTCAACGATTCAGGCTGGCAGATTCATCCCGGAAACTATGACCGGTTTATCACCCAGATTAATCCCACCAACGAAAGTATGGGTCTCTGGCGCGTCCGCGGGACATTAACCACTTCATCGCATCCGTACGACCGCTTTGCGCGTCGTTTCGACCGCGCGTCGAACAAGAATGCGATGCGTTTCGATGTGAATGACCATCTGACGCCGACCCCCGGCCAGAGTATCAAACTTTCGGTGATCTATCTCGACAGCGGAACCA
>JBAXDG010000005.1:0-53597 GCA_037141075.1 Kiritimatiellales bacterium
TAATCGTTTGTTCTGCGGTTGACTGGCTAAAATCGCTCCGAAAGTACATAAAATGATCCTCGCTGACTAATTGAAATTTAAAATGATTGATCTGCACTGCCATTCTATCTTTTCTGACGGCTCCAGTACCCCTGAAGAACTGGTCGCTTTGGCGGCGCAGGGCGGGCTGACGGCCCTTGCGCTGACCGACCACGACACGACCGACGGGCTGGCGCGGTTTATGGCGGCGGGCGCCGCCTCGACGGTTCAGACCGTTTCCGGCATTGAACTGAGCGCGGAATTCGGCGAAGTCACACTTCATATTCTCGGTTATCTGTTCGATCCCACCCACGAGGCCCTGCAGGCGGCGCTCACCTGGGTGCGGGAAGGGCGCACCGAGCGGAATGTCCAGATATTGGAAAAACTCAACCGCCTCGGCTACAACCTTACGCACGAAGATGTCCGCAAACATTCCAGCGACGACCTGATCGGCCGGCCGCACTTTGCCGCCGCTCTGATTGAGAAGGGGCATTTTAAACACAAAGACAAAATCTTCCAGCAGCTGCTCGGCAAGGGTAAAGCTGCCTATGCAGACCGCCGCCGTCTCACGCCGGAAGCCTGTGTTGAATTAATCCGCACAGCGGGCGGCGTGGCCGTGATTGCCCATCCGGGACAAATGAGGCTCACCACGCGCGCCATGCGCCGCCTTGTCAAAAAACTAAAAGAACACGGCCTTGGCGGAATCGAGGTCTGGCATCCGACGCATCAGGAATATCAGTCCGCCGCCTACCTGCGCATCTGCGAAGACTTCGACCTCGTCGCCACCGGCGGCTCTGATTTTCACGGCGCACTCACGCCCGACCTCACCCTTGGCCGCGGCTTCGGTGATTTGGATATTCCGGATACCGTGCTGGAAAATTTGCGCAAGCGTCTCGTCTACGTTTAATGAACATCATGACGGTTTTGTCAGGCTCTGAAATGGGTGAATCGTATTGCGCAGCGAACATGCCGTTAAATTGAATTGCTTCCGGAACGCTGGACGGTCAGCAACAACGCCTGATTCGGCGTTTCCTATGAAACCGCATCATACGCTGCCTTTGCCGCCGCAATGAGAACTATGACGGCGAAAATCCGTTGTAATGCACGTGCGGATAGCTTCTTTTCTGAAAGTGTTGCGCCTGCCAGTCCGCCTATGAGTGCAGCCGCCGCCAATGGGAGAACAACGCTAAATTGTACTGCACCTCTTATTCCGTGTGCGGACAACGCGATTGCTGACAGAGCCAGGATCAAGGCAGAGTTCATTGCAGCAACTTCCTTTGGACCTGCCCATCCCAAGAATAGAATTAACGGTCCGAGAAACACACCGCCGCCTATACCAAGAAAACCGGAGAGGAGTCCAATAATCAGCCCCGAGGGAATTGCAACAGCAAGAAGACGGATACGATCAGGGCCGTTATTGTGTTCTTGTGAGGTTGGAATGTTCCGTAGCATTGCGATCCCCGCGATAGCAAGTGCCGCAGCCAATAATACAAGGAATACTTTCTGGTTTGCTGTGATAAGTCCGCCCAGAAATGCAGCTGGCATGGCCGGTATAAGGAATGGAAGGAACAACCTGACTTTCAGCCGTCCCGCAAGACCAAATCGGATTAACGCTGCCCCGGTGACTACAAGATTTAGGAGTAGTGCCGTTGATGTCATTGTCGTAGCTGGCATTCCGACGAGAGTCATGATGGCGAGATATCCAGTGCCGCCACCAAGACCAACGGACGCGTATGCTCCTGCTGTGAGTGCAACGAGAGGTATCAGGAGAAGAATTTGCCCAGATGCCAATGTTTCTGTCATTTCTAGTTTTTTTGTCAGCCGAACGGTCATTCTACAACGGGGATTTTCCAGAAGCTACGAGAGGGCAGGGTCGCTTGCAACGTTTATTTTCAAGCCGTTTAGGCCTTTGCGCCGATAATGAGCGGCGAATACTTCGTCAAATTGGATCGGTTTTGAATATTCGGCGTTTTGCAGGCCCGCTGCAGAGAGATGTGGAGTGCGGCGGCTGGACGCCGCTTTTCGCTGGAAATTGTTTAGAGTGAAAGCGCTGTCGAGCCAGCGCACTCCAAATTTAGAATGTCTGACTCCTGACGCCTGATCCCTAATTCTTCCTGTTCCACGCCACGATGCATTCGTCAATGCTCAGCTCGTAGTGCCGGTTGCAGAACTGGCAATTGATTTTCACCGGTTCCTTTTTCTGTACCAGTTCCATCCGTTCAGGAATGGGCAGGGTGCGAACAACTGCCTCCATTTTTTCGCGGTTGCAGCGACAGACAAATCGCGGGGCAGGGCCAGCTTCCATCTGCAGATCGGTGGAGTCCGGGACAAGAGTGCGGGCAAGAGTTTCGCAATCCGTCGCGCTGGCGAGTAGATTGCGGAAGGCGGGTTCTTCCATCTGACGGCGGATGCGGTCGAAATGTTCGAGATCAGTCCCCGGCAGAGCCTGAATCATCCAGCCCTGACAGAGGCTTACCGGATTTTCCGGATCGGCATTAAAACCGATCATGACATTTAGCCCGGTTTCGACCTGATCGCTGATGCAGTGGTAATAGGCGAGGTCTTTCGCGACATCCTGAAGCGAAATCGGCGCCGTTCCGGAATTCAGAATCTTTCCGTCGGCATTGGAGGTGACAACCCGCAGATCGCCGATATCGCCGTAGAGCGCATCGGGATTGTCTTCTTCGAGATTGAGTTGCGACGGCGAGATAAAGCCGCGCACGGAACCGTCCTGTCCGGCGTCCACAATGATCGTGCGCAGGATGCCTTTATACTGCCAGCAGACATTGATACGCTGTCCTTCAGGCAGAACCGCCGCGCTCAACAGTGCACCGGTGACGGCGCGCCCCAGCAGATGGGCGGCGGCGGGATCGCAGTCGTGCAACCGCACGATTTCATTCACCGCATTCGTCGTCACCGCATAGCTGAACGCAATATCCAGTCCCTTAAAATGTCCTTTAATCAACAGATCGTCCACGGTCTATTCCTTGGTTTGAATGCCGCAAGGGTAGGTGAGCGGCTGGCGATTCGCAAGCCTTGGAAGAATAGTTTCCAACCTCTGGAATAATCTGGTAAAGAATTGTCATGAAAAAGAACGAAAACAATTCTTCGCCCATTCTGCCGCCCCACGGAAACTATCGGGAGCTGCTTTCCTACCAGAAGTCCGAAGTGGTCTACGACTTCACCTTCCGGTTCTGCGAACGCTTTCTGAAAAGAGGCGACCGCACCATTGATCAAATGGTGCAGGCGGCCCGCTCCGGCAAACAGAACATCGTCGAAGGGAGCAAAGCTTCCGGTACCTCCAAAGAAATGGAACTCAAACTCACGAATGTGGCGCGGGCCAGTTTGGAAGAGCTTTTAGAAGATTACCGCGATTTCCTGCGGGTGCGGAATTTTACAATCTGGGATAAAGACTCCAAAGAGGCTCTTTTCGTAAGAAAACTGGGAAATAAGTCCCATTCGACCTATGAGACCTATCGCGAATTCGTCGAAACCCGTTCACCGGAGGTTGTTGCTAACATTGCCATTTGCCTGATTCACCAGACCAACTATCTGCTCGATCAGCAGATTCGCCGACTCGAACAGGACTTTCTAAAAGCCGGCGGACTGCGTGAACGCATGACCCGCGCCCGCATCGCCTACCGCAACGGCAATCGCGGAGAAAACTGAATCCGTCTGTTGAAATACATTTGGCGGATTTCCTGATTTGACTCCCCGCCGGTTCGCCGTATCCTGCGGCGCATGAATTTTGAACGCAAAAGCGGAATTTTACTCCATATTTCATCTCTGCCTGGACGATGGGGGATCGGCGAACTCGGCCCGCAGGCACAGGCTTTCGGCGAATTCCTCGCCGAGACCGGACAAAAGCTCTGGCAGATTCTGCCGACGGGGCCGGTCGGGTTCGGCTACTCGCCGTACTCGTCCCTTTCAGCCTTCGCCGGAAACCATCTGTTGATCAGTTTCGACGAGCTGATCGACGAGGGTTTGTTGACCAAAAAACAGCTGAAAAATTTTCCGCAGTTCGACCGGCATCAGATTGATTTTCCCGCCGTGATCGCGGCACGCGAAAAGGTTCTCTTCAAGGTGGCCGACCGCTTTAAGCCGGACGCGGACTTTGTAGAGTTCTGCGAGCGCGAAGCCGACTGGCTGGCCGATTACGCACTATTCATGGCGATCCGCGAAGCGCAAAAAAATATTCCGTGGACGGAGTGGTCCGCCGGGTTGCGCGACCGCGATTTCCAGACCTTGGAAAAAACGCGTAAAAAGCTGGCCAAAAAAGTCCGCCGCCATGAGGTGCTGCAATATCTGTTTTCCAAACATTGGAAAAAGACGGCGGAATTTTTCCAAGGCCTGGAAGTTTCGATCATCGGCGACATTCCGATTTTTGTCGCAGGCGATTCCGTTGATGTCTGGGCGAACCGCGAGTTGTTTTTCCTGAACGAGGACGGTTCGCCGACCGTCGTCGCGGGCGTTCCGCCGGACTATTTTTCCGCAACCGGCCAGCGCTGGGGCAATCCGCTCTACGATTGGGCCCAGCACCGCGCGACGGGCTTTGCGTGGTGGACGCGGCGAATGTGCCACATTCTTAAAATGGCCGACATTGTGCGCATCGACCATTTTCGCGGTTTCGAGGATTACTGGGAGATTCCGGCGGATGAGCCGACCGCGATTAAAGGTCGCTGGGTGAAAGGGCCGGGGTTGGAATTTTTCCAAACTCTGGAAAGCCGACTGCGTCGGGGCACAGAATTTTTTCCAGGCCTCGGAAATAAATTTAAGCTGGATGAGCATGTGATTGCCGAAAATCTGGGAATCATCACCGATGAGGTGGAAGCGTTGCGCGAGGCGTGCGGTTTTCCCGGCATGTGGGTTCTTCATTTCCGCTTCGGCGCAGAGCCGATGAGCACGGCAGGCTATCGTCCAGAGGGAACGGAGAAGAACTGGGCGGTTTATACCGGCACGCACGATAACGATACGACGGCGGGCTGGCTTCATACGTTGGATAAAGCGGAACATCAACGCATCTGCACATGGTTGCAGACCAGCAGCGATGCGTTCCATCACGATCTGGCGGAGCTGGCGCTGCGTGCACCGGCTAAGTGGGCGATTCTGCCGATGCAGGATGTGCTGGGACTGGCCGGCGCGGCGCGGATGAACACGCCGGGCACGACGCAGGGGAATTGGGGTTGGCGGTTTTCGGACGATATGGTAAGTCCTGAGGTTGTTGAGTGGTTGCGAAAAGCGACACAGCGGAACGGAAGATAGGAGTTTAGAAAATGGACACGGCGACAGTTACAACAGTGGTACAAACAAACAGTGTTTGGGATTTTTTGATGATGATTCTGCTGATTCTGTCCGGTTTTCTGGCCGGACGGTTCATGAAATATTTCTGTGAGCAGGCCATCCGTAAAACCCCGCTGGGGCAGAACAGTTTGCACCGGACGGCGCTGGAACTGGCGGCGCGCACGACAACTTTCCCCGCTTCGATCATCGGTGTCTGTCTGGCTCTGCGGCTGCTGGCGATCAAAGTCTCGTTGCGCAGTGATTTGACGGCAGTGCTGCTCACGATTGCGGTGACCTATGTGGTTTACCAGATGGTAGAACTTTCCGGCTGGTGGGTGCGCCACCTGAGAGCCAAAACCCGCACGGCGCTGGACGACATGATGGAGCCGGTGGTTCGCAAAACGTTGCGCTCGGTGGTTGTGATTCTCGGACTGGTTCAAATCGCTCAGCAGTTGAGCGACAAGCCGATCACTTCAATTCTTGCCGGACTTGGTGTCGGCGGGTTGGCGGTTGCGCTGGCAGCGCAGGAAACCATTAAAAATTTCTTCGGCTCGCTGGTGATTTTTGCCGACCGCCCGTTTCAGTTGGGCGACAGCATTAATGTGGATGGCACAGACGGAACGGTGGAGGAAGTCGGCATGCGGTCGACACGTCTACGGACAGCTGACGGCCACCTGATGACGATTCCAAACGGCGAGCTGGCCAACAAGAGCATTCGCAATATCACCAAACGGCCGCATATCAAACGCGTTGCCAATATCACGGTTGCCTGTGACACGCCGCCGGAGAAGATGGAACGGGCGGTGGCGATTATCAAAGAGGAGCTGAACCGCGCCAACGAGAAGATGCATCCGGACATGCCGCCGCGCGTTCACTTTAATGATATCAATGCCGCCGCGTTGAACATTCAGGTGGTTTACTGGTTTGCGCCGCCGGAACACTGGGCGTTCATGGAGTTTGACCAGGCGTTCAATCTGGCTGTTCTCCGCCGCTTCAACGAAGAGGGAATCGCATTTGCCAGTCCGGCCCAGACGCTTTTATCCGGACGGCGAGCCTAAGTTTTAACGGAGAAGATTCCGTTAAGTAATCCGCACGGCACAGATGGCGGCTCAGTTTGGATAAGCAGCTCCCACCCGCACCGGGCATCCCCTGAAATTCCGGCTGAAAGACTAAAATTCAGTGCGCATACAGCACTCGCGGCAACCCGATGAATTTTGGTGTTCCATCCGCCTCTGGATTTGCCATGGAGAACTCTCATTCCAAACCGTCCAGTTTTATGGGCTCAGGTCACTTGGTTTTTGACCATAGCTAAATTGTCCGGTTTCCTACAAGAACTTCATTCCGGCGCGGAAACTGGAGTTGACAGGGGGGGTGGGGAAACGATACGTGTGGTCAGGGAATCATTATACCTTCACCATCAAACAAACGAGGAGACGCCATGTCCTTCTTCCGCCAGACCGCCGACCAGATGCGCGCCACTTCCGCCGCCCTCGCCCGCTGGGAGATCGAGGCCGGCCGCACCATCCTCGGGAGCCGACGTCGGCTCGTAATCCTCGCCCTCTTCTGCCTGCCAGCGATCCTCTTCGCCGCGACTGCGGCCGCCGGGGGAGCTGGCCTGCTGCCCGACAAGATCCCCGTGCTCGGGGGCAGCAAGGCTCTCATGCCTTCCACGGTGAACGACACAATGTTCTTCGGCTCGATCCTCGTAGGGCTCGTCGCCGGCCTGATCACTGGCGTGATCGGCGCGGGGGGCGGCTACATCCTCACCCCGGCGCTGATGAGCTTCGGTGTGCGCGGGATCATGGCCGTGGGCACCGACCAGTTCCACCTCTTCGCCAAGGCGATCATGGGCACCACCATTCACCGTAAGCTCGGCAACGTCAACGTGCGTCTGGCCGCCTGGTTCGTGGTCGGGTCGTTCGCCGGGGTCACGGTCGGCGGCAACATTAACCGCGCCATTTTCCAGTACAGCCCGGCACTCTCCGACGCGGTGATCTCGCTGGTCTACGTCCTGGTGCTCGGCTTTCTCGGGTTCTACGCCGTGGCCGACTGGCTCGGCGCGCGACGCAACAAGGGGAACCCCGTCGATGCGACCACGCCCTTTGCCCAGGCGCTGCAACGCCTGCCGCTGCGGCCGCGCATCATATTCGACCGCGACGTGGTCGAAGGCGGCCGTTCCATTTCCGTGTATCCCGTGATCCTCTGCGGGCTCATCGTCGGTTTCGTCGCGGCGATCATGGGGGTGGGCGGCGGGTTCCTCACCTTCCCGATGTTCGTCTATGGGCTGGGCGTATCGACCTTCACCACGGTCGGCACCGACATCCTGCAGATCATCTTCACCACCGCCTACTCGTCGATCTTCCAGTACGCGATCTACGGGTTCGTGTTCTACACCGTGGCCGTCGGCATGCTTCTGGGTTCTCTGGTTGGCGTGCAGATCGGCGCGCTCGTGACGACCATGGTCAGTGGGGCGCAGATCCGCGCCTTCTTCGCCCTCACCATCCTCGCCGGCTTCGCCAACCGGCTCTGCGCCCTCCCGCGCAAGCTCGCCGACCTCGGCTACATTTCCCTGTCGCGGGAGGTTGGCGTGGGGATCGAGACCGTCGGCACGGTGATCTTTTTCGCTATCGTCGGACTCTTCTCCCTGTGGATCCTCGCGGTCTTTTTCCGGCAGGTCGCCGCCCGGCGCGCAGCGGAGCGCTCCGCTGCGAACGGCCAGCGACGCCTGCTCCTCGCCGCGCCGCGCAGGTTCGCGCTGGGCCTGGTGCTCCTCGTCAGCTTTTTCGTCGTGCTGGTCGCCATGTTCACGCCGGCCTTCGGCGGCAGGAACCTCCTCGCCGTGGCCGACGGCCTCTTCAACTCCATCGCCAAGGGCTCGGTCTACAATTTGGCCTCGGCGGAGAAGCAGGCTGCGGCCTGGGTTGGCACGGGGATCGACATCGGGGTGCACACGCGCGAGTTCGCGGACAAGGAAAAAATGATGACCGTGGTCGCCAGCCATGTGGCAAGTACCGATCTTACCCCGGACGGACGGGTGCGCGTCACGGGTGACCTGGGGAAACTGTCCCAAGCTGCGCTGGCGGACGCCGCGGCCATGTTCGCCAACGATTTTGCCGCCCTGGAAAGGCAGCACCAGCGCGTCAGTGCGCCAGAAGCGCTCTACTGCTGGTGGCTCGTCTTCGACGGCCTGTCGCGGCGGTATGTGCAGGAAAACCGCGGCCCCGAGGCGGCCTTCACCCGCTTCATCTCGGCCAAGGTGCTCGAGCCGGCGTACAACTTCCGGGGCATCGCGGCCCGGCGGGCGGTCGAGGCGGTCTGGCCCCTCGCGGGGCTTCTCGTCTTTTACCTCGCCTATACCATCTGGTACGGCATCGCGATCATGCTGATCTTTGAGGGACTCGGGATCGGCGCGGCGCACGGCGGAGAGAAAAAAGAGCGCTGACGGGGCCGGTGCGCAAGGCAGTAGAAGCCGCAGAGATCGCTTCGCGAATTACACAGCACCCTTGCGGCATTGCTTTGTCACGCACCTGCTCGAAGCGGGGCAGGATATCCGCACGGTGCAGGAACTCGGTTTCTAAGGGCCTTTGATATTTTGTTTGAACCTCCCGGCATTTTCGTCCACATTCTGCCGCTCCTGAGAGGTTTTTATGCTAAAAAAAATATTCCCGTTTCTTGGATGGTCGCTTTCGAAAGAAACCGTCCGCGCTGATTTTATAGCCGGCCTGACCGTTGCGCTGGTGCTGATTCCGCAATCCATGGCCTATGCCAATCTGGCCGGACTTCCGCCCTATGTCGGCCTGTACGCAGCCTTTCTGCCGGCCATCGTCGGCGCCCTGTGGGGTTCGTCGAACTACCTCCAGACCGGGCCGGTTGCAATGGTCTCGCTGCTTACCGCCACGGCGCTGGCGACCTTCGGCGCGATCAGTCCGGAAGAATATTTCCGCCTAGCCGGAATGCTGGCCTTCATCGTCGGTATCATCTGGCTAATCATGGCGCTTGGACGTCTCACCTTTGTTGTAAACTTTCTCTCCCGTCCAGTGATCGAAGGCTTCATTCATGCCGGAGCCATCATTATTGCGGCATCACAGCTGAGTAAAATATCCGGCATCAGCATGCCGAGCGGCGGCCATTTCTTTTATAACCTCTGGAAATACGAAGTGCTGGGAATCAGTGATGCGCACATTCCCACCCTGATCATCGGCTGTGCGTCGCTGGCCCTGCTACTCGGCCTCAAAAAGTTCTGGCCGAAATTACCCGGCGCATTAATTGTTATGATTCTCACGAGTTTGGCCGTTTACTTCCTCAAATTGAATGAACTCGCAAAACCGGTCAGCGTAGTTGGCCTTATTCCTTCCGGATGCCCGCATTTCACGATGATCAACCCCGACTGGGAAACCGTTCACAAGTTGCTCCCCGGTGCTGCGGTAATCGCCTTTGTCGGCTTCATGGAAATGTGCTCAGTAGCCAATGCACTGGCCGCGAAAAACAAACAAAAACTGAACATCTGTCAGGAAACGGTTGGACAGGGACTCGCCTCGCTCACATCGGCCTTTACCGGCGGCTATCCGGTCAGCGGCTCCTTTTCCCGCTCCGCCCTGAGCGAGTCCGCCGGAGCCAAAACCGGTCTAAGCGCTGTTTTCGCGGGGATGTTCGTGCTGCTGTTTTTACTATTCTTTACCAAGCTGATCTACTTCCTGCCGCAAGCCGCGCTGGCCGCCGTCATCATTGCCGCCGTACTCAACCTGCTTCACTTTAAAAAATTCGCTCACTACTTCAAGGTGAGTCGGGCCGATGGCGCGGCTGGTGTCATAACCTTTATTGCAACGCTATCAATGGCTCCCGACATGGACAAAGGGATTATTTTCGGTGCCGGACTTTCGATTGTCATGTACCTGTACCGCACCATGGAACCAAACATCGCCGTTCTAGGACGGCACGAAGACGGCACCTACCGAAATGCCAAAAAGCACAACCTTGCCGTCGACCCGATTATGCCGGCAGTGCGCTTTGACGGACGGCTCTATTTTGCCAACACCACCTATTTTGAAGAACAGATCTTCCGTACCTGTGAGGAATATCGCGGCGCGAAATTTATTGCGATAGACTGC
This sequence comes from Kiritimatiellales bacterium, assembly GCA_037141075.1. Classification (GTDB taxonomy): domain Bacteria; phylum Verrucomicrobiota; class Kiritimatiellia; order Kiritimatiellales; family Tichowtungiaceae; genus Tichowtungia. The sequence goes on from JBAXDG010000005.1 coordinate 10,407, forward strand.
CAAGGCATTAATGCCATTGATGCATCCGGTGAAGAAATGCTTCAAAACATAGTTGTCCGGTTGCGCGAAAGCGGCGTTCAACTGCTTTTCTCGGGCGTTAAAGAACCGGTGCGCAAAGTGCTCGACCAGTCTGGGCTGGCAAAAGAAATCGGCGAGCAGAACTTTTTCCACAAGCTCGACGCCGCCCGCGCCAGCATCTCCGCCTGAACTCTGCCTTAAACAGAAAATGGAGCGGGAGACGGGAGTCGAACCCGCGACGTCAAGCTTGGGAAGCTTGCATTCTACCACTGAATTACTCCCGCCCGAGAAAGCCCGCAAGATAGAGAATCAAAAGTCCTGTGTCCAGTCGTTTGATTTTCGAGTTAGAAATCGTGCGGCACCCTGTGCCTTAATACGCTTTTCCAGATCACGGGCGCTTTTTTTATCCGAACACGCTTTCAGCGTGACAGGCGTCAAGTCCTGTCCCGCCGCTGGCGGGATTGGGAAGTTTACCACGCCAACGGCGTGGCTCAGATTGTTGAGAAACCCTCACGCGTAAAAATATTCAAGAAGATCGAGTCGAACCTGTGCCTGTATGGAGTGCGGCGGCTGGACGCCGCTTTTTCTGTAACGCCTTGGAAGTGAAAGCGCTGTCGAGCCAGCGCACTCCAAAAAATCAGCGACCTGAATTTCATTGTTTCTCTAAAAATCAAACCCATCGGCACTTTATCAACAGTCTGTACCACGCCAACGGCGTGGCATGCATTCTACCACTGAATTACTCCCGCTACGGAGAAGGCGCAGATTGTTCCGTGCAGAGGGCAACGTTTCAAGCGGGAAGTTTCCAATCCTTGGAAGAAGCGGCTCGCAATTTTCCAAGGTTTGGAAACAATAGGGCATCTCATGGACACAACGCACCCATCTTCATCCTCATCCTACCGCGAGTTGCTGCGGATTGCCGTGCCGCTGATCATCACCTCGGCTTTTTTCACTGTGCAGAACTTCTCTGACCGCATGTTTTTGGCGTGGTACAGTCCGGCCACGCTACAGGCGGCGGTCCCAGCGGGCATTTTGTTTTTCACGCTGGTGTGCGGGTTCATGTCCACCGCCGCGTTCGCCAACAGTCTGGTTGCGCAGTATTACGGTAGCGGCGACCTGCGCAGTTGTAGCCGCTCGGTGGCGCAGGCCATCTTTCTGGCGCTTTTTTCGTTTCCGCTGATTCTGCTGTTGATTCCTGTCGGGCTCTGGATGCTTTCGCTCAGCGGCCACGCGCCGGATGTAATGGCGGCCGAAAAAACCTACCTTAAGGTCTTAATGGCCGGCGGTTTGTTTCTGCCGCTCTCCTCCGCCGTCAGCAGTTTTTTCTCCGGACGCGGTCTGACCAAAGTGATCATGCTCTGCGCGCTGCTCGGGACGGTCGTGAACCTGATTCTGAACTGGCTGCTGATTTTCGGTGTCGGGCCGTTTCCAGAAATGGGGATCGCAGGCGCGGCACTGGCTTCGGTGATTGCAGGCTTCGTTTCGCCGGTCATTATGCTGGTGATCTACTTTTCACCGAAAAACAACCGGCTCTACGACACGCGCCGCCTTTTCTATTTTGATGCGCCGCTGTTCCGCCGTCTGCTCCGTTTCGGTGTTCCGGCTGGCATTCACATGGCGCTGGATATCGGGGCGTTCTCTCTGTTTGTTCTGCTGGTGGGGCGGTTGGGCGAAACCGCTTTTATGGCGGCCAACATCGCGCTGAGCGTCAACATGATTGCCTTCATGCCGTCGGTCGGTATCGGTCAGGCGGCCAGTATTCTGGTGGGGCAGCACATGGGACGGCGCGACTTCGATGGAGCCTCTGCGGTCGGCTGGCGCGCGGTGCACATCGGCTGGATCTATACCGTCTGCGCGGCGCTGACCTTTTTGCTGATGCCCGAGGTGTACATCCGCCTGTTCGCGCGCGGCGATGTTCCGTTCGACCAGATTTTCGATCTGGCCCGCACGTTGCTGATTTTCGCCTCCTGCTGGGGACTGATGGATTCCACCAATCTGATTCTCTCCGGCGCACTGCGCGGCTCAGGCGATACGCACTTTGTCATGTGGTACGAGACCTCGATGGCGTGGTTTTTCTTTGCGGCGGGCGAACTGCTGATCGTGCTGGTGTTCAAGCTGGGCGTGGTGGCGGCCTGGGCCTGGGCGCTGGTTTATATCTGTCTGTTAGCCGTTGGTATGATCGCCCGGTTTCGATCGAGGCGTTGGCAGAACATCGAGCTGATCGAGCGTGCGCCGGTACTTTCTGAAGCCAACGAAGGCATTCCGGTGGGTTAAGCCGGACGCTTTGGCCAGTTACTGACAATCTGCAGGATCTCGCGTACCCAGTTGCACTCGCAAGCAACCGGGCAAGGTTCCAATGAGCCCTGCCGGACGCAGAGGCCGGGGCAGCATTCCTGCTTTGTTTTGCGCCGGGCCACAATCGGGAGGGGGCTTAATACGGTGAATTCCTTGACGGGGATAGCAAGCGTGGTGCCGCAGTTTTTATGCTGATGATTAAAATAAAACAGGCCGCCCTCAAGATCTTCGGAAGCAACCTGATAGCCGACCAGCTTCAGTTCCGGATCGGCCAGGAAATCTTCACGTGTTTCCCACTGTTGCGAACAGGTTGTACAGATCTTGAAGGGGTTTGCTTTCATAAAACGGTAGCTAGTGGTGAACGTGAACTTTTGTTCCCTTGGTTTGGCCGATGTCCGCGAGCAGTTTATCAAACCATTTGACGTGGATGTCAAACGGCTTGCCGCCCCGGATGCGCGGAAATTCGATGGCACGCAGCGTGTCGCCTTGATCCTCGTCTTCACCAACGACACCGCTGACGTGTTTGAGAGCGCACGCTACGGCTTTATTGGCGCAACGCTTGATCAACTTGATGTCTTCCTTGTTAGCGGCGGAGGCGCGGGCGAAGTAGCCGCTTTTCTGCACGAGAACTTTTTCCGCATTAAGCATTTCCGCGAACTGTTGGCCGAACCATTTGCCGGGGTTGACAGCATCGAGTTTGACGTGTCCGAACGCGTCGCGCGGCACTTCTTCGCCCGCGGCTTCCATCTGTGCGACAATGGATTCCACACCAGCACCTTCGGAGATGAAGATGTTCACGCAGTCGTGCTCGTCCATGATTTTTTTCAGGCGGGCGGCTTCGGCCTGGATATCGATGGCCATTTCCGGAATGAAAATGGCATGGACATCCCTGCGCATTTTGCTCAGTCCGATGCCGGGGATAAATTTCATTTTGGCCAGACGCTCGCGATAGATCCTGGCCGTGTAGGCGGTCAGCCAGCCGCAGTTGCGGCCCATCACTTCATGAATAATCAGCATACGCGGATTGGCGTTATGTTCCGCCACGATGTGTTCAAAATATTTCGCGCTTTCTTCGGCCGCCGTCCATGCGCCGAGGCTTTGGCGGATCGGGAACACATCGTTGTCGATGGTCTTGGGCAGGCCGACCACGGTCAGATCGTAGTTGTTGTTTTTCAGGTAGGCGGCCAGATCGGCCGCCGTGGTGTTGGTGTCGTCGCCGCCGATGGTGTGGAGCACGTCCACGCCGTCTTTCACCAGTTGACGCGCCGCGACTTCCAGCGGGTTTTCACCTTCTTTGACGAGGCCGCGCTTCACGCAGTCCTTCACATTGGTCAGTTTTACGCGGCTGTTGCCGATCGGACTGCCGCCGTGTTTGTGCAGGATGGCCGCTTTAATGCGGATAGCCGGAGTGACGGCAATGGACTCGCCGAGCAGCAGACCTTTATAGCCGCTGGTGTAGCAGATAATTTTCACTTTCGGGGCGACCTTGCTGTATTGCTCGATCAGACCGCCGATAGCTGAGGAGAGGCAGGGGGCCAGTCCGCCTGCGGTGAGAAGGGCCACTTTTTTTACATTTTTCATGGTACAAATCCTTGCCTAAGTTTTCCGGTTCAAAAATGAGCGCCCATGATGAAAGGTTCGGCCTCCAAGGCAAGGAGATATTGTCAAATGTTGTGGATGGAGGGTTGGAAAGCGTATCCATCTGGATCTTCCTTATGAGGCTTAAACTTACAATCTATCAAATTTTTTTTGATAGTAGGGTTGTCAAGATGAAGGCATCTGTTTAGTTTACCCTGGGAATGTCTAACAGGGGTTAATATGAAACAAAAACTGATCCTGCTGACCATTTTTCTAACAGCGTTCTCCGCCTTTTCGCAGACCCAATATCTTACGTGGGCAACTAATGCTGACAACACAATCAACATCACGGGATATCAAAGTACTCCGATTTCTCTAACAATCCCGGACACAATCGATGATCTTCCAGTTACCAGCCTCGAGGTGTATGCGTTTGGCAGCTGTTACAGCCTAACGAGCATCGCGATCGGCAGCAACGTCACCACCATCGGGGGCGATGCGTTCTATGAATGCAACAACCTGACCGAGATTGCGGTGAATGAAGGGAACACCCTCTACAGCAGTCTGGATGGAGTTTTATTCAACAAAGATCAGACAGTCATAAGTGTATACCCCGGAGGGAAAACAGGAAGTTATACGATCCCGAATAGCGTCACCAGTATCGGGTACTCGGCGTTTCAAACCTGCCCTGGCCTGACCGGCATCACGATCCCGGAAAACGTCACCACCATGGGGGACTGGGCGTTCTATGAATGCCCCGGCCTGACCAGCGTCACGATCCCGAACAGCGTCACCGCCATGGGGGAAAATGCGTTCTGTAACTGCACCGGCCTGACCAGCATCACGATCGATGGTACCATCGGCAACTCGGCGTTTTATAACTGCAACAATCTGATCGACGTAACGATCGGTAGCGGCACCACCACCATCGGGGACTGGGCGTTCTATAGATGCGGCCTGACCAGCATCACGATTCCCGGCAGCGTTACCAGTGTCGGGGGCTCTGCGTTCTATCAATGCACCAACCTGATCGACGTCACGATCGACAGCGGCACCATCGGGGGCTATGCGTTCGGGTACTGCACCAGCCTGACCCATGTAGAGATTGGCAGTAGCGTCACCACCATGGAGGACTATGCGTTCAGTGACTGCACCAGCCTGATCGACGTCACGATCTCCGACGGCCTTACTTGTATTAATAGAGGCACGTTCGCTTACACCGGCTTGATCGGCATCACAATCCCGAGCAGCGTCACCAACATCGGGGAGTATGCGTTCAATCACTGCACTCAGTTGACCGGTATCTATTTTTTGGGTAACGCCCCCGGCTATGGTGATAGGGTGTTCAACTATGATGAGTACACGACGGTCTATCGTTTACCTGAAGCCGCCGACTGGCCAATGGTTCCAGACCTGTGGGCCGGTCGTCCGACCGCGCTGTGGTTTTCTTATCTTCTCGCCGGTAACGGGGGAATTGGCGGAACGGTCTCGCCAGCGAGCACGAATGTGCCGTCCGGCGATAGCGTGAACTTTGTGATCACGGCGAGTAATTTTTACCGGATCGCGACTCTGACCACGAATGGAACGGCCGTGGTGGGCATGTCGTTTGGCAACAACAGCACGACCACCAACTTCATCTGGAGCAACGTGCAGACCTCGGGCGTATTGGCCGCGACCTTCACGGCGCAGGTGACCACCGAGGCTCCGGTGGATGTGCCGTACGAATGGCTGGCGAAATACGGACTAACCAATTACAACACGGATGCCGATCTCGATCAGGATATGGACGGACTGAAAGCCTGGCAGGAATACATCGCTGGAACCGATCCGACGAACACGACCTCCTGCTTCAAGGCGACGCAGAACGCTCGTAACATAATCAACTGGAGCGCGGTTTCCGGACGGGTCTATTCGGTCTGCTGGTCGACGAATCTGGTAAAAGGCCTCCAACCATTGGAAACCAACATTCTGTATCCGCAGGGTAGCTACACCAACGCAACTCCCGACCCCAGAGTGAATTATTATCAAATCAAAGTCCGGATGCAGTAGGCCAGACTCATTAGCCGCTTCTGCCGCATCAAAGTGCGAAGATAGAATGAGAAAATTCTCAGAATCTGGAATCGGTGCACAGTCTCAAACGGCTAAAAGTCCCGCTATGGAAACCCCAGCCTCTCTCACGCCGAGCGGCCTGCATGGCCTTTAAATTAATTGACGAACCTTTCCAGAGTCCAAGAACTTACCGTAACTCATCGCTCAGTAAGATGCTCTAGTGCCGATCTTGTTGATAGTGATCGAGCATCCATTTACACTCAGATTGCTCAGACTTGTGCCACTGCCCATATAGTTTGAGATATTGCTCCACACTACAGGGGTTCCGTTGGTTTTGCTATATTCAAGAGCCCATTGCTCTTTTGCAGACTCTACGCTCGCAACATTGATTTCTTTGGCGCGGGCGTAGGAGTTCTTGATAGCATTTGAAGAGAGAGGAATTCCGACTGCTGCGATCAGCCCGATGATCGCCACAACGATCAGAATTTCTATTAAAGTAAATGCGTGTTTGTCTTTCATCATGATGATGGTCTATTTCCTCGGTTTCCTTTTTCTTGTAGCAGATTAAGGTGATAAGATCAAGCACTCCGTTTTGTGGGATCAGGTCAGTCCGGCCCAGGTCACAGTTGCTTCAGCTTCGGGAGCAGTAAACGATTCCGCTTGTTTTTTTGCTGTTTTTGGAACATAACGTGCTGTCACCTTAAAGTAATAATATGATCAAACGGAAAAAAACTGGGGGCTTCACGTTGGTGGAGGTGCTTGTTGGGGTCGTTGTTGCGGCCATCGGCCTAGTTGGACTATATGCTGCGAGCACCCAGTGTCTGAAACAGATCTGGTCGGCGAGAGAAATATCGCGGGCTGCGCTGGTTACGGATTACGAAATGGAGAATCTCTGCACAACTCCTTGGAGCAGCATGACCAACATTATGGCACAAGGTTCTTCTTATGCGATGTCTACTAATAAAAATCCGGCACTGGCTCTTCTTAGCGGAGGGGTCGGAAGCGTTCAGCTGACTTGGCTTGCCGGGAAAACCAATACAATGCAGGCAACGGTCGTTTTGACTTGGACCGACCGCAACGGTTCGTTGAAAACAAACTCTACGGCCCTCATTGTTTCAAAAAACAATTTTTTGCTATGAAGACTCAAGCTTTAAAAATGCAACAGGGATTTACACTGGTTGAGATGATGGTCGCTTTGACAGTGGGCGCTCTTGCCGCGATCGTGATTCTGTATTCTTTTGGCTCTCTGTCCACCTCGTTGAAGGCCGCTGAACACTACAGGAATATGCATTACGCTGCTCGACATACAATAGATGTTATGGGGAAGGACATCGCCAGTGGCTCTAACGTTTCAGCATGTGTATCGTCGAGCGGGCTGACGATGACTGTTATGCGCTCCGATGGGAGCACGGTTCCGGTTGTCTATAATCTGTCGGGTAATAGTTTGTCGAGGTCTGAAGACTCCCAGTCGTCTGTAACGCTGGCAACAGGGGTGGATAAAGTCACTTTTACGCTGTACGATGAGTCGGGGACGAATAATGTCACAGCAACCCCGGCGAACGCTTATTTTGTGGATGTGAAAATGGAAATGAAAACACAGGGTGTCAGGAATACATACACGGATGTGCTTCAAACACGAAACCGTATGCGGGTCAAAAGCTGTGGTTCCTAGGGGAGGCCGATCATGAGAGAAAAAGATACAGGGAAGGGTTTTGTTCTGGTGGTTGCCCTTGTAATAACGCTGGTTGTGGGGATTATTGCCGTCAGTTTGATCGGCCTGACTCTTCAGGAATACCGTCTTTCCTCGAAATCATCGTCTTATTCCAAAGCGCTCCATGCGGCTGAGAGCGGCGTGGCGCTGGCCTGTGAAAATTTTGTCGGACAGATAGCGGCCGGGGGTTCGGTGTCGCCATTCACTGTAAGTGGTGACCTGACGAATATGTCAGGAACGGTGATTTCCAGCTACAACGTGAGCGCTACGCCGTCAGGCTCGGATATTTTTGTCATCACATCGACCGGAACGTGCAGCCTGGCAAGCGGGACGATTAATCGCACAATCAGGGTAAAAATCCAAGCGATCAAACAGAGCTCTCCTTTTTTCAAATATGGCGCTTTGTCTGCCGGGCCATTGACAATTTCAGGGAGCGCTCTTTTCGACTCCTTTGATTCAACGGATCCTGCAAAGTCAACCAATGGCCAATATGATCCGGCCAAGGCCGGTACAAGTGCGACTCTGGCAACTCTCTCGTCTGGATCAACAGTAACAAACGGGAAGAAGGTCACAGTCTCTCCGGCGTTCCTGGGAGAGGGCGCCGCCCTTGTGAAGGGCAATGTAGCAGTAGGAGTCGGCGGAACAATCACACTAACGGGGAGCGCCAACATTACAGGAACTCGAACAACTGATGCTTTTCAGGCAATTACGAATGTGGTCGTGCCGTTTTCCCCTTCGTCGTACACCAATATCAATGTCGGGCCTTGGCCTAACCAGGCACAGACAATCACGGTCAGCGGCTCACAGGTTATGAGCGTGTCGAACCTCCTTGTTACGGCCAGTGGACAACTTACATTCAATGGTTCGGGAACACTCAAAATCTATGTGAAAGCGCTGACCACCGTTTCAGGGGCTGGGTGGATCACAATTGCGCCAACCAATAATTTGAAAGTTGAAATTTACGCCAATGGCACCGTGGATATCTCTGGAAGCGGGATGGTTAACAACTCCTCCCGTGCGGCCAATTGCGCGATATGGGGAACGACAAACTGCACCTCAATCTCCGTAACAGGCAATGGCGCATACATCGGAACGATATATGCCCCGCAGGCGGCGGTTGGACTCACCGGAAGCAGCACTGCGATAGGAGCTTTTGTGGGTAAATCTGTAACATTCGGGGGAAATACGCCATATCATATCGACACAAGTCTGTTTAATGGTGACGGTGGCAGTGGCGGTAGTGGCGGCTCGTCAGGTTCTTCAAAACTATATAAGCGCGTGGAATGGGTTGAGACTACTGGCTCTTGATTTTGCCACCACTGGTAGCAAAGCCGTCCGGCTCAAGAAAATGAAAGATCGCATTGAGTTAGCCTGTCTGAAAGTGTTCGGTCTGTCAGCACTTGCTGAAATGGATACCCTATGAGCCTGCAGATCAATCTGCTTAAAAAAACGGAACGGCGCTATCAGGGTATCGTCAGTATGAAGGTGATCGTGCTCAGTTCGATCAGCCTGTTGGCGGCGATCACCGTCCTGGTTTTCCTGCTGGCGGGAATTTCCCGCATGAAACTGAATTCCAATCTGAGCCGCGCCCGTCGCGCATCGGAACGCATTGAACCTCAAGCGGTAGCGCTTCGCACCGCGCAGGCCGCCATTGCTGCCAACAGAAAAATATTATCTGAGCTGGAAAACTGGTCCAAGATTGATCGCCCTCCAATGTATAGTGTATTGCGGGCCATGCAGAAGAATGTTCCACCCCAAATGCAATTGTATCACTTTCTTGTCAGTGCAGAACAGACCAATGGAAACGATTCTGCAACCTGCACATTGCGCATTAGCGGAACGGCTAAAGGCGAATTGACAGTGATTGAGGCCAAACGGCAACTCAATGCCGATGTAGAATTGCGTAGCTTTTGTGGCGAAGTTAAACTGGTTTCCTCGCAGCGTTATCAGGGGGATGTCTGGGCTTTTGCGCTCGAGGGGCATCGTTTGGCGGAAGGTGCCAAGTAATGAGCTGGTTTTTGTCCTCACAACAAACAATTCCGCTTCCGCTAAAGATTCGGTGACAAGTCCGTGAGCGTAGCGTTTGCTTGAGTGTGCAACCACCCAGCGACTGGACACGTAGCCTGTTGCTAATAAAAGGCTCCAGAGGCAAGGCAAAAAAATGTTTCTAGGGGTTGACTTCATTGCCCCGCATCGCTTTAATGCGCCCTCGTTTCGCCGGAGGATTATCACAAAAGTGAACGCCATAACATGAGTTACTCTAAAACGGCGGCCCCCAACGGGGCTTAATCGGGCGGAACAGCAGGCAACAGAAACCAAAACGGAGAAAAGAATGAAGTATAACGGTCCTAAGATTAAGAAATCGCGCCGACTGGGCATTGCCCTTTCGCCGAAAAGTGCAAAATTCCTCGAACGCCGCCCGAATCCGCCGGGACAGCACGGCCCGTCGCGCCGCCGCGGCAAACTGTCTGACTACGGCAAACAGCTCATCGAAAAACAGCGTTTGCGCTATCAGTACAATCTGGCCGAACGCCAGCTGCACGGCTATTACGTCAAAGCCTCGCGCAAAATCGGTAACACCGCCGACATCATGCTCCAGCTTCTCGAAACCCGCCTTGACACCGTAGTGCTTCGCGCCGGTTTCGCCCGCTCCATCTATCAGGCCCGCCAGCTGGTTGGTCACGCTCACTTCCGCGTCAACGGCAAGAAGGTCAACATTCCTTCCTACCAGGTGCGCATCGGCGATGTCATCACCGTCCGCGAAACGAGCCGCGAGCTGGAAATCTTCCCGGCTGCCCAGCAGATTGCCACCACGCCGGAATATCTGACCGTGGACGACAAGAAACTGACCGCCAGCCTGAGCCGCCTGCCGAACCACGGCGAAGTGCCGGTGCAGTGCGAAGCCTCGCTGGTCGTCGAGTTCTACTCGCGCTAAACAAACCTTATTTCCAAGGTTTGGAAAAAAGCCCGCTGTTCATCGGCGGGCTTTTTTGCTTTAGTTGCCGCACCAAACGAAAGGGATGCCATGAAACGTTTTGTGCTGGATCGCCGCGAAGACGAAACCGGAGTTTCCGGAACCGGCTATGTTGCCGAAGGTGTTCTCTTCGATAACGGCAAATGCGCGCTGGCCTGGCTCTCGCGCTACCGCTCCGTCACCGTCTTCGACAACATCGCCGAAGTCGAAGCCATTCACGGTCACGACGGAAAAACCACCATTCAGTGGATTGACTGATTTCATGCTCATCCGCGAAACAATGCTGACCGTCCTCGATTTCGAAACCACCGGCTCCGTGCCGAGGTTCGACACCGAGCCGTGGCAGGTCGCGGCAGTCGTTCTGAAAAACGGACGCGTTGATCCACAGCAGATTTTCGAAAGCCTTGTCCGTGTCGACATCAACCGTCCGTTTAACGCCTATGCGCCGGGCAAGCACCATAAACTGCGCGAAGAGATCGCCGTTGCAGACGAGGTGTCCAAGGTTTGGAAAAAGCTGGAAGGGTGGGTGACCGGCTGTCCGCTCGCCGCTCACAACGTCGCGACCGAAAAGAAATTTTTGCGGCAGATGGCACCGATGCACCATTTCGGACCGTGGATCGATACGCTGGCGCTGGCGCGGCAGGCGTGGCCGGAAGCGCCGAGTCACAAACTCGAAGATTTGATCGCCGGTCTGAAACTCGAAACCCGTGTCCGCGAACTTTGTCCGCGCGGCGAAGCCCACGACGCCCTCTACGACGCCGTCGCCTGCGCTGTCCTTCTCGAACATCTTCTCACCCAGCCGGGATGGGGAGAATTTCGATTACCGGTTGGTGATTCACGGTAAGGTCTGCTAAGGACTCTGCTTTTGAAATATGTTGCGATGGTCTGGGCTATGAAAGAGATGCTATCGCCAATTCCATATCGATGTTCTCTGTTACAACCCCAGATTCATTTTGGCGCGGCAATTCAGACTCTGTTATTAGTGATATGGCCCCGAATTGTATAACTTGAATCACGACAATTAGGATTCCTCAAGGCATCCTTTGTGATGACGGGGATGAAGATCGATTACCGGGCGTTCCGGCGGCGGATCCGACTGGCTGTCAGTGTGATAATACCGCCAAGCCCTATTAGTCCTATCGCTGCCGGCTCAGGAACCACTTGCGCCACGGTCGATCCGCTATCAATGGCATTCCCGTTGACCATATCGGTGTTCATTTCAAGCGATTGAGAAAGATCCGGCGGTACTGTAAGATCTCGCAGAGACAACATGGGAGTATAGAAATACCAGTCACCAACTCCAATGTCGCTGTCTTGGAATATTCGCGCATAAACGTACCCCGCGGAAAAATCCCGCACTATCCAACCTGTGAAAGAAGCCCATTCATCGCCGTCGCCTGAGATTCCATTTTCAGTAAGGGTAAGTGTATCCCATACCACATCATCGCCAGTTGTTGCGCCATTTAGATAGGCAGCATCGGCATACAGATCCACACTGTATATCAGTTGGGCAACCGTTGAATGACCCGTTGCGTCGCCCAGAATACCCGCGCTAGGATTCACATTAAAAAAGAACCCCGCCGAACCACTCCACGAAATGTCTATTTCGCCGTACGACACCGCCGCCAGACCCATCGCCAATATTAGCGCCTTCGTTTTTATGTTCATACGGTTGTTTTTTTTAAATCAGTTGATCGGATACGGACGGATCTCGTTCGCAGAACCACTGCTAGTCGACTGAAAGAAAAATGCCTGACCTGGTTTTATCGTCAAGTTTGTTGCGCTCCCCCACCCGGTGCGAGTCTTGTTGTATACGGTCCATGCATTGTTTTGCCAAACAGAAAGCTTATCCCCAACGGATGCTGTTTTTGCGAGAGTTGTATTCGTGAAAGGCATCGGGGCGGGATACGGGTATGATACCATTGAGTAACCGGTTGCCTTGTAGACAGCTGTTGTCCCTGCTGTTGGAACAACCCCTGACAAAAGAACATTGGTCTGAACTCCGGTCGGCAAGGTTATGAATGCACCAACGCCTCTTTGAATTCTGTTTGTTCCGGAAGTTCCCCATCCCGTTCTCGTTTTTGTAGCGATCGTGTAGCTCTGAGCCGTCGAGTCCCAAGTGTAAACTCTTGAGCCTGTCGGAAGATTTCCAAACAAACCATTTATGGTGTTGCTTTCATTGTTAAAATCGAGCGAGACAAGCACATATTGATTTGAAGGTACTGTGATCTTTGTATACCCCAGAACACTTTCCTCGGCGTAAGAAATCCCTGCGAGCACCAAGGCAACGGTAAAAACCACGCTAAGTTTTTTCATATATACTCCTCCCATATTTGTAAAGATTTCCCCTACAAGTGGCGTTGATGCTAGGACATGACGCCCTGTTTAGCGAGTTTTTTTTTATAGTTTCTCACGGATGGAAAATGGCAAACAACTTAGGTTGAAACGTTTTTTCGCAAGGTGTTGTTCAGAGAGGCTGGGGAAATATTTTTAACCTATAAACGGCGGGTTCTCATAAAAAAGCAACGATCATAACGTAGTGTGGAATGGCGTCTGTGGACGGCTGGGATGTTCATCCCAGTCAACAAGATATGCTTACTTTACGTTTTTTTTTCCGTGTATTTCGTGTGTTCCGTGGTTTATTCTCCGGCCCCTTTAACCGAGGAGACTCCCGTGAACAAAAACGATTTTTTAAAGAAGCTTCCGAAGTTGGATGCCCACTATTACAGCCTGCCGGAACTGGAAAAGCGGGGCGGCTATGACTTTGCTCGGATGCCTTTTGCGGTGAAGGTGCTACTGGAATCGCTCCTCAGGATGCAGGGGCACCCAGCTTACACGCCACAACATCTTGCGCAACTCTGTCAATGGTCACCAAAAAGTGAACAAGTTGAATTGCCGTTTATGCCGGCCCGCGTACTCTTGCAGGATTTCACCGGCGTACCTTGCGTTGTCGATCTGGCCGCCTTGCGCTCGGCGATGAAAAAGGCGGGCAAGGATCCGGCGTGCATTGAGCCTCAGGTTCCGGTTGATCTGGTGGTCGACCACTCCGTTCAACTCGACGCCGCTGGCTGCGCCACGGCATTAAAAACCAATGTGACCCGCGATTTTGAGCGCAATGCCGAGCGCTATAAATTTCTTAAATGGGGACAGGGCGCTTTCGAAAAACTGCGTGTGCTTCCTCCGGGACTAGGCATCTGTCACCAGATCAACATGGAATATCTTGCCACTTGCGTGGCGGTCGAGGAGAGCGTGGAGCAGGGAGCAGGGCGCATTGCCTTTCCCGATACGCTGGTTGGAACGGACAGCCACACAACGATGATCAACTGTATGGGCGTTCTTGGCTGGGGCGTGGGCGGCATCGAAGCCGAGGCGGCCATGCTGGGTCAGCCGATTCCGATTCTAACGCCGGAAGTGGTTGGTTTTAAATTCACCGGCGCACTCAAAGCTGGCGTGACCGCCACCGACTTGGCGCTGACCGTCACCCGTATGCTCCGCAAAAAAGGCGTGGTCGGAAAATTTGTCGAATTCTACGGCATCGGTGCCGCCAACCTCAGCCTGGCCGACCGCTGCCCGGTTGCCAATATGGCTCCCGAGTACGGCGCGACGATGGGCTTTTTTCCAATTGATGGAAAGACGATCTCTTATCTTCGCGAAACTGGCCGCTCCGAGGAACAGTGTGCGCTGGTCGAGGCCTACTGCAAGGCGCAGGGCATCTGGGGCTTTGACAGCGAAGTCGACTATAACGACACGCTCGAACTCGATCTTTCCACCGTCGAGCCGTCTCTGGCGGGGCCGAGTCGCCCGCACCAGCAGCTTTCGCTGTCCTCTCTTAAGGATGAATTCCAAAAGGACTTCAGTAGCAGTAACTCATCACGCGCATCGCTTTCCAATGGTTCCGTCGTCATCGCTTCGATCACCAGTTGCACCAATACTTCCAATCCCGGACTAATGATGGGCGCGGCGCTGGTTGCCAAAAAGGCGGTTGAAAAGGGTCTGACGGTTCCAGCCTTTGTAAAAACCTCGCTGGCACCCGGCTCTCAGGCGGCCACGCGCTATCTCGAAAAGGCCGGATTGCTTGAGCCGTTGAACAATCTCGGCTTTCAGGTCGCGGCGTACGGCTGCGCCACCTGCATCGGGAACAGCGGACCGCTGGCACCGGAAATCGAAGAAGCGATTAAGGAAAAAGATCTGACGGTTGCCGCCGTGCTTTCCGGGAACCGCAACTTTGAAGGACGCGTTCATCCGCTCACCAAAGCCAACTATCTGGCGTCGCCGCTGCTGGTTGTCGCCTACGCGTTGGCCGGTACCGTCAATATCGACCTCGAAAATGATCCGCTCGGTAAGGATGCCGCCGGGAAAAATGTGTTTCTGAAAGACATCTGGCCGACCGCCAAGGAACTGCAAGCGGCGATCGCTCTGGCCGCAGATTCTTCATTCTATACGGAAGTGTATGGCAACACCGCCGCTGTCAGTCCGGAATGGAACGCGCTCGAAACCGTGAAGAGTCAGGTGTTCGCGTGGGACGGCGATTCGACGTACATCCGCGAACCCACGTTCTTCGAAGGTTGCGACCAGCCGCCCGCGCCGCTGGCTGACATCAAGAATGCCTCCGTGCTGGGATCATTCGGCGACTTCATCACCACCGACCATATTTCTCCGGCGGGCAACATTTCCAAAAAGAGCCCGGCGGCGGACTATCTGCGCGCTCATGGCGTGGCCGAGCGCGACTTCAACTCCTACGGCTCACGGCGCGGAAATCACGAAGTGATGATGCGCGGAACCTTCGCCAACATCCGCATCAAAAACAAAATGGTCGAAGGTGAGGGCGGACGCACGATTTACCTGCCGCCTGTGGGCGAGTCCGGTGGGCTCGCCTCCGCGCCCGACGGACGCGGCTACAGTGAAATGACCATCTACGACGCCGCGATGAAGTACGCTGAAGCCAATACGCCGCTCGTTGTGCTGGCTGGCAAAATGTACGGCGCGGGATCGTCACGCGACTGGGCCGCTAAAGGCACTAAACTGCTCGGCGTCAAAGCTGTCATTGCTGAAAGCTTTGAGCGGATTCATCGTTCCAACCTCGTCGGCATGGGAATTATCCCGTGCGAGTTCATCAACGGCGAAACAACGGAGTCACTGGGATTAACCGGCAAAGAAAGTTTCACCATCACCGGCGTGGCTGAAAAATTTACACCCGGTAAAATTCTAACGGTCAAAGCTGACGGCAAAGAGTTTCAGGTGAAGGCGCGCGTTGATGCGCCGCTCGAAATCGAATACCTGAAAAACGGCGGCGTGCTGAACTATGTTCTGCGCAATATGATGCGCGGGGCATAAGCCCCGCGTTGAAACGGGGCGGAGCCCCTCGTTCAAATCGTTAAAACCGTTTAAATCGACTTCAACGTTTTCAACGAGGCCGCAGGCCGTTTCAACGAGCGGCATTCCGCGTTTCAACGATTCAGAGCTCCTGCGCGATTTTCCAGCCGATGAACACGCCGGCGATACTGCCGACGTTACTGATTATAAACGCTCCGAAAAACTCAAAGCCGAGTTTTTCGCCGATCCACCAGCCGATCCAGCCGCCGAAGAAAATGCCAATCCAGATGAGAAGTTTGATCATGCGGCGGAGTCTAATCCAATAATTGGAAAAAATCCGCCGGAAAGTTTCCAAACATTGGAACCCTTTGGTCTTGCAACCATCCGTCAATCCGACGTTCCATTATTCCATGGATTTTGATTGGCTCATTATAGACGGCTACAACCTGATGCATCAGGACGATGCGCTGGATGGACGTCGCGACGACTTGCAGACCGCCCGCCAGCGGCTGGTGCGCCGGATTGAACAGTCTGCCACGGGAATGGCACGTAAGATCACGGTCGTGTTTGACGGCCGCGAAGGCGGCCGTGACGTTGCCCTCGACGCGCCGAATCTTGAAGTGCTTTTTTCACCATCCAACCGCACGGCGGATGGCTTAATTGAGCAGATGGTTCATGCTGCGGAAAAGCCGGAGCGGATTATCGTGGTGACGTCCGACTGGATCGAGCAGAGGCTGGTTTCCGTATTCGGAGCCACGGTGATTTCCTGTCGTGAGTTTCTGCTGCGTTGTGAAGAGCCTTCCGCTGTGCCGAAAAAACCGAAATCTTCGAAAGGCTCCACGCTGGGCGATTTCTTTCCGGAAAAATGAATCTGGAATATTGGAATGAAGGAATGTAGGAATGATGGGCTTTTAAACACCGGGGAAACAACACACATGAGACCTTCCAATCTTCCAATCTTCCATCATTCCAAATCTCCCGTGGTGGCAATGGTCAGCCTTGGCTGCGCCAAAAACACAGTGGACTCCGAACTGATTCTCGGGCGTTTCGTCGAAACCGGCTGGATGATTGCAGAGGATCCTGCGGATGCGGATATCTGTCTCGTCAATACCTGCGGCTTTATTCAGGATGCGCGAGAAGAGGCGGCGAGTGTTTTGCGTGAGCTGCGCGGACTCAAGGAAGGCGGCGGGCCGCGCGCTGTCGTTGCGCTCGGCTGTCTCGTCAAACGCGTCGCCGACAGTCCTGAATTGGAATCTTTTCTGGAAGCCGCCGACGCGCGCGCCTCGTTCAATGACTACAGTCGCCTACCGGAAATCTGCGCCAAACTGCTTGGCGAGAATAGTGAAGCAATCGAACCCGAAAGCTACAGCGAATTCCTGATTCGTCCGCGTCTGCGGTTCGGTTCGCCGCACACAGCCTACCTGAAAATTTCCGAAGGCTGTTCCAATCCCTGCGCCTTCTGCTCGATTCCGAAAATCCGCGGCAAACAGGTTAGTCGTCCGATGGATGATATTATTGCCGAAGCGCACGCACTGATTGAATCGGGCGCGGTTGAAGTCAACCTGATCGCGCAGGACACCACGGCCTACGGCAAGGAATGGGACGGAGAACTGCATCTCAAGACGCTGCTTTGCAGACTGCGCGATGAGATCAAAGAGGATGTCTGGCTCCGGCTGATGTACGTCTGTCCGCAACATTTGACCCGCGACGTGCTGGAGGTGCTGGCTTCTGATTCGCGGTTCTGCCCGTACATCGACATACCGCTTCAGCATATTTCCGACAACGTGCTCACCGTAATGGGCCGTCAGATGAGCCGTTTCCAGACATTGGAAAAACTCGATTTGATCCGGGAAATTCTCCCGGACTGCGCTATCCGCACCGCCTTTATTGTCGGCCATCCCGGCGAGACGGAAGCGGATTTTTATGAACTGCTGGCGTTTGTCCGCGAAGGACGCTTCACTCATGCAGGCGTTTTCACCTATTCCGCCGAGCCCGGAACGCTTTCCGCCAAAATGACGGACAGTGTGCCGGAGGCCGTTAAGCTGGAACGGCGCGCGCTTTTGATGGAAGCCCAGCGCGAAATTTCCGCCGCGTGCTGCGCCGCGCAGATCGGCCTTACGGTTGAGGTGATGATTGACGGCCCCGGCGAAGAAGGACTGACTGCCCGCTCACAGCGCGAAGCACCAGAAGTCGACGGTGTTTTTCTTCTGCCGCCGTTCGACGCGGTTCCCGGCGACCGGTTCGATGTGAAAATCAGCGGCTCCATGGCCTACGACCTAATCGCCGAGCCGGTCTAACGACCGGAAAAAGAAGCCAGTTAGCTTCGGCGGGAGAGTCCAATTCGGTTGGAACGCATCGTAGTTATAGAATCGAAGTCCGGTTGCAGTAATACCCCTGCGGAAGACGGAAAGCCGTTTCTTATCCAGATTGATGAGACTGCCAATAAATCTTTAAGGCCAGCCATTTTGGCGCGCTTAAGCGTTTGAAATCCACCGGCTCTGTGGTACAAATTGTCCCAGTTAATGCAGGGCTTTCCTTATGAAATCGAAGTTTTTAGATAAATTAATCGACCGTCTCGACCGGATGGACTCCGACAGCGTTCAGACACAGTTTTTGCATCTGGCCCGCGAAAAGGGGCTGATGGAGACAATTTTTCAGGCGATTCAGGAAGGCATCGTGGTGGTCGGGCGCGGCGCGCGCATCCGCTACGCCAACCGGATGGCGGAAAATCTTTTCGGTTTCAAGCTCGAGGCCGCCGAGGGCCAGCCGATTGCCCGTTACATCCGCGATATTGACTGGGAAAAGGTGCTCAGTCTGGACGGCGATGAGTGGGAACGTTTAGTCCGCCGCGAAATCGAAGTGACCTATCCGGATCACCGTTTCGTCGAATTTTATGTGGTGCCTCTGTCCGCGATTGAAGAGCGCGAGCAGGGTGCGGTGGTGATTTTCCGCGATGTGACGCGCGAACGGGCGACGACGGCTGAGTCGATAGAGTCCGAGCGGCTGAAGGCGCTGACACTGCTGGCGGCGGGCGTGGCGCATGAAATCGGTAATCCGCTGAATGCCGTGACGATCCACCTGCAGCTGATGGAGCGAGAGCTCGACGATCTGACCGATTCCGGGGCGCGCGAAAGTCTGAAGGAGCTGGTGGAGGTTTCGAAGCGCGAAGTACACCGCCTCGATCGGATTATTACGCAGTTCCTGCGCGCGATCCGTCCTTCGCTGCCGGATCGTAAACCGGTGCAGATGGAGCGGTTGCTGGACGAAACGCTGGAGCTGATGCGCCATGAGATCGGGAACCGCCGTATTCTGGTGGAGCGCGAGCAGGCGGAACATATTCCTTCGGTGCCGGCCGATGAGACGCAGGTGAAGCAGGCTTTCTTTAACATCATTAAGAACGCGATTCAGGCGATGGCGGACGGCGGTATTCTGAAAATCGGTATCGAAGTGACGTCGCGCTTTGTGAGCATCTGCTTTGCCGATAACGGGCCGGGAATCACACCGGAAAATCTTGGCGCAATCTACGAGCCGTACCACACGACCAAGGCGACCGGTTCGGGACTTGGTCTGATGATTGTGCAGCGGATTCTGCGCGATCACGGCGGCGAAATTGAAATCTGCAGTACGCCGGAGCGCGGCACGGCCTTTACGTTGCATTTCCTGCGCGACGACGTGCGGATGTCGCTTTTAGAAGCTCCGAAGAAGGAGAATAAGGAATGAGTGCAAAACCGGTTGTTTTGATTGTCGACGACGAAAAGAACACGCGCGAAGGGCTGGCGCGGGCGTTGCGCCGTTCGTACGACGTGCTGGTAGCAGAAAGCGGCGCGGCGGCTCTGAATTTTCTGAGCGAGAAGCCGGTGGATGTGATGCTGAGCGATTTGCGCATGCCTGGCATGGATGGGATGACGCTGATGCAGCGCGCGCTGGCCAATTCGCCTCAGCTGATTTGCATTTTGCTGACGGCCTACGGAAATATTGAAACGGCGGTGGAGGCGATGCGTCACGGCGCGACCGATTTTCTGACCAAGCCTGTGAATCTCGAACAGCTGGAAATGGTTTTACAGCGCGTTTTGCGTTCCCGCAGTGCCGAGACGGAAAACCTCCAGCTTCACGAGCAGCTGGACAGTAAGTTCGGGATGGAAAACATCATTGGCAGTTCGCCGGAGATGCAGCAGATTTTTGATACAGTGCGGCAGGTGGCAGCCTCGCGGGCGACCGTGCTGATTCAAGGTGAGAGCGGAACCGGCAAGGAGCTGATCGCCAAGGCGATTCACCGGCTGAGTCCGCGTAAGAACGGAGCGTTTGTGCCGGTACATTGCGCAGCACTTTCTTCGACGCTGCTGGAGAGCGAGCTGTTCGGCCATGAGAAGGGGGCTTTTACCGGCGCGGCGGAGCGGCGTAAGGGCCGTTTCGAGTTGGCGGACGGCGGCTCGCTGTTTCTGGACGAAATCGGCGAGGTGGATGCCAGTGTGCAGGTGAAAATTCTGCGCGCGCTGGAGGAGCGGCGATTTGAGAGGGTCGGCGGGCAGGAATCCATTGATGTGGATACACGTCTGATTGCGGCGACGAACCGTGACCTGAAGAAGATGGTGGCGGAGGGCACGTTCCGTGAGGATCTCTATTACCGGCTTTATGTGGTGGTGATTCATCTGCCGGCGCTGCGTGAGCGCAAGAGCGATATCCCACTGCTGCTGAAAAATTTTCTCGATGTGTTCAACCGGGAAAACAACCGCGTGATCGAAGGAATTTCGCCGGACGCGCTCGATCTGCTGATGGCCTATCCGTGGCCGGGCAATGTCCGCGAACTGCGCAATGTGGTGGAGCAGATGGTGGTGCTATCCCGCTCACAGCGGATCGGTGTGCGCGATTTGCCGGCGCATATCCGTGAAGCGGGCGGCGCTTCGGGCGGATCCATTCAGGCGACAGATAGCACATTGGAGAATATGGAAAAACAGGCCATCCTGCAGGCGTTGAAAGAGGCGAACGGTAACCGTACGCGTGCTGCTGAAAAGCTGGGAATCAGCCGCCGCACCCTGCACCGCAAGATTGCGGAGTACGGCTTTACCGAAGTTGAATGAGTTTGAGATTGAAGAAGCAGAAGTGTTCAAGGATGCTCTGAACACGCATTTACCGGAGCCGGAGAACAAGTATGGCAAAACAGCAGCAGCAACCCTTTGAGTCAACTCTTCAAGACCTCGTATACAGCGTGGATACCGGGCTGGGTCAGAAGATCATTCGCACGTCCCTTTTCTGTCTTTTTATTTTGGTGCTGATCGTTATTTTCACTGCCCGTCAGTTCCGTGGATTTGATACCGAGGCGGCAATGGATTATGCGCAACTCGGACGGAATCTGGCTCAGTCCAATCGCTACATTACGCAGTGTGTTCGTCCGGTGAGTATTGCTCAGGTGTCTGCCAACAGTTTTGACGGCAATGCGAAAATTGACCGCCATCCCGAACTCTTCAAGCCGCCGCTTTATCCGGCGATTCTTGCGGCGAATTTTAAATTTTTCAATTTGATCGGTGTGGATCTGTTTCCCGTCAGCACCGCTTTTCAGGGGATGCGTATCTATCCGGCCGAGCAGTGGGTGATTGTGCCGGTGCAGCATTTTTTTACAGCACTCTCCGGTCTGCTGCTTTACCTGCTGGGCCGCAAACTGTTTTCGCATAAAATCGGTTTGCTGAGTGTGCTGACCTATTTTCTGAGTGAAATTGTCTGGCAGGACAGTCTGCGCGGAACCGGGTTGCCGGTTCTTGTGTTTTTTATTCTCGGTGCGACCTATTTTGCATTGCTGGCGATGATTCATCGCCGGGAGCGGAAGCCGCTCTGGAACTGGATGTTGCTTTTCTGTCTTTCCATCCTGTTTTCCGCCGCGGCGTTTCTGACTCATTATGCGGCGATTGCCGTTATTCCCGGGCTGGCGCTTTTTATCTTGATGATGGGAACGCGGACACAGCGCGGCGGCCATTTGGCTTTCTTTTATGCCGCACTGGTCTTTTTGACCGTTTCGCCATGGTTGCTCCGTAACTATCAGGTTTCCGGCTCGCCGCTCGGGCTGGCACCGCACATCGCATTGATCGGTTCGTCAGCATATCCCGATGATTCCCTGATGCGCACCTTGAAGCCGACCTTTAAGTTAACATCTGATCTCGGCCTGGCAAAAGCCAAGTGGACGAAGAACTTCAACGAACTCTATGAAAATGGACTGACCTCCATGGGCGGTGGCCTGTTGATCGCCTTCTTCATGGTGACTTTTTTCTACCGCTTTGCGCGCGTTTATGTTCACAACCTGCGCTGGGGTATCGGGCTGTCGATAGCTCTGTTTTTTATCGGTGTCGGCTTTTTTGGTAAGGAGGCGTTGGGCCTTTATCACATCTTCTGGCCGTTTGTTATTCTCTACGGCCTTGCCTTTTTTTCGATTCTTCTCGACCGACTCGATCTGAACATTCAGCTCTACAAAATGGGGTTGACGACTTTAGTTGTCGGGTTGACGGCCCTGCCGTTGCTGGTCACGATCTTCCTGTCGCCGGCTCCGGGAGTTCCGTATCCTCCGTATTACGCCCCATTTGTTATGCGAGTGAGTGAGTTGCTCAAACCGAATGAGGTGATGTGTACCGACATGCCGTGGGCAACCGCTTGGTATGGAAAGCGCGTGTCGATCCTGATGCCGAAAACCATCGACGACTATTATGAAATCAACGACTACCGTAAATACATCAGCGGCCTCTACATCACCACGCTCACCAAAGATCGTCCGTTTCTTTCATCGCTGGTCGAAGGGTCTGAGAAAACATGGTTTCCTGTAGCCATGGGCCGGCTTCCGAAGGACTTCCCGTTGCGTCAGGGTTTCGGGCTTAATAAGCAGGATCAGATTTTTCTGACCGACAGCGTTCGTTGGGGCGCCGGTCAGGTGAAGAAGGGTGATGCCGGAGGCCAGCCGCAAGAACAGCAGCAGCAACAAGAACAGCAAAAGAAGTAACCGGAGTCGTTGCCATGCGTGTGGTTTTCTTTGGATCGGCAGCCATCGGGTTTCCTTCGCTGGAAGCGTTGCTCGTTAGTGCGCAGGATGAGGTTGTTGCAGTTGTCACCCAACCCGACCGGCCCGCCGGTCGCAAACAGCAGCTAAAACCTTGTCCGGTTAAAGCCTTTGCGCAGGAGCGCGGAATCCCGGTGCTTTCGCCGGAGAAAGTCAAAGACAGCCTGCCGGAGCTGGCCGCGTTGAAGGCCGATTTTTTCGTTGTGGTGGCTTACGGTCAGTACATTCCCCCGTCGGTGCTGTCGCTTCCGGAGCATGGCGCGATCAACCTGCATCCATCGTCGTTGCCGAAATACCGCGGCTCATCACCCATCCAGTGGGCCGTGGCGAATGGCGACACCCGAACCGCCGTTACTATTCTTTATGTCAGCGAAAAAATGGATGCTGGCGATATCATCCTGCAACGTGAAGTGTTGATTGGCTCCGATGATACATCGGCGACTCTGGAGCCGGTGCTGGCAGTTGCCGGTGCGAAGCTGCTGATGGAAGCCGTTGAACAGATCCGGAGCGGAACCGTTCAGCGGCACCCGCAGGACGATGCCGCCGCGACCGAAGTGCGCAAACTCACCAAAGAGGATGGCAAACTCGACTGGATGCTTTCCGCCACAACGCTGCGCAACCGGATTAGGGGGTTTACTCCATGGCCCGGCTGTTTCTGTGAAATGCCGGATGGTCAGCGCCTAAAGGTATTGTGCGCCGTCGTTGAAGATCGTGCGGGTGTTCCCGGAGAAATTCTTGAGACGGCGGGAAGAGGCCTTCTGGTGGCAACCGGCGAGGGGGCTTTGCGGTTGCTTGAAGTGCAGCCGGCCGGGAAATGCGCTATGGACGGGGCTTCGTATCTGCGGGGCTATCCTTTAGCACCGGGCATTCGCCTAGCTTGATGCCGTTTGCCTCGAGCCGTTCGATCAGCCGCTTAGAATCGGGCTCAAGTTTTAACGCCTTTTTCCAATGTTTGGAAGCCTCATCGAGGTTCCCCAGCTTTAAATAGGTGTCGCCAATGTGTTCCCAGACGGAAGGATCGTCCCCGACAAAAGCGCTGGCTTTCTTCAATTCATCCAATGCGGCGGCGTAGCGACCCTGCATGTAATAAATCCATCCGAGCGTATCGAGGAATGCTCCGTTCTCCGGATCAACCGTCAGCGCTTTTTGAACCAGCTCGAGGCCCATATCCAGCTTTTCGCCGCGTTCGGCCCACATGTATGCGATGTAGTTCTGCGCGGCGGCCTTTGTGGTTTTATCGCCCGTTTCGATGACCTTGAAAAACAATTTTTCTGCGGTTTCAAGCTGGCCGGCGCGTTCGTAGAGTGACGCGTATTGATAGTAGAACTGCCCGCTGAGCAGGTTGGTGCCGCCGCTCTTTTGAGCGAGGGTTTCAAACTGCCGGGCCGTTTCAATCGCCTTCACATATTCTTTCTGTTTCGCCTGCAGCACCATCAGATAATAAAGACCTTCGGCAGCCTCTGGACTTAACGTATGGAAAACATTTAACAGTTCAATCGCGCTTTCGGTGGAGACCGGTGACCGTCCGGTCAGCAGGGAAAGCATATACTCGTTGAGAACAACCGGATTGTTGGTGTACGTCGAAGCCAGTGTTTCGGCAGCCTGATTCAGATGGCCGCTTTTCTGCGCGGAGACCAGAAAGTTGAAAAGAAAAAACGGATTGGCGGACCATTCCGCCTCGGGTGAGCCTGTGCGCACCTGTTCGAGTTCGGCATAGGCTTCGTCATAGAGTTTCTGTTGCAGGTGCAGATAACCCAGTACAATGCGCAGCCGATTGTCGGCGGGATATTTTTCAAGCGCCTGCAGCAGCACCGCTTCAGCTTCCTGGTTTTTTTTCGCGCCGATATAGAGAGATCCAAGCTGTGTATAATAGAAAATCGGCGACTGCGGCTGTTCGCGGATCTGCTCTTCCAGATGTTGGGTCAGACGCGCGTGTTCTTTTCCCGGCATTTTTTCAGCGAGGTACTGAAGCCACAGCTCCGGTTCTGTTCCGGTTTCCTCTGCCAGCTGGTCGTAAAACTCCATCGCTTCGTCGTATTTACCGGTCTGAATGAGAAGGTCGAACATCTGGCGCGCCAGCATCAGGTCGGACGGCGCATAGAGCCGGGCTTCTTGGAAGGCCTTCAGTGCTTCTTCCGGCTGCTTCACAGCCAGCAATGCAATGCCGAGCTGTTGCCAGTAGAGCGGGTTTTTTGGAGCGAGTTTAAGGGCCTTCTGTAAAAAGCCGATTCCTTCCTGAACGGCGGCCTTCGCTTCCGGCGTGTCACCTTTAGCGCGGGCACTGTCGATGCAAAGTGTTCCCAGCAGGTGGAGCAGTCCGGTATTTTCGCTTTGCACGGCCACGGCGGTGCGAAGGGTTTCAAGGGCCTCGGTGCGCCGCGCCTGTGACAGATAGAATCGCGCGAGGAATACAGGCGCATCCGGATCGTTCGGGAAATCCGTCCACACTTTCCGGAACAGAGATTCGGCCTGATCCGGCTTCCCGGTCAAGACATACACTCTGGCAAGCAGCAGTTGCGGATCCGCAGTGTCAGGCTGGCGTTTCACCAGTTTCTGCGCCAGCCGGACGGCATCATTCGTTTGCTTTAACTCCAGAGCCACCGCCACAGCAGGGGCGTAGAGCCTTTCTTCGCCGGGATCCAGCCGGATAGCGGCTTCAAGGTGTTCGAATGCGGCGGCGGGATCACCGCCAGTCTCGGCCAGCAGGCCGAGGCTGAAATGAGACAAAGCCTCGGCCTGCGCATCTGCGCTCAGCTGAGGCTTTGAAGGAGATGCGCAACCGCTTAACAAAAGCAGACTGCCGAGCAGCAAGGCTTCGACGGTCCGGACTTTGCGGGAGATGCGCATGACAACCCCTCTTTTCAGAGAGAAAAATTATTTCTTTTTATGCCGGACTTCACGACGACGTTTACGCCGTTTGTGTTTCGACATTTTGGTCTTACGCCATTTTTTAATGGTACCCATGCTTCTATTTCCTTTTGTACGCTTATGCGACCACTTTGTTCAGGCCGATTTCAATAATTCCTTCTGCACCGGCGGCTTTCAGTTCGGGAATAATTTCCCGTACCACCGATTCGTTCACTACCGTTTCAACGGCGTACCAGCCGGCATCAGAAAGACCGCTTACGGTCGGCGAGTGCAGAGCCGGAAGCAGTTTCTTAACGCGGTCGATATTTTTTGCTTCCACGTTCATTTTGAGCAACACCTTGTCGGCGGCATTCAGCGCGGCCGTCAGCAACAAGGCGATCTTCTCAAGCTTTGAACGTTTCCAACTGTCGGCCCAGGCCGTTTTGTTGGCGAAAAGTTTGGTGTAGGACTCCATCAGCGTGTCCACAATGCGCAGATTGTGCGCGCGCAGTGAGGAGCCGGTTTCGGTAATGTCCACAATCGCGTCCGCGAAATCAGGCACTTTGACTTCCGTGGCACCCCAGGAAAATTCCACTTCAGCCTTCACACCGTTTTTGGCGAGCCAGCGTTCGACGATTCCAACGCCTTCGGTGGCGATCCGTTTACCTTCGAGATCCTTGACCGACTTGATCGGGGAGTTTTCCGGCACGGCCAGCACCCAGCGGACCGGGCGTTTGGTCTGCTTGGAATAAACCAGACTGCACACATCCTGCACATCGGAGCCGTTGGCTTCGATCCAGTCCAGACCTGCGATACCGGCGTCCAGCATGCCCAGCTCGACATAACGGCTCATTTCCTGCGGACGGAGCAGGCGGAGTTCAATCTCTTTATCGTCAATGGAAGGGAAATAGGAACGCGAACTGCCGGAAATATTAAATCCGGCCTTTGCAAACAGGGCATAGGTGGAGTCCTGCAGACTCCCCTTCGGTAATCCTATTATCAGTTTGTTCATATTCTCTAGATTGCTTCCTTTTCTAAACAAGAGCGTCGGACTATACGGAAAACCTCCGGATGCGTCTACCGTTATTTGCCCTTTTTCCACCCGAGCTTGCGAGAGAGGCTCTGCGCATGCGGAGCAACGACCGCAGGGAGTGGCAAATGTTGGAAAAAAGGGGGTAGTGGGCACGGCCTGAGTCGATTTTCTGCTCAGGCGAAGCGTCGTTGATTAGTGAATTATCGGGCTGACCACGGTTCGTTATCGACCGAGCAATTATTTTGTGTAATATTTTTCACCACAATCGGCGCAGACGAAAACGGACGAATAATGCGTAAGTATTCAAACAAAAATATTGGAGCGGGAGTCTTATGAAAAAAAGTTTTTTATCATTCATGGCGCTGATGTTTTTTGTTGTAACCAGCTCGTTTGCCGAGTTGGCCCCCCAATGGGTGATAGATCTTCATGAACCGCATACAATCGACGGCATGCCGTACCGGTTGCTGCGGCCGCTGGATTTTGATTCGGGCAGGCTATACCCCGTTATTGTTTCATTGCATGGCGCACCCGGCGTAGGAACGGAGAATATCAGTAATTTGCGTGAATGGAACACGACGCTCTCCGATCCGCAACTGCGGGCGGATTATCCGACCTATGTGGTCGTTCCGCAGGTGACCAATGGCCTTTGGAGCAAAGAGCACCTGCAGAAGATTAAAACCATCGTGGCCGCTCTGCCCTCCGTTGATATGGGCAGGATATATGTCCTCGGGCAGTCCATGGGAGGCTACGGGGTTAATAAAATGATCCAATGGGATCCTGGTTATTTTGCCGCCGCCACCCCTGTTGCCGGAAGCCGTGGATTGGGAAGCGCAGACCTCGTCAAGAATATCCCCATCTGGGCCTTTCATGGCACCGAGGACACGGTCAGTTCATTCCAGCTCTCTCAGGATTTTTTTGATGAAATGGTGGCCATCGGCGGAAACATGAAATTCACACCTTTTATAGGTTGGGGGCACAGTACCCCCGATTTCATTCCTTTTGTCGCTGGCGTCTCAACCAGAGCCCCAACATACCTCAGCAGCGACCGCTGTGATCCGGAACCCGTTTACATGACGTGGCTTTTCAATCAGATTCTGCCCGGCTGGTATCCCCTCGAGGTGAATAGCGGCAACGGAAGCGGCTCGTATACCAACGGCCAGCAGGTGGCGATCTCAGCGAAGGCAGTGACTGGACGGACTTTTGTCCAGTGGGTCGGCGATACGCAGGTTGTGGACAACGTCACCTACACGAACGCCTTGGTGACCATGTCGAATAATGCGGTCACCCTGACCGCAACGTACACCAATCTCCCCGGCTGGTCCATGCTGACCGTCAACGGCGGCAGCGGCTCTGCGGCGTACACCAACGGAACGGAAGCGCCCATCACCGCCAACCCCGCACCGGCGGGGCAGGAGTTTGAACGGTGGACGGGTGACACACAGGTCGTGGAAAGCGTGACCTCGCCGAGCACCGTGGTCACCATGCCGGTACAAGACGTTTTTCTGACGGCAGTGTATAAAGATGTCTATCGTTTGACTGTCAACAACGGATCCGGCTCCGGGACATACACCAACGGACAGCCGGTGGAGATTTCGGCGAATCCGGGAAGAACCTTTGTGGCGTGGATCGGAGATACGCAGGTTGTGTCCAGTGCCACGGCTTCTCCCGCCACGGTAACTATGCCGACAACCGGCGTCACTCTGACCGCGACCTATAGCGATGTGATCCTGACGGTCATTGGCGGCGCCGGCTCCGGGGCCTACACCAGCGGACAGACGGTGGCGATTGATGCAAGCGATGTCAGACCCGGGGTTTCCTTTAAAGACTGGATCGGCACCGGCGCGCCGTATGTGGCCAATGTCATTTCCGCGAGCACTACGGTCACCATGCCCGTGCAGGATATCACCCTGACCGCGACGCACTATTACGACCTGACGGTCAACAGCGGCACCGGCTCCGGGACATACACCAACGGACAGCAGGTGCTGATTGTGGCGAATACGATCCCCTGGAAGGCCTTTGACCAATGGACCGGCGATACGCAGGTTCTGGATGAAGTCATCTACACGGACGCCACGGTAACCATGTCGACCAATCCGGTCACCCTGACCGCGACGTATGTGGATTCCGATCGATTGATCGTATTGGAATGGAACAGCGTGAGCAACGTCACTGCGCAGGTCGATATATCGCAAACGAACAGGGTAATAGCCAATGGCGTCTACAATTTTTACGGAATATACGATGGGACGAATCAGGCTATCTTGTATCCTTACGCGGGGCCCGGCGACTATAGCGGCACCGCCCTCTACGGTGTGGTACAGAGCGATAAAAGCGCCTTTCAACAGTGGAGATTGCAGACGGCGTCCCCATTCTATGAGCAAAAACCGGGCAGCGGTGGTGTATATTCGGAGCTGCTCTATCTCAAAGCAGCCGACAACTTGGATATGACAACCGCTGCCTATTTATACGAACTGACAGTCAACAATCCCGCAACTTATCGCGCCGCCTTCCGTGATAGCGGTACCGGCAAATGGTATGTCAGCGATAAGTCCTATACGACTGCCGCAGGAATCTCCATCACCAATATGGCCGACCCGGCAAATCAATGGCGGGAACTTACTATTACGGAGTCCAGCCTCATGAACGGAACCAATAATCCGATCGTGACGCCTTCCTTTACTGCCGTAAATGCGGTCGGCCTTTTTGTAGACAGAAGTACGTTAAATATCAGGCCGGTGTTGCTCAGAGTTACGGCCGTTGCGACCTACACGATAACGACCAGTACCGATGGCCTTGGCACGATTTCGCCGACAAGCCCGACCGTACTATCCGGCGACAGTCCGGCCTTCGTTATTTCGGGGGGGACTAATGGCTTCCGGGTTGCAACGCTGAAGACCAATGGCGCGGACGTAGCTGGACTAATCTTCAGTAATAGCGACAGGGTGGTCAACTTTACCTGGAACAATGTGACGGCTGATGGCACGCTGGCCGCGACGTTCACAAACATCCTCTCCACTCTGACGGTCAACAACGGCACCGGCGGCGGCGGGATATACACCAACGGACAGCAGGTGGTGATTGAGGCCAGCAATGCTCCGGCGGGAATGGTCTTTGATCGGTGGGACGGCACCGGCGCGCCGTATGCGGCCAGTATCTATGCCCCGACCACCACGGTAACCATGGGTTCGCAGAGCATTTCCCTGACCGCGATGTACATAATCCCCACTTACGCGCTGACGGTCAACAGCGGCAGCGGCGGCGGTTCGTACACCAACGGACAGCAGGTGGCGATCTCGGCGAATCCAGTGTCTGGAAATGCGTTTGTTCAGTGGATCGGCGATACGCAGGTTGTGAACAACGTCACTTACACCAACGCCTTGGTGACCATGTCGACCAATCCGGTCACTCTGACCGCAACGTACACGAAGCTCCCCAGCTGGGCCACGCTGACGATCAACAACGGCACTGGCGGCGGAGCGTACACCAATGAAACGCAAGTGCTCATTACCGCCAGTAATGCACCGGCTGGACAGGCTTTTGACCGCTGGACGGGTGACACGCAGGTTGTGGCAAGCGTGACCTCGCCGAGCACCACGGTAACCATGCCTGCGCAAGATGTTTCTCTGACTGCGACGTATAAAGATGTCTACGGTTTGACCGTCAACGGCGGCACCGGCTCCGGGGTATACACCAATGGGCAGCTGGTGGCGGTCGGGGCGAGCGATGTCAGACCCGGGGTTTCCTTCAGAGAGTGGATCGGAACCGGTGCACCGTATGTGACCAGCACCAATGCGGCGAGCACGACGGTGATCATGCCTCCACAGAACATTACGCTGATCGCGACGTACAATTACGCCCTGACGGTCAACAGCGGCACCGGCTCCGGGGTATACACCAACGGAGAGCAGGTGGTGATTACGGCCAGCAATGCTCCACCGGGAAAGGTCTTCCGGTGGGTCGGCGACACGCAGGTTGTGAACAAGGTCACTTACACCAACGCCTTGGTGACCATGTCGACCAATCCGGTCACCCTGACGGCGACGTATGTGGACTACGTCCCGGCGACGATCACCGTGGTGGATTCGACTGGGGGGGAAACAACCTCAACCGCTTTGCCCATCAGCAAAGTGTTCTCGATCACCGGGGGAAACGTGCTCGTGGTCAATCTTAGTTACAAGGCTGCAAATAACACCTATCCTGCCGGCCCGGCGGACGTATACTGGGTAACCAGCGGCGGCACGGTCACTCAAACCATGACTCGGGCCGTCCAGGCGGGTAATTCTGCAGCCAAGGCATTTGGCAGCTCAATTTTTTATCTCTGGAACCCGACCGCTGGCAGCGGCACCATTTCAGGCAGTTTGCCCGCGGGCTATCTGGCGCAAATTATTTCAGCCTTCACTCTCTCTGGCGTTGATACGAGCGTGCTTCCAATTATCGCCTCCGGCAACGCTGGTAATGTCCTCACCCTCTCGTCAGTAACCACCACGAACGTGTTGACGGGCGTTCCCAATGGCGGCTTCGCCGCCTTGTGTTCCGGCAGTGCCGCGACCAATTCCGGCAGCGGCTTCTCCGCCAGCGCGAGCGGCGGCACTCCTGTCAATTGGCTTTCTCCTTATGTGCAGGGATACTGGTATCAGGGCTACATCTCGAATCTCGTGACAACGACTACTAACTTCACATGCACGCATGGCAGCGCGGCCAGGTTGCATATTGTCGCCGCCGTCTTTTCACCGGCCAATATCACATCGCTCACCCCGGCTGTGCAGGTGCCGACGGCAACGGGGATTACCACCACGAATGCGACCTTGGGAGCGACCGTGATTCCGAACGGCGGATCCACCATTGATGATTACGGCATCGTGTATGCCGCCACCGCCGTAAATTCCGCTCCGGAAGCAGGCGGGCCCGACGCGATCAAACTCCAGAAGGGCACGAACCAGACGATGGGCGTCTTCACGGTCAAAGCCACAGGATTGACCCCGGGCGTGCAGTATTCTTACGCCGGTTACGCACACAACTCGGCGGGCTACGGCTACTCGTCCTATGGTACCTTTACCGCTCCCTACCTGCTGACGGTCAACAGCGGCAGCGGCTCTGGGTCGTACACCAACGGCGCGCATGTGGCGATTTCGGCGAGCAACTTGACGGGGAAGGTCTTTGTCCAGTGGACCGGCGACACCGCTTATCTGGCCAATTCCAATTCCGCCAGCACGACGGTGACGATGCCGGCGCAGGCTGTTGTCTTGACCGCGACGTACAAAGACATCACTTATACGCTGGCGGTCAACAACGGAACCGGCGGCGGTTCGTACACCAACGGGCAGCAGGTGGCAATCTCAGCGGATGCTCCAGCAGAGGGCCAGCTTTTCGACCATTGGACCGGCGACACTGTGTATCTGGCTGATTCCAATTCCGCAAACACCACGGTGATTATGCCCGCGCAGGCGATTAGCCTGACTGCGACGTACAAAAACGCAGCTGTTTATTACACGTTGACGGCCGATGCGGGAGCTGGCGGAACGGTTTCGCCGGCGATTACGAACATCTTGGCTGGTAACAGCGCGGACTTTGTTGTTACAGCGAGTAATTATTACCGGATCGCGACGTTGGCCACCAACGGAACGGCCGTGACGGGCATGACGTTTGATAACAACAGCACGACCACTAACTTCACCTGGAGCAATGTGCAGACCTCGGGCGTGCTGGCTGTGACCTTCACGGCGCAGGTGGTCACTAACGCTGCGAATGTGCCGTACTCCTGGATGGCGAGGCACGGGCTGACCAACAGCGGAGCCACGTTCGATCAGGCGGCCGCTGTCGACCAAGACGGTGACGGGCTGACTGCTTGGCAGGAATACATTGCCGGAACCGATCCGACGAATACGACCTCCGGCTTTAAGGCGGCGCAGGACAACCGCAACATAATCAGTTGGAATTCGTTTTCCGGACGGGTCTATTCGGTTTACTGGTCAACGAACCTGCTGAACGGCTTCCAACCATTGGAAACCAACATTCCGTGGACGCAAAGTAGCTTCACCAACGCAACTCCTGACTCCAGAGTGAACCATTATCAGATCAAGGTCCGGATGCAGTAATACCAAAACCGCATGATATTCGGTTGATAAACAAGGCAACCGGGACGGTTGCGATACGTACCGCCGCCGTCCCGGCGGCCTTGACATAAATACCGAACCCCATACGCATGTGGTATAACATCGCTGCGAAAGACGGAAAGCCGCGCGAGGAGTCCGGAGGGTTTTGCTCGTATAAAAATTCAAGACATGCAATTATTATCAGAATAGGGGTTTACAGATAATGGGATTTCGGAGGACTGAAATGAAGAAGATTAATGAAATGATGATGACGGCGGTCGGCAGCAACTCACGGGCTTTTTCCGGCATACGGCGAAGGCTTGTTATTTTTTCCATCTTCTTTCTGGGGTTCCTGATCTGCGCTTCTGTGCAGGCGGTAACTTTATCGGATAATGCCGGTCTGCAACTGGAGATGGGAACCAACGGGATAATCACCTCGGTCACCCTGAACGGCGTTGTACAGCCGAGCGGGACGGGTGGCGGTTTCTATCTGATGGATACGAACAGTTCCACAGAAGTGTTCATGACGGGCGCCGCACCGTCTGGCGGAAATCTTCACCTGACGAGCAGCAGCCTCAATGCGACATTGGACGCGGTGATAACCCAAGGGAATGGCTATATTGAAGTGGCGGGTACACTGGCCAGTACGACGGGCTCTGATCGCGGCTTGTGGCTGGGCTTTAATGTGCCGGTGGATACGACGGGCTGGAAATGGGGCCACAACCTTTCCGGCACTAATAAGGTCATTACCAGCGCGGCTCTCGGTTATACGAAAGATGATAGTTTATTGATTCCGATTCCCGCTGTGTGGAACGCCAACGGCGGAATCTCGCTGTGTATCCCGCCGACGGATCCGTGCGTGTTTGAGAATAGTGCGGATGCCGGCGGCGTCCGCATCCGGATGGCTTACGGTCTGTCGTCGATTACGACCAATTTTCCCTCGGCGGCCCCCTTTCGTTTCCGCATCTATTCCATTGACGGCACGTGGGGCTTCCGCGACGCGCTGGCGAAATACTATGACTGGTATCCCGATTACTACACCCTCGAACCGGGGATCATGAAGCGGCTCAACCATAACCGCTATTGGTTTACAATGAATTATGAGAACGAAGCGCCTAGTAAGAACGATCAGGCCAATTTGACCTTTCCTGACATGGGACAGTGGTGTGCCTACGGCAAACTCACCGCGCGACCGCAGGGTATGACGGGTGTGGAAAACCTCTCGCCTACGAATACCAAAGGCTACCTTGCTGCCATTGCCACTTGCACCGACATCATGGAATACGGGAGAAAACTCCCTGTCAATGATCCGTCGCTGGTCGAGGCCCGGGCCGCTATCAGCAACTGCGTCGCTTATCACCCGGACGGAACATGGAGCATGCAAGATCCTCCGGCAGCCGGGACGCTCGATATCGGATGCAATGTCAGTCCCAACCTTTTTAATGATGCCGCCCATACGAATTGGTCGGTTTATGCCGATATGTATCTGCGCAGATCCGGAAAGCTCCTTGGTTCTAACACCAATTTTGCCTATATGCACTGGGATGTTACCGGAGGGAGAAGCATGATCGTCAACTACCGGCGCGAACATTTTGCCTATACGAAACATCCCCTCACCTTCGATCAGTTGGGGCGTCTCTGCCTGCCCACGCAGTTTTCGAATTACGAGCTGTTTGACGCCTACCGGTTAATGGCCAAACAGGGCGACATGTGGCATGAGGGGGCGGGCATGCAGTCTTTCGGTGCTAAAACTGCAACGGAACTGCTGGGCGGACAGGATCGGGTCGGCATGCACTTCCTCGCCTCGCAGATGGCCAGCGCCTGGAACGAGGGCGGTGAGAAGTATCACGCTATCAGTGACTACGATCTATATCGCATCTATATGGGGCGCAAATCTTATCGGATCAGTTATCCCGATACCGGGGGCAACGTGTTGGCCGACATCAAAAGAGCCTTGGCGATTTGTACCGCCTTCGGCTTTTCCTCCTGCAACGACTCTCTCTATTTCATGACGGCCAGCAATCCTAACTACGACCCTGCACTTTCACTGTTCTACACGCCGGCGCATCAGGCGGTGTGGACCAATTACATACCCGCCAACGAGGCCATCCGTCTTGCCGGCTGGGAGCCGGTCACCCACGCCTTTTGCACGAACACCGCGGTTGTGGTTCAGCGCTTCGGTCACGGTACGAATATTTATCTGACCGTTTGGGGGCCGACCAACCTGCCCGCCACGGTTGACATCGACATCGAAGCGGCCGCGCTGGGGCTGGCGGCAAATCCGGCGTTCAAAGAGCTTATCTCGAACACCCCGATGACGATTACCAATAGCGCCAGAGGCTGGAAGCTTACTGTCCCGCTGCAACAGGACGTGACACGTGTTATAAAAATGACGGGCGGCGCAACAGGTAATTCGCCTCCCGTTTTCACGGCTGATCCGATCAGTAAAGCCAGTGTCACCGTTGGCGTGCCCTACACCGGCCAGACTCTGGCTGGCTCGGCAACAGATGCCAACGGCGACACGCTGACCTACTCGAAGGTCTCGGGTCCGGCGTGGCTGAGCATCGCTTCCGGTGGTGCTCTCTCCGGCACACCGGCTGGCGGTGACGCGGGTGCCAACAGCTGGACGGTTCAGGTTTCCGACGGCAAGGGCGGAACGGATACCGCGATCCTGAACATTCAGGTTATGGCAGGTTCCTACACTCTGACGGTCAATAACGGCACTGGCGGCGGTTCGTTCACCAACGGAACGGTGGTGGCGATTGCGGCGAACGCTCCGGCAGCCGGCAAGGCCTTTGACCATTGGATCGGCGACACGCAGTATGTGGACAATGCCAGCTCTCTGAACACCACGGTGACTATGCCTGCGCAGGCTGTTGCTCTAACCGCGACGTATGCGGACGTCAATTATTCCCTGACGATCAACTACGGCACCGGCGGCGGAGGGACATATACCAACGGAGCGAGGGTGGCGATTGCGGCGAACGCTCCGGCAGCCGGGAAGGCCTTCGACAAGTGGATCGGTGACACGCAGTATGTGGACAATGCCAGCTCTCTGAACACCACGGTGACTATGCCAGCTCAGGCCGTTTCTCTAACCGCGACGTATGTGGATGTCTATTACGCCCTGACGGTCACCGGCGGCACCGGCGGCGGTTCATTCACCAACGGAGCGAGGGTGGCGATCTCGGCGAATGCTCCAACCAGTGGAAAGGCCTTCAGTCAGTGGGTCGGCGACACGCAAGTTGTGAACACCACCACCAATATGAACGCTCTGGTCACCATGTCGACCAATGCAGTCAGCCTGACTGCGACGTATATGGATGTCTATTACGCCCTGACGGTTAACAGCGGCACCGGCGACGGCTCGTACACCAACGGAACGAGGGTGGCGATCGCGGCGGATGTGATCGCCGGGAAAACTTTTGCTGCGTGGATCGGCGATACGCAGGTCGTCGCCAGCGTCAGCTCTTCAAACACCACGGTAACGATCCCGACGCAGGCTATTGCCTTGACCGCGACGTATGTGGACACCACGTATGCGCTGACGGTTAACAGTGGTACTGGCGGCGGAGGGACGCATACCAACGGAGCGAGGGTGGCGATTGCGGCGAACGCTCCGGCAGCCGGCAAGGCCTTTGACCATTGGATCGGCGACACGCAGTATGTGGACAATGCCAGCTCTCTGAACACCACGGTGACTATGCCTGCGCAGGCTGTTGCTCTAACCGCGACGTATGCGGACGTCAATTATTCCCTGACGATCAACTACGGCACCGGCGGCGGCTTGTCGTATACCAACGAACAGAAAGTGGCGATCTTGGCGAACACTCCGGCAGCCGGCAAGGCCTTCGACAAGTGGACCGGCGACACGCAATATTTGGACGATGCCACCAACGCAAGCACCTGGATGACTATGCCTGCGCGAGATGTCGTTCTGACTGCGACGTATGTGGATGTTTATTATGCGCTGACGGTCAACAGCGGCACCGGCGGCGGCTCGTACACTAACGGGACGCAGGTGGATATCTCGGCGGATGCACCGGCAGAGGGTCAGACTTTCGACCATTGGACCGGCGATACGCAGTATGCGGCCAATTCTAATTCCGCAAGCACTACGGTAACGATGCCGGCACAGGCCATTGCTCTGACCGCGACGTACAAACTTGACTCCGTGACGCTGATGGGGCAAGGGAGCATCGGCGGTTCGGTTTCGCCGACGAGCACGAATGTACCGATCGGTTACCCCGTGACCTTTGTGATCACGGCGAGTAATTACTACCGGATCGCGGCCGTGTTCACTAACGGAGGAAACATAGGCGTAGCGTTTAATAACAACAGCACGAACTACACCCTCATCTGGAGCAACGTGACGGCGGTCACAGTGGCCGCGGCCTTTACGAATCAGGTGACCACCAACGCCCCGGCACAGGTGCCGTACAAGTGGATGGCGCAGTACGGTCTGACCAACAGCGGGGCCACGTTCGATCAGGCGGCCGCTGTCGATCAAGATGGTGACGGACTGACCGCCTGGCAGGAATATATTGCCGGAACCGATCCGACGAACACGACCTCCGGCTTCAGGGCGGTCCAGAACAACCGCAACGTAATCACGTGGAGCCCGGTTTCCGGCCGGGTCTATTCGGTCTACTGGTCAACGAATCTGATGAGCGGCTTCCAATGTCTGGAAAGCAATATCCCGTGGACGCAAGGCGGCTACACCAACGCATCTCCTAACTCCAGAGTGAACCATTATCAAATTAAAGTCCGGATGCAATAGGACGGGTGCCACCAAGGATCAGCGTCCTTGGTGGC
The DNA here is from genome assembly GCA_037141075.1 of Kiritimatiellales bacterium. Classification (GTDB taxonomy): domain Bacteria; phylum Verrucomicrobiota; class Kiritimatiellia; order Kiritimatiellales; family Tichowtungiaceae; genus Tichowtungia. Next base: position 48,171 of record JBAXDG010000005.1, read on the forward strand.
ATGAGAACTTGACGCACACAACTACGTCTTTTGGAAAGTTCTTACTTCTTCCCGAGATCACAAAGGTTGCATTGGCGGCAGTCGAGGCCGGGCGGAGTCCACGGGCGGCCTTCCTTTTTCGCTTTGCGCGAGTTGTTCCAGTTGATAATCGCGAGCAGGATGCCGAGCAGGATGAATCCGCCGGGAGCCTGGCCCATCAGCATAAAACTCTGCGTCCAGCCTTCGATCAGTTTGATCTGGAAGAGCGAGCCGGTAGATAGAAATTCGCGGATTCCGCCGATGACGGTGAGCGCCAGAGTGAATCCGATGCCCATTCCGATTCCGTCGGCAATGGAGGCGAGAATTCCGTTTTTGCAGGCGAACGCTTCGGCACGTCCAAGCACAATACAGTTCACGACGATCAGCGGAATGAAAATTCCGAGCGCTTCATAGATGGCTACCGGAGCGTAGGCCTGCATGAGCAGATCCACCACGGTGACGAAGGCGGCGATAACGACGACGTAGCAGGGGATGCGCACTTTTTTCGGGACGACATTGCGGATCAGCGAAATGACCATGTTGCTACCGGCCAGCACGAAAAGCGTCGCTACGCCCATACTGAATCCGTTGACCGCGTTGTTGGTGACCGCCAGCGTCGGGCACATGCCGAGCATCAGCACGAAGGTGGGATTTTCGCGGATGATCCCTTTGGTGAGTTCTTTGAAGAGCGACATTATTTGTTCTCCTTCAATAGCTGTTCTTTATTCTGCGCGAACGCTTCGGCAATGGTGAATACGGCTCCGCCGACGGCGCGGCTGGTTATCGTGGCTCCGGTGATGGCATCAAGATTTCCGCCGTCTTTTTTGACTGCCCACGGGGTCTGACCGGCTTCGGCCTTCATGCCGTTGAACTGGTCGAGAATGGGGTTGGGCGGCAGGCCGGTTTCTTTTTTGCCGGCAAGAATTCCGGAAAGAGTTTTTTCACGCACGCGCTCGGCCACGACGGTTCCAAGGCCTGGAGTTTCGGATTGTTTGGTGACGATTACCGTGGTGATGGTTCCGTCCGGTTTGAGTCCGGCCAGTACGTTGACTTCGCCGGCATACCCTTTGGTCGTGATGGTTTCTCCGGCAAAGCCGGTGATCTGTCCACCTTTGCGGGCGGCGTAGAAAGTAACGCCGCCGAGTGTGACGGCTTCTTTTAACGGCTGGTTGTCGAAGGCTGGCAGCACCTGGCTAAGCGCAGCGGTGTTTTTCTGCTGTTGCGCGGCGGCAATCGGCGCTTCTGTGATCACAAAAACCAACGCCATCAGGCCGGTGGCGGCACAGGAAATTAGCCCCAAGCTCAGCACCAGTCGGGAGAGTTTGACATCATCGTTACTCATTGGGCGGTCTCCTTTTTGATGCGGATATAGCCGAATGGTTTGCCGATGGTGTAGCGGTCGATGAGCGGAGTGAGCGCGTTCATAAAGAGGATGGAAAAGCTGACGCCTTCGGGATAGCCGCCCCAGATGCGGATGACGCTGGTGATAACGCCGCAACCGAAGCCGAAGATCAGCGCACCGTTCGCTGTCATCGGCGAGGTGACCATGTCGGTCGCCATAAAGAAGGCGCCGATCATCAGGCCGCCGGCGAGGACGTGGTAAAGCGCGGGCGGAGTCAGTTCGGGATTAAAGTGATGGGCGAGACCGGAGATCAGTGCCACGGTTCCGATGAAGGAAGCGGGTATCTGCCATTTGATGAGTCCGCGAGCCAGCAGAAATGCGCCGCCGATGAGCAAGGCCAGCGCCGAGGTTTCGCCGAGGCAGCCTCCAACGTTGCCGTAGAAAAGGTCGCTTATGGAGGCGAGAGGATAGTGATTTTTGAGCGCCGCCAGCGGCGTTGCGCCGGTCAGCGCATCGCAGGCCAGCCATTTTCCAGGGTTTGGAACGACCCACGAGGTCATCAGCGACGGGAAGCCGACGAGCAGGGCGACACGTGCGACGAGCGCCGGGTTGAAGGGATTGTAGCCGAGGCCGCCGAAAAGCTGTTTGCCAAGACCGATAGCCAGCAGTGATCCGAGAATACAGATCCACCACGGTGCGCCAGCCGAGAGGTTCATGGCCAGCAGCAGTCCGGTGAGGGCCGCGCTACCGTCTTTCCAGCTGTCGGTTGGCTGTTTGGCCGCTTTCTTCCAGAGGACTTCAACAGCCATGCAGCCGATGGTGCAAAGCGCCATGACTTCTAAAGCGGCCAGTCCGAAGAACCAAACGGCGGCGATGGCCGCAGGCAGCAGAGCGATCAGCACCTGCACCATGATCTTTGAAATGGTTTCTCCGCCGCGAATGTGCGGCGAGTTGCTGACGACCAGCTTCGTGGCATCTGGCATTTGAACAACGATGGTTTCGTCTGACATAAGGCTTCTCTATTTTTTCTGTTGCTTGCGGCGGGCGGCCAGAATTTCCGCTTTAGCCCGTTTGAATTGCTGGTTAAGCGGGCGGTGTGACGGACAGATATAGCTACACGATCCGCACTCAATACAGGCCGTTACATTGAGCTGTTCGGCCCAGTCAAAGCGTTCGTTTTCTACTGCTTGGCTGATGGTGGCGGGCAGAATGTCCATCGGACAGCACTCAACGCACCGGCCGCAACGGATACAAGGTTCGGAAGTGTACTGCGAAACCTGCTCAACCGGAATCAGCAGAATACCCGATGTGTTTTTCATAACGGTGACGTCGAGCGAGTTCTGCGCGGTGCCCATCATCGGGCCGCCGAGCAGCAGTTTCGCCGGCTGATATTTTACGCCGCCTGCCAATTCAATCGCTTTCGAGATCGGCGTGCCGAGGCGGAAGCGCCAATTGCTGGGGCTGACAAGCGGTTCGCCGGTGACCGTGGTGATCCGTTCAATCGAAGGATGCCCGTTGATCACGGCTTCGGCGACTGCGGCGGCGGAGGCGACGTTCTGTACGACGCAACCTACATCCATCGGCAGTCCGCCGATCGGAACTTCGCGTCCGGTGAGTGCATAGATGAGTTGTTTTTCAGCGCCTTGAGGATAGTTAACGCGCAGGCTCTGTATGGTGACGTTGTATTTTCCTGCCAGCTCTTTGAGTTTGGCAATCGCGTCAGGTTTGTTTTCCTCAACGCCGATGACCGCGCCATTCAGTCCGAGGATGCGGGCGAGAATTGCCGCGCCGCGCAAAACATCTTCGGCCTGTTCGACCATCAGACGGTGGTCGGCGGTCAGATAGGGTTCGCATTCCGCGCCGTTGAGAATGAGTGTATCAACCGGTTTAGTCGGTGAAAGTTTGACGTGCGCCGGGAAGCCCGCACCGCCCATACCGACGATACCGGCATCGGCCACACGCTGTTTGAGCACAGCCGGTTCAGCATTCTGCCAGTCGGCGATCGGTTCGAACGGAGAACCCCATTCGTCTTTGCCATCGGCGGTGATTTCAATGGATGGAACGCTCAAGCCAGTCGGGCCGGGGCATTTTTCGAGGGCGGTGACGGTTCCGCTGGTAGGAGCGTGGAGCGGCACCGAAACGAAGCCGGTCGCTTTGGCGAGCAGTGCGCCTTTTTTTACATGGTCGCCTTTTTTGACGACGAGTTCCGGCGGCGCGCCGATATTTTGATGAATAATCACCGTGTATTTTTCGAGCAGCGTCGCGGTCTGTACCGGCTTGGAGGCCGAGAGGGCTTTGCTGTCGTTCGGGTGAACGCCGCCTTTGAACTTGCGGAGTTTGTCGCTCATTTCAAACCTCCTTCGTAAGCGCCGACAGCGTTTCTCGTGGCCAGACGCAGGGCCGTGGTCGGGCATTTGGCTTTTTCAACCAGATCGGAAATGGGCGGGTTGCTGTAATTCGTGGCGACGAGGAAGCCGTTGACGGTCATCTGGTTTTCACTGTCGGCGGCCTTGACGCATTTGCGGCAGGCGATGCAGGCGGTTTTGCAGACTTTGAGTTTGAGCGCGCCTTTTTCCGGCGAGCTGCAATAGACATGCACATCGACGGCGGCGGGGGCGAGGATGATCAGGTTTTTCGGACAGGTTTCGACGCATTTGCCGCAGCCGACGCAAAGGTCGGGATGAACCACAGCCAGACCGTCGCGCATTTCGATGGCGTCAAACGGACAGGCCCGCGCACAGCTTGCAAAGCCGATACAGCCGAAGTCGCAGCCTTTGGCTCCGCCCGCGACCAGCGCGGCGGAGCGGCAGTCGCCGATGCCGTTATAGGGTGAGCGAACGGTGACGGCGCAGCTTCCGCCGCAACGGACGACTGCGATGACCTTTTCTTTCTCTTCGGCGGAGATGCCAAGATATTCGGCAATCCGTTTGATATTTTCAGTGTTGCTGACAGGGCACTGCATCGGTGGTGCGCGGCCTTCAACGATGGCCTTGGCGAAGTCGGCGCACCCGGCGTAGCCGCATCCGCCGCAGTTGACGCCGGGCAGCATTTCGGTGACGGTTTCAACCCGCGAATCAACCTCGACGGCAAAAGCTTTGGCGGTTGCGCCGATGACCAGCGCAAGGAGCGCGCCGAGTCCGGCGGTGAAAAGTACAGCAGTGATTATAAGCGTCATAGCGTTCTCAGTCGTTGGTTAGACAAGCCCGGAAAATCCCATAAAGACCATGGCCAGAATACCGGCGGTGATCAGCGCGATGGCCGTTCCCTGAAACGGGGCCGGCACCTTAGCCAGGTCGAGCCGTTCGCGCAGGCTGGCAAAGAGCACCAGCGCCAGCGCAAAGCCGATCGCGGAGCAGGTGCCGAAAATGGTGGCTTCAATAACGCTGTGTCCGGCCTTTACACTCAGTTCCGCCGCGCCCAGCACTGCGCAGTTGGTGGTGATCAGCGGCAGGAAAATGCCAAGTGCTTGGTAGAGCGGGGGGCTGAATTTCTGGAGGATGATTTCCACCACCTGAACCAGCGCGGCGATGACCACAATAAAGACCAGAATCTTCAAGAAGGCCAGTTTGATGACAATGCCGCCGATCGTGAAAGTCCGTGCGAGCACATAATTGTAGATGAGCGACGTAACCAACGACGCCAGCGTCATTACAAAGATCACCGCGCCGGACATGCCGAGGGCCGTTTCGAGCTTTTTTGAGACACCGAGAAAAGGGCAGATGCCGAGGATTTTGGAGAGTACAAAGTTGTTAACGAGAATCGCACCGATGGTAATCGCCAAAATATTGTGCTCCATAAGAGGCTCCTTAATTTAACAAAAAGAATACGGCCGAATTTATGGGAAAATTTTCACATAATCAACCGCAGTTTGATTTTTGCGCAATAAGTTTTGTGTTAAAGCGAGGCAACCTGACGGACGCGCTCGACGTAGAAGATGTGATTTCCGATGGTGGTGAGATAGTGCAGACTGTCAGCCCAGTAGGGGTGAATATCCGTAGTGTGATAATGGGTAGCCCCGTGGGTGTTGTCTCGTAGAAAGCCCTCTTCCATGAGGGAAATCAGATTCA